>NZ_AUJH01000003.1:0-448600 GCF_000424125.1 Butyrivibrio sp. FC2001
TCCCTTCTAAAAGCAGATGGGTTCCTATATGGTAATCACAATACTGATTAGCGATTCTTTCAGAAAAAACTGTTAAAGAGTTCTTTTCCATCCAGCATTTTAGTTCATCCCAGTGCGACTGAATCTTTTCTGCATAGTCAGGTTTGTACTGTCTGTCAATCAGCTCTGCACTACATAGTTTAATTAATTCACTGATATCTGTTACCATAGACAACGTTCTCCTTTCATAAATGTCTTTAGTAACAGTATCGGCATTATTATGTAAAGAAATCTACAAATAATTGCTTATACTACATGGGTTGTTATTATTTCTTTACATAAAAAATAACTTGTCATAACCCTTGGATTCCGGATCGTATCCACGACATAAACGGACTTCAAAGTTTACTTCTGAAAGGTAGCTCTGGAAGCCATCTGTATATATGATGTCTCCATGATTCTCGCTTACCGCCAGGATTTTATCCTGATCGTAGACAATCTCTTTGGGACGCCCTCCCAGAAAAGTAAATGCTTTTACATGTGCTATTACAAACGTTTCCGTTGTAAATGGGTGTTCCTGCCATAGTACGAACTTGTACCTTGAATGCGCGAGAACCATTGCAAAGCAGTATATCTTTTTGTTCCTTCCGGTTGTGGTCGCAACATAAATCTCGCCCATATCCACCTGAGCCTGCTGTCCGGGTGGTAGCTCCTCCACAGCTTCATACTGTCTGCTATGTACAGGCTTCTTTATGTCATACTCTTCACGGATACGTTTGACATAATCCCTGAATGCACGCTTTTGGAAATCAAGTGTTTCCAGTCCATTACGCTCCTTGATCCAGTCATAGATCTGAGCTGCGGACATGTCAGGGTAATCGGTAAGGCAGGAGACTATAAAGTCCTTATATTTATCAACCTTACTTTCCCTGTGCTGGGATGCCTCAAGCCTTTGGGCGAACTTATCCGGTGGCATATCCCAGTATGTCCGTACTGTTTCTCTGTTGAGATTCAGCCATCTGGCTGTCTGGGTCTTGTTCAGACCCTTTCTTTTGGCTTCTTGAATCTTGGTGTAAATCATCCAGTCAATCATCCTTTCTTCACCTCCCAAATGCCATTATAAAATGACATCTGAGATGTTGATGACTGCTGGTTTCTGACTGCCAAAAACTGCTGGATCTTAACTGCCTAAATTTGATGGTTTTAGATTACCACTTACAAAGGGATTATCAAAACGGGTATTTTCCTGTGTTTGGTATCCTTTTTGGTGGTTTTTTTAAGGGCTTTCTCTGGAAAATGGAAATTATTCGATGAAAATAGTAATTTGGTATCCCTAAATCTTAGATATAGGGGTACCAAATTGAAGAAAATGTAGTTGTGTTACCAACAGAACAAAATATATCTGGAAAAAAGCGTAAAAAAGGATACCAAATGGGAAAAAAGAGAAAATATTTCCAAATTGAATGAATTTCTATGAGCAAGCTTCTCACTAGCACGCGCGGAGGGAGCCATGCCCGACAGACTCGGAACCGCAAGGGGAGGGATATACCCCGCACGCAAGATTCGGAATCGTGAAACGATTCCTCATTTACGCGGCATTCGCCGCATAAATTAAAAAGAAAGAGGACAACGCCTTAGGTGAGCAAGCTCCTTTCGTACGCGCGGAGTGAGCCATGCCCGACAGACTCGGAACCGCTTCGCTTGTTCCTCGTTGTCGCGGCGTTCGCCGTATAAAAAAGAAGATATATAGAATTCTTAGTGAGCAAGCTCCCACGAATTCTACATATCTTCTTTTTGCATGGCTCTCTTTAACGCGCAAAAAAAGTACCGCCCCATGGGATATACCCACAAAACAGTACTCGGCGTGCGCCTCCAGGGGCTCGAACCCTGGACACCCTGATTAAGAGTCAGGTGCTCTACCAACTGAGCTAGAAGCGCTTGTTTGGTGTTGCTTTCGTGTCGCTGTCTTAGCGACAAGTGATATATTACTACGGTTTTTTTAGGAATGCAAGCACTTTTTTAAATTTTTTTCAAAATTTAAATTTTTTTTACAATAAGTACCGCGGAAAGCGCATAAATACGTGATTCTTTGATTTTAAAAAATCAAAAAGTTTCCACAAATAAATTATATACTAATGTTATCGGGAAGTGAATCGGGAAAGGGCAAAGAATGGGGCAAACCCTTGACAAATCTGGCTTTGACGCATTAACATGAAACAAACTATGCGAATTAGATAGAAAAATAAAATAAAAAAATTTTTTTAGGAGATTTTATTCATGGCACAGGATGGAAAGAAACTTGTATCAGAGATAACCTCAATGGATGAGGATTTTACACAATGGTACACCGACGTAGTTACTAAGGCAGGACTTATAAGCTATTCAAATATTAAGGGCTTTATGGTAATTAAGCCTGCAGGATATGCAATATGGGAGCTTATTCAGAAGCACCTGGATGAGAGATTCAAGAAGACCGGGGTTACAAACGCATATCTGCCAATGCTGATTCCGGAGTCTCTTCTTCAGAAGGAGAAGGATCACGTCGAAGGTTTCGCACCTGAAGTGGCATGGGTTACACATGGTGGTACAGAGCCTCTTACAGAGAGATATTGTGTACGTCCTACATCAGAAACTCTTTTCTGCGATTATTATAAGGGAGAGATTCATTCCTATAAGGATCTTCCCCAGGTTCTTAATCAGTGGTGCAGCGTTGTTCGTTGGGAGAAGGAGACACGTCCCTTCCTTCGTTCAAGAGAATTCCTCTGGCAGGAGGGTCATACTGCTCACGCTACCTTTGAGGAGGCTGAGGAGAGAACACAGCAGATGCTGAATGTATACGCTGATTTCCTTGCTGAGGATATGGCTATCCCGGTAATTAAGGGGCAGAAGACTGAGAAGGAGAAGTTTGCAGGTGCTGAGGCTACTTATACTGTAGAGGCACTTATGCACGACGGAAGAGCTCTTCAGTCAGCTACAAGCCACAACTTCGGTGATGGCTTTGCCAAGGCATTCGAGATTCAGTATGCAGGAAAAGATAATAAGCTTCATCATGTATTCCAGACATCATGGGGCGCTACAACAAGACTTATCGGAGCTATGATCATGGTTCACGGCGATAACTCAGGTCTTGTGCTTCCTCCGAGAATCGCTCCTGTACAGGTTATGATCGTTCCTATCCAGCAGAAGAAGGAAGGCGTTCTTGAGACAGCAGGTAAGATGCTTGAGGCACTTAAGGACTTCAGAGCTAAGCTTGATGATTCAGACAGAAGCCCCGGATACAAGTTCGCAGATCAGGAGATGCGCGGTATACCGCTTCGTATTGAGATCGGCCCTAAGGATATTGAGGCCGGCAAGTGCGTTATCGTAAGAAGAGATACCAGAGAAAAGATCGAGTGCGCTATTGATGAAGTAGCTGCCAAGGTTGGCGAGCTCCTTCCCAAGATCCAGCATGATATGTACGACAGAGCCAAGAACCACCTTGATACTCACACTTTTGCTGCTACAACCAAGGAAGAGTTCGAGGAAGCCTTCAAGGAGACCAAGGGCTTTGTAAAGGCTATGTGGTGTGGCGACAGAGCTTGTGAAGATAAGATTAAGGAAGATTATTCTGTAACAAGCAGATGTATTCCTTTTGAGCAGGAGAATCTGTCAGGAACCTGCGTATGCTGCGGTAAACCTGCAACCAAGATGGTTTACTGGGGCAGAGCATATTAATGCAATACCAAGACGAAAGATAGAAGAAAGATTTGAATAGACAAACAATCAAAATTGATATACCTGCGCCTGCAGCCGAGATTCTGGACAAGCTCCATGATGCCGGATACGAGGCCTATGTGGTTGGCGGATGTGTCCGCGACAGTATTCTGGGCAGGGAGCCCGGAGACTGGGACATCACCACAAGTGCAAGGCCTGAGCAGGTTAAGGAAATATTTGGAAGAACCATAGATACCGGAATACAGCACGGTACAGTTACAGTAATGATGGGCAAAGAGGGCTTTGAAGTCACCACCTACCGCATAGACGGTGAGTATGAGGATGGAAGGCATCCCAAGGACGTGACCTTCACAGCCAGTCTCGTTGAGGATTTAAAGAGAAGAGACTTCACCATCAACGCCATGGCTTACAGCTATGAGGATGGCCTGATCGATGAATTTGATGGCCTTGCTGATATCGATAAAAAGATAATCAGATGCGTAGGAGAGCCCAGGGAGCGTTTTACCGAGGATGCCCTTAGAATGATGAGGGCGGTCAGGTTTGCAGCTCAGCTCGGCTATTCTATAGAAGAGGATACAAGGAAAGCCATAACGGAGCTTGCGCCCACGCTGGACAGAATAAGTGCTGAGAGAGTACAGGTTGAGCTTGTTAAGCTCATCACTTCCGATAATCCGGGAAAAGTTAAAGAGTTATACGAAACAGGCTTATCCGCAGTTTTTATGCCTGAATTCGACAGGTGCTTCGATACACCTCAGAACAATCCTCACCATGCCTATGATGTGGGAGATCACATCGTCAAGTCTGTTGAGAGTATTGAAGGTGACAAGGTTTTAAGGCTTACAATGCTTCTTCATGATATTGAGAAGCCTTCCTGCAGGACTACGGATGAAAAGGGCATAGACCATTTTTATCACCATGCTGAAAAGGGCGCCAAGACAGCAGCTGCTATATTGAGACGCCTTAAGTTTGACAGGGATACCATGGATAAGGTTGAAAAGCTCATTTGGTGCCATGACTGGCGCTTCCCTGCTGAGAAGAAAAATGTCAGAAGGGCCATGAACAAGATAGGGGATGAGCTGTTTCCCTGCTTTATCAAGGTGAAGATGGCTGATACTGCTGCTAAGAGCAGCTATCACCAGGATGAGAAATATGAATGGATCGGGAAATTGAACGATCTGTATGAGGAGGTAAAGCGCGATGGTGAGTGCTTTTCTCTTAAGGATCTTGCCGTAAACGGTAAGGATCTTATCGGAAAGGGTATTACTCCCGGGAAGGAGCTGGGAGATATTCTGGCAGCAATGCTTTCGGATGTTATAGATGATCCGTCTCATAACACCAAGGAGTATCTGCTGGATGAAACTAATTTCGCAAGATTTTCTATGAAAGGGAATGAATAGAGCTTGGGGTTATTTCCAAAAGTATTTTTGGAAAAGGGGGAAGACTTATGAAAAATAAATTTCAGAGATTCTTCATACTGCTGCTGGCGGTGGCATTTACAATGCAGCAGCCGCTAAGTGTGTGCGCTACGGAATCGGTTATAACAGAGGATGCCAAGGTCAGGGTTTCCCTGCTTGGTAAGTACGATTCTGCAGACACGGCATCTGTAAAGCAGGTCAATACATATTCCAAGACTATACAGTTCAGAAATCACGACATTGGTAAAAACTATACCTTAAGCTACGACAACACTTCCATGATATATGACATTCATGGAAGACCGATGTCGGCATCAAGGCTTGAGGTTGGACAGGTGGTTGATATCACCTTCTTAAAGGGTGTGAAGCACCTTAATTCACTGATAATTTCAGACGATGCCTGGGTGGAGGAAGAGGTCAATAATTTTGACCTTGTAAGTGACGATGAGACAGCAAAGGTAAACAGCACAGTTTTTCATATAACACCCAAGACACTGATAATATCAGACGGACAGTCGGTTAACCCGGAAGATATCCTTATGACTGATACGATTCGTGTCAGCGGAATAGATAAAGAAATCTACAGCATAGTGGTCACAAGGGGACACGGCTATGTGAGCCTGTCTTCTGACAGAGTTAATGACAGGAGCCTTGTGGGTGCCTGGATTGAGCTGGACAAGGAGGTAATTCGTAAGATTACCCCCAATATGCTGATTAGCGCTCCTGAGGGTAATTACAATGTCAGCATTCTTGGAAATGGTGCGAAGTTTTCATCTGAGATAGTTGTAAACCGAAATGAAGAGACTGTAATAGATACCAGCGTAGCTGAGGTAGAGCCGATAAAGGAAGGAAATGTCACCTTTGTGGTTACACCTTCTACCGCAAGAATATTTGTGGATGGAGATGAGATTCTGTCAGAGGTGCCTTATACCTTTACCTATGGAAAGCATAAGCTTCACGTTATGGCAGAAGGGTATGAGCCTCAGGACCATACGCTTAAGGTGGCTGAACCCAATGCGACACTTTTCATAGATCTTGAACCAAAGGATGGCACAGGTGATTCATCGGATGAGGCTTCAAGCGATGAAGTGACATCTGGCGATGCGGCAGGCGACTATTCAAGTGAGCCCTATGATTACAGCAGATACAATGTGAGTGATGGAAATGCGTCCGATACCGCTTCCACAAAGAAGAAAAACTCATCAAAGTCTTCTTCAAGTGCTTCAAGCGGAACAACGGCAGGAGTTGACTCTGAGGCGGCAACAACAGTGGCGGCTTCGGATGATGATGACGAAGATGATGATTCCGACAGCTCTGATGGAAATAAGGGTTCAGGTGCTGCTACAACAGGTGATGGATCAAGTTCATCAAGCTCCGGATCAAGTGAAGAGGATGTGCTTATCGGCTACAAGGTGACCTTCGATGCACCTATAGGCGCAGAGGCATATTTTGATGGCAATTACGTGGGAATCATGCCTGTAAGCTTTGCCAAGACACCCGGAAAGCATATGGTCACACTTCAGAAGGATGGCTATGAGACCAAGAGCTATACCATCCAGATTGATAAGGAAAAGAGCAATGTTACTTACTCATTCCCAGCACTTGTGCCTGTAAAGAAGGATGAGGGCAGTGATGACAGCGGAAATGCAGACACAGGAAGTGATTCTGCAGATGAAGATAAAACCTCAGAGCCCGGAGGAACAGATGAAGATCCGGCAGAGGTAAGTGGAGGAGAACCGTGAGACTGGATAAATATTTAAAGGTTACAAGACTTATTAAGAGAAGAACAGTAGCAAATGACGCCTGCGATGCAGGAAGAGTCATGATAAATGACAGAGTGGCCAAGGCAGGCACTGAAGTTAAGGCCGGAGACATCATATCAATAAGCTTTGGTAACAAGGATGTTAAGGTCGAAGTACTGGACGTAAAGGAGACAATCCATAAAGAGGATGTGTCATCGCTTTATCGTTACATTTAATCCTTGCGATTTGACAGTACATTTAGTGCGTACTAAAATAGAATTGAAGGATTTTATCTCCGAAATAACGTTTGTATGTAAAATTTCGGATGGGGAGCAAAAATGGCAACAAGAGCAAAGTACAAAAGAGGTAGTATTCAAAGTACATACGGTATGATTATGGCTACTGTTGCTGTGGCACTTCTTCTTGTGGTGGTATTAGTCAGGAGCTTTGGACTGGTGCAGAAGAGAGACCAGTATCAGAGCAAGATCGAGGCACTGCAGGCGCAGATAGATGAAGAGCAGCAGCGCAGTGAAGAAATTGCAGAATTTGAGACATATACAACAACCAGAAAGTATATTGAACAGATTGCAAAAGAAAAACTGGGTCTTGTATATCCCGGAGAAATAATTTTCAAGGATAAAAGCTCAGCAAACTAAAAGGTGATAAGAGCTCCGGAAATAAAACTTCCGGAGCTTTTTAGATTAAAGATGAATAGTCTGACAGAAGAATTAAAAAAATTTATAAAAGGCGAGAAGCTAATTACGGGTGGAGAGATAATACTTGCCGGCGTGTCCGGTGGAGCTGATTCTGTCTGCCTTTTTCATACTCTGTGCGAGCTTAGGGAGGAACTGGGCTTTGGCCTGTATGTGGTACATATTAACCACATGATACGTGATGTGGCAGAGGACGAAGCGGTTTTTGTGGAAGAGCTGTGTAAAAAATGGGATGTTCCGTTTTACAGAAGAGATATAAACATTCCGGAAATTACTAAGGAGGCGGCGTATTCCGAGGAAGAAGCCGGTAGAAACGAAAGATACAGGGCTTTTTGTGATATAGCAGGAGAGATATCAAGAAAGACAGGAAAGCCTGTGAAAATCGCAACGGCACACAACAGAAATGATCAGGCTGAAACTGTACTCCACAACCTTTTCAGAGGAAGCAGGATAAAGGGGCTCTCCGGAATAAGAGCCAGGGGAACAAGGGAAGGCTTTGAGCTCATAAGGCCGCTTATCATGACGGGAAGGGATGAGATTGAGAAGTACCTGTCTGAAAAGGGGTATGAGCACTGTACTGACAACAGTAATTTTACGGATGAATACACCAGAAACAGGATTAGGCACAATATCATTCCCGTGGCAAGGGAGCAGATAAATCCCAGGGCAGACATACATGTGGCTGAAACGGCGGAGTATCTTGCAAAGATTGATGATTTCCTTGAGGAGCAGGCTCTGGCCGTTAAAAACTGGCTGATAGAGAGTTCTAAGGAGGAAGTGGTTCTTGACTGCATTGTACTTGCAACGGTACCTGAGATAATCAGGGAGAGGCTGATAATAAAGGGAATACATCTGCTGTATCCCCATGTGAAGGATATTCAGTCCGTACACATACAGGAACTGTCCGGAATGGTGCTTAGCACGGACGGTTCAGCAATGTTAAGCCTCCCATATGGGATAAAAGCAGTAAGAAACTATGGGAAACTTTATTTTTACTTTGAATCAGATGAGAAATTATCTCATAATGAGAGTATAGAGCTTGACCTTAGTAAAATGGAGAGCGGGGATATTCTTGAGAAGGAAATTCCAAATCTGGGGTTGGTAAACTTAAGGGTTTTTCCCTATAAAAGCTCATTCAAAATACCGACAACTGAATATACTAAATGGTTTAATTATGATAAAATAAATAATAGTTTGCAATTCCGAACACGAAGGACTGGAGACATCATTTCGGTCGGAAATGGAAATAAAAAACTGAAGAAATTCATGATAGACGAAAAGATCCCAATTAACAAAAGAGATGAGCTCTATATACTGGCTGACGGGGGTAATGTTCTCTGGATTCCCGGATACCGTATAGGCGATTTCTACAAGCTTGGTGATGATTCAGACAGAGTTTTGGAAGTAACAGTAATAAAATGATTAAGAAAGACGGAGTGTATGACATTTCCGGAAGAGAGGTAATTATGGCAGAATCAGTTAGAGTATTACTTTCTGAGGAAGAAGTAGACAAGAGAATACAGGAGATAGGAGAGCAGATCAGCAAGGATTACGCAGGTAAGACAGTACACCTTGTATGTGTTCTTAAGGGCGGCACATTCTTCATGTGTGAGCTTGCCAAGAGAATCACTGTTCCTGTAACTATGGACTTTATGTCAGCTTCAAGCTATGGATCTTCAACAAAATCCAGTGGCGTGGTTAAAATCGTTAAGGATCTCGATGAACCCCTTACAGGTAAGGACGTTCTTGTAGTTGAGGATATCGTGGATTCCGGAAGGACTCTCAGCTATCTTCTTAAGATGCTTGGTGACAGAGGCCCTGCAAGCATTAAGCTTTGCACACTTCTTGACAAGCCTGAGAGAAGAGTTATGGATGTTAAGGTTGATTACACAGGCTTCAACATTCCTGATGAGTTCGTAGTTGGTTATGGTCTTGACTACGATCAGAGATATAGAAACCTTCCTTTCATTGGGGTTGTAGAATTCGATTAAAGGGGATAAACAGTGAATAAAAGCAGGGGATTTAGTTTCTACTTTGGGCTTATTATCGTTCTCCTTCTGGCCTTGGCCTTCCTTGAGTACGGGAAAGGAAGAATCCAGTCTTCGGACACGGCCTATACGAGAGGACAATTGGAACAGGATGTTGAAAGCGGGAAGCTGTTATCTGCGGTTATTATACCTAACCGTGAGACACCTACAGGTGTGGTTCAGATTACACTTGCCGACGGACAGGACAAGGTTCTGTACGCAACTGATGTTTCAGTAATTGAGGAGATTCTTGTCAGCAATGGTATAGATCCTGTAGTGAGGGATGTACCAAGCGAGAATCTGCTGATCAGCAGTATCATTCCGATACTGGTCGGATTATTTGTTATTACCTTCCTGTTCGTGATGATGAACAATGCTCAGGGGCAGTCATCCGGTAACAGCCGTATGATGAACTTCGGTAAGAGCAGAGCTCGTCTTTCAACAGGAGATGACAACAAGATCAAGCTTTCAGACGTAGCAGGTCTTGTTGAGGAAAAAGAGCAGCTTACAGAGATCATCGAATTTCTGAAGGATGCAGGAAAGTTTACCAGGGTCGGTGCGAGGATTCCTAAGGGTGTTCTCTTAGAGGGTGCTCCCGGAACAGGTAAGACTCTTCTTGCAAGAGCTGTCGCAGGAGAAGCAGGTGTTCCCTTCTTTAGCATTTCCGGTTCTGACTTCGTTGAGATGTTCGTCGGTGTTGGTGCTTCCAGAGTAAGAGACCTGTTCTCAGATGCTAAGAAAAATTCACCCTGTATCATCTTCATTGATGAGATAGATGCAGTTGCAAGACGCCGTGGTACAGGTATGGGCGGTGGCCACGATGAGCGTGAGCAGACTCTGAACCAGCTCCTTGTTGAGATGGACGGTTTTGGAGTTAATGAGGGAATCATAGTAATGGCGGCTACAAACCGCGTAGATATTCTTGATCCCGCTATCCTTCGCCCCGGACGTTTCGACAGAAAGATTACTGTTGCCCGTCCTGATGTAAGGGGAAGAGAGGAGATCCTCAAGGTACATGCAAGAAACAAGCCGCTTGGCGAGGATGTAGTACTTAAGGATATCGCTCAGACAACAGCCGGCTTTACAGGTGCTGATCTTGAGAACCTGCTTAATGAAGCAGCTATCAATGCAGCTATGGATGACCGCACCTATATCAAACAGAATGATATTCAGAAGGCATTTGTTCAGGTTGGAATAGGAACCGAGAAGCACAGCCACATCATTTCCGACAAGGAAAAGAAGATCACTGCATATCATGAGTCAGGTCATGCGATACTTTATCATGTACTTCCTGATGTAGGACCTGTCTACACCGTATCAGTTATTCCTACAGGTATGGGAGCAGCAGGCTACACAATGCCTCTCCCTGAGAAGGACGAGATGTTCCTTACAAAGGGCAAGATGCTTCAGGAGATTATGGTTGTTCTTGGTGGAAGAATTGCCGAGGAGATTATCTTTGGTGATATTACCACAGGAGCTTCAAGTGATATTCAGAAGGCAACAAGTGAAGCGAGAAAGATGGTTACCGTATACGGCATGTCAAAGAAGATCGGTATCATCAATTACAACGAGCAGGAAGAGGACGTTTTCATCGGCTACGATATTCAGCATAACAAGAGAAATTCTGAGCTGATGGCAGGTGAAATTGATAAGCAGGTCAAGGATATTATTGATCTTTGCTATGCAAAGGCTAAGGAGATCATAAGATCCTATGAGGATATTCTTCATTCCAGTTCTGCACTTTTGATTGAAAAAGAAAAAATAGGTCGCGAGGAGTTTGAAGAACTTTTCGCTTCTCACCCTGCTGTTTCACTAAGGGAAGACATAGCAGCACTGGCTGAAAAAATCTAAGCTTGTGCAAAATATACAAAAATGGGCAAGGGGTTTTAGTTATTTTGTGAAACGTGAGTATTTACCGGAAAAGAGAGCGGTGCTAATATAATCACGTAACCCCCAATACATTAAAGTTTTTTGCTATACCCATAAGAAAGAAATACCTTCTCTAAAAAAGACAGCAACCCTAAGCTGTCTTTTTTTCATTTCAAGGAGAATTTTTTATGATTAGAAGGGACAGACTGTTCCATGATATGACACTGGACTTTCTTCAGCCGCCGCATCCCAAGCCCGGCAATACAGTGTTTTTGCATTTCCGATGCGGACAGGATGATGCAAAAAAGGTAATACTTGTTTACAGGAATGGTGTTCAGCTTGTAGAAGAAGAGATGAAGAAGCACCACTCCGAGGATGGTTACGACTACTACTTATTCAAGGAAAAGATTCCAGAGAACAGCGATACAATATATTACTATTTCAGAATTGAAGGGGATGGAGAGACACTCTA
This sequence comes from Butyrivibrio sp. FC2001, assembly GCF_000424125.1. Classification (NCBI taxonomy): domain Bacteria; kingdom Bacillati; phylum Bacillota; class Clostridia; order Lachnospirales; family Lachnospiraceae; genus Butyrivibrio; species Butyrivibrio sp. FC2001. Next base: position 11,932 of record NZ_AUJH01000003.1, read on the forward strand.
CTATGACAGAAGGGGAGTGAGCTTCTCCGTTCCGGATTACTATAAATTCAGAATGATACTTGGGTATGAGACACCGGACTGGGCCAAGGGCGCAGTAATGTACCAGATTTTCGTGGACAGATTCAGAAACGGTGATCCATCCAATGATGTTTTAACAGACGAATACAAATATGTTGGCGGCCGAAGCATTCAGGTTACCAACTGGAAAAAATACCCGGATCCTGACGGGGATATAAGAGAGTTTTACGGTGGAGACCTTCAGGGCGTTCTTGATAAGCTTGATTATCTTAAGGATCTTGGAATAGAGGTTATATATTTCAATCCTCTGTTTGTGTCGCCATCATGTCATAAGTACGATACGCAGGACTATGATCATATCGATCCTCATTTCGGAGTTATCATCACGGATAACGGCGATCTGCTGGAAGAGAATGATGAAAACAGAAATGCCACCTGTTATATAGACAGGGTTACAAATAAAGAGAATTTAGAGGCGTCTGATGCACTTTTTGCAAAGGTGGTATCGGAGGCCCATAAGCGCGGAATAAGGGTTATTCTTGACGGCGTATTCAATCACTGCGGTTCATTCAACAAGTGGATGGATAAGGAGCGCATATATGAGAATGCCCGTGGGTATGAGCCCGGCGCTTATATAGCCAAGAACAGCCCCTATCACGATTATTTCAGCTTCTACGGAGGAGAGTGGCCCTACAACAATAACTATGAGGGCTGGTGGGGCTATGATACTCTTCCCAAGCTTAATTACGAAGGCTCCAAAAAGCTGGAGAATTATATCTTAGACATCGGAAGGAAGTGGGTTTCTGCTCCTTACTATGCAGACGGATGGCGTCTTGACGTGGCTGCGGACCTTGGTCATTCCTCCGAGTACAATCACAGCTTCTGGAAGAAGTTCAGAGAGGCTGTAAAGGAGGCCAATCCTGATGCGCTTATTCTCGCTGAGCATTATGGAAGTGCCCATGAATGGTTAAAGGGCGGCGAATGGGACAGCGTAATGAACTATGACGCCTTCATGGAGCCCCTGACCTATTTCCTCACAGGAATGGAGAAGCACAGCGATGAGTTCCATGGTGAGCTGATGGGAGATGTAAACAGATTCTGGGATACGATGATTACAGCAGGAGCGGATAACTTCGTTCAGGAATCTGCTCTGGTAGCCATGAACGAGCTCTCTAACCACGATCACTCCAGATTCCTGACTAGGACAAACCATGTGGTTGGAAGATGTGGAACTAAGGGCTTTATAGCTGCTGAAGAGGGCGTGAGAAAGGCCGTGATGAGGCAGGCTGTCACAGTTCAGATGACCTGGCCCGGAGCACCGACTATATACTATGGCGATGAAGCGGGAATGTGCGGCTTTACAGACCCTGATAACAGAAGAACATATCCCTGGGGAACAGAGGATCAGGAAATGATCCGCTTCCACAAGGAGATGATCCATATCCACAAGACAAGTGTGGAGCTGAAAACCGGTTCAATCGTGCGACTTGATGCCGGAGACGGAGTTCTCGCTTTTGGGCGCTTTAACAGAATCAGCGCTACGGTTGTGGTCATAAACACAAATGAGTACCTCACTGTCAACGAGATAAGTCTCGCACCCCTTGGTATTCCTGATGAGGCCAGACTTATAAGAGTCATGGAAAGCAATAATAAAGGCTTTACAACAGACCCCTTAAGCTATACTGTTAAAAACGGTAAGCTTGTAAGGGCTTATGGCAGTGATTCTGCAGTTGTACTACAGTACAACAGAATAACAGCGGTGAACGAGGAAGCATTCTGGTCTACCAACTTCTTCCGTATGTAAAAATAAAACTAAAAAGAGGTTGATAATAATGAAATCTTCATCTGCCGGATCCAGAAGAAAAGCATTTATCTGTTTTACTTTGATTTATATAGTGATTTCCGTTCTTGTTTGGGGATGGTTCTTTAAAAGCGGGAAATCACTTATTAACAGCTCGGATGCCTTTAAGCAGCATATAAATGCCCTGGCAAAGTACGGACGCTTTATACGAGGCATTTTTTACAGACTGTTTACTGAGCACAAGCTATCCCTGCAGAGTTATGATTTCGGAATAGGATATGGCGCGGATTTTTATACATCAATGCAGTATTATGCAGTGGGAGATCCGCTTAACCTTCCTGCGGGATTATTGCCCTCAAAATACATCTACTATTATTTTCAGTTTTTGATATTTCTTCGCCCCTACCTTGCAGGTCTCGCATTCCTTCTTCTTACTGGAAGAAAGGAGCGCTTTGCACTTACTGCAAGGCTCACGGGAGCGTTATCTTATTCTTTTTGCGGTATCGTGTTATTCATAGGCATGTGGAACCCCCAGTTCGTTCAGCCTATGATCTGTCTGCCGCTACTTATCTATGGCGTTCAGAAATATATCGATGAAAAAAGATCACTGCCCTTTATTCTGGCAGTAGCCTTTTCGGCAGTCAGCAATTTCTATTTCTTCTATATGCTGGTGCTGATGATTATTGTTTATACGGTAATCTATATAATCACCGAAAAGACAGCCAAAGATTTCAAAGAGGGAATTACCGTAATTGGAAGCTTCCTTGGCTTTGGCGTGGTTGGAACTCTTATTGCAATGCCGATTCTCCTTCCTGTGGTTCTTTCATTTTTATCAAACCCCAGAGCAGGACTTGGCTCACATGCAGTACCTGTAATATATTCTCTGGACTATTACAAGGAGCTACTCTGCAGCATGATTTCCTATAAATATTTTCCCAGATATGACACTGTTATCAGTCTTACCTTTATTGCGCTACCTGCTCTTGCACTTCTTTTCCTTAAAGCGGATGAGAATAAAAAGGGAGAGGTCGTAAGGTATAGAATAATCGCGATAATCATGACAGCTATGCTACTTATTCCTGTGGCAGGCTATGTCATGACAGGCTTTTCATACACCATCAACAGATGGAGCTTTGCATATTGCCTTCTGTTGTCTTACCTCATCACGTATTTTGCAGAGGAGATCGTTCTGCAGGATTTAAAGAACATTTTTATCGCAGGAATAATCAGTGTGGTTTATGTTGGAATTCTCATATTATTTGGAGAAAAGTCACCTAACATCTATCCGCAGCTTTTACTACTTGCAGTGATGTTTGCGCTTCTCTTCGTAGTTAAGCTCCCTGTGACAGTAAGAAGAGGCGGAGTGCTACTCTTAGTTATTATTGGAATAGTCATAAACGGATATGTTGCCAATGCACCTGATAAGGGCAATCTTCCAAGCGGCTACGTTGATAAGATGTCGCCCGAGGAGTACGATGACCTGGTAATGAATACCGAGCTTAAGGCTCTGGCAGAGACCGTGCCTGAGGGTGCTGATAATTACTATAGCTATTCGGGAAGAAGTCTTACCTGGAATGCGTCACTTCCCTACGGTATACCTTCAACCCAGTTCTACTGGAGTCTTGCAAATGGAGCTGTTTCTGATTTTATGGAGTCTCTTGCAGTTAATGAGATGTCCAATTTCTCATTTTTCGGGCTTGATGACAGAACAATTCCGATGGAGCTTGCAGGAGTGAAGTACTACACCCTTCGTTACAACAATGAGGAGGAGCAGAGATACATTCCTTATGGCTATGCTCCGTTTTCAGAGTGGTACAACTTTGGAATTTTCGCAAATACCTATGCGCCTGCCCTTGGCTACACCTACAGACAGACCATGTCCAGAGAGGACTATGACGCTCTTGATCCTGTAAAGAGGCAGCAGGCTATGCTTTACGGCGCAGTAAGGGAAAAGGAAAACAGCGACGTTGCAGTAGAATTATCAGAGCTTGATACAGCATCTGAGGGATTATTTACAGAGACCTCTGTTTCCTTCGAGGTAACTGATAAGCACAAAGTAAAGATTAAGGACGGTGCCTTTGTGGCTAAGAAGGATGGGGCAGAGTGCACACTTTCCTTCGAGGGAATTCCCGGATCAGAGACATATCTGTATTTTGAGAATTTAAACTGTGACATCAAGGAGGATGCTGCGAATATCACTGTCAGCACAGACACTCCCGAAAATGGTGCAGTAACAAAGACAATTGCATATAAGACACCCTACAGCCAGTTTTACAGCGGATGGCACAATTACCTTGTTAATCTGTGCTATAGCAGCGAGGCCAGAAGCAGAATAACAATCACATTCCCTCAGAAGGGAACCTACAGCTTTGACAGCCTTCAGGTTATATGTCAGCCCATGGATACTTATGCTGAGAAGGCTCAGGCACTTGCAGCTGAGACTATGACAGATAATAACCTTCACAGAAATCCCAAGTCTCTTATGACTAATGAGATTACGGGAACCATAACTGCCGCTGAGGATTCATATCTGGTTCTTAACGTGCCCTATGACAAGGGCTGGACAATATATGTGGACGGAGAGAAGAGAACACCTGAAAAGGCAAATATAATGTTCCTTGGAACTCCCATAGGAGCCGGAACCCACAGCATTGAGATGAGATATCACACACCCGGAGTTGTGCCCGGAATAATACTGTTTATTTTGGGAATTGCAGGAGCTGTAGTACTAAATAACATGGAGAGAAAAGAAAAGTGCGAGATAAGGAAAAGACATTAAACAAAAAAACTATCTATTTCGGTGTTATATATTTAATTGCGATACTATCGAGGCTGATATTTCTTAAAAGCTCACCTGCCGGACTTCACGTGGATGAAGCCGGTATGGCTTATGACGCATACTGCCTTGCAAATTACGGTGTCGACAGGAATCTGATATCCTTTCCTGTTTATCTCATAAACTATGGCGGAGGTCAGAGCGCCCTGTACGCATACGTTGCAGCGCTTTTTATTAAGTTCATGGGACTTAACATGATCTCCATAAGACTTCCCGGAGTTGTCTTTTCACTTATAACTCTGTTTGCGGGAGAGAAGATTGTTAAGAGAGTGTGCGGAGAGGATTCCGCTGCCGCTTACATCTATCCTGTGCTTTATACTATTTGTCCTGCCTTTGTAATGAGTGCAAGGTTCGGTCTTGACTGTAACCTTATGCTTGGAATGACAACGCTCTTCTTATATGGTCTTATGAAGGCTGTCGATTCCGGAAAGCTCACTGATTATGCTCTTGCAGGAGTTTTTGCAGGAGTATCTCTTTATACCTACGCTATCTGTTATGCCATCATGCCTGTCTTTTTGATGGTATTTTTCCTGATTTTGCTTATTTCAAGGAAACTTAATGTTTTAAGAGTGATATGCTTTGTGATTCCTTTGGGGATACTGGCACTTCCTCTTCTTGTGACACAGTACGTAAACATCACAGGAAGTGAGTCCATAGTCTTTGGAATCATCACTATGCCCGCGCTGACCTTCTACCGCGGCGGCGAGATTATGGCGCCTACACTCACAGGCTTTATAAATGCGCTTAAAAACATATTCCTCTACGACAGCCTTGATTACAACAGCATTCCTGCCTTTGGAACAATGTACTACATCACTATTCCCTTCATCGTGGCAGGACTTATCCGCTCATTTATAACAATCGGACAATCCTTTAAGAAAAAGGAGCTTAGCTTTGCGCTTCTTCCCCTTGTGTGGTTTTTGTCAGAGCTTCTTATCGGCTCTATGCTTGGCGGAGACGGTCCAAACGTAAACAAGATGAACGGAATATTCTTTACGCTGGCATTCTTTGCAGCCTTTGGAATGGACGTCTTCCTTAACCTGTTTTCAAAGAATAAGAAGGTGTACCTGGCAGCAGGAACCCTTCTTGGCATTGTATTTTTAGCATTCGGCGGAGCCTTCTTTACAAAGTACCTTGGCAGCTATTCAGATAATCTCTATCTGTTCCAGAAGCCCCTGGATGAGCCCATAAAGGTCCTTGGTGAGGAGGAATTCTTTGCGGATAAACAGGTTGTCGTAATCCATAACAACCAGCCCTACATTCCGCCTTATATCTATTATCTTCTTGGAACAAAGCTCTCTCCCTATGAGTTTAATATGGGGGATACATCCTTCTACGGAAGATATTTATTCAACATGCCTGAGGAGCTTAGTACTGACTATATCTACCTTGTTTTTGGGGGGAATCCCGAGGCCATAGATACTCTGCAGTCGATGGGCTGTAACCAGATCATGGAATTTGACGGATCTAGCATTGTGTGGTGCGGAGAGCCTATAGAGTATGACGAAGCAGCTTATGGTGAAAACGAAAAGGCAAAGGGAATCCCTTTTGGACACGACCTTCCCTTCCATCTTAGAAGAATCGCAGGAATAGCAGAGGGTCTTAAGTGCGGAGAATTCCCTGTAAAGATGCAGCACTACTGGTTTAACAATTACGGATATCCAGTAGGCATTATGTACGGTGATGCGCTTCTCTATATCCCGGCTATCCTTCATGTTATGGGAATGCCGCTGTGGATGGCGTACATGTGGTACTTTGTCCTGATACAGATACTGACTGCAATCACAGCTTACGTATGCTTTAAATATATTTCCGGAGACAGACTTACAGGCGCCTTCTGCATGCTCTTGTACGTCCTCTCATTCTGGAGACTTACTGATTTATTATCAAGAGAGGCAGTTGGTGAATACAGCGCCTTTGCATTCCTTCCGCTTATTGTCCTTGGACTTGCAAGGATACACAGAGATGAGAAGAAGGTTCGCGGATCTATCCTGATATGCGCAGGTATGACAGGACTTTTCATGACTCACCTTCTCAGCGTGGTCATGGCGGCGCTTTTCATATTTATCTTTGTTATCGCGGATATTAAGACCATGCTTTCCGGAGGCAAATGGAAGAACCTTGTTGGTGCAGTATGTGCATCACTTGTGGTTAACATCTGGCAGCTTGTCCCTCTTGTGGATTATTACAAAAACGCACCCATGCTCATAAACTCAGGAGAAAAGACTCCGATTCAGACCTTCGGAATTACCTGGAGACAGATGGGCGGTGCTTTTTACAATGTTCTTGCTCCTATCTTAGAGCTTGGAACAGAGCCTGTGGACGAGCTTCCGCAGTCTCCCGGACTTGCAATGCTGATAATATGCGTGATTGCGGTGATTTACCTGATTGCGAACTATAAGGAAATTAAAAGCAAGGCTATGGTGATAATACTTACAGTGCTTTCAGTATTTGCCCTTGTCCTTAGCACCTGCTACTTCCCTTATGATTTTCTGTTTAATAAGATGCCGTTCGTATTTAAGATACTTGGAAGCATTCAGTATCCTGCAAGATACTTAACAGCTGCAACGGTGCTTATCTGCACATTATATGCGGTTATCAGAAAGCAGAAGCCTGCTTATGTTATGAGCGTGGTTTTACTTGCGCTTACCATCTGGCAGAGCGGCGGATATATTAATACATTTTTGGAAAAACAGACCAATATCGTATCTATAGAAACCATAGATGAGTGGACATCCTTTGACGATGACAGACAGTACATGCTCACGGGAACAGATCTTGAGAGACTTCAGTACGCGTCAGTACTTCCCTCATCAGAGGAGATTACCTATGATGAGGAAAACAGGGATAATGGTGTGTATTCACTTCATCTTGTAAATAATTCCGCAGAGGAGGGCTTCGCAGATCTTCCTATTCTGGCATATCCTTATTACTATGCCACAGACGGAAATGTAAGCTATGCCCTTTCTGCAGGTGATAACAATAAGCTTAGAATCACGCTTCCTGCGGGGACGGATGCAGTGATAAAGATCAGGTTCAGGGAGCCTGTATATTGGAGAATAGCAGAGCTAATTACGGTTGTAAGCATTCTATTTGCAGCTCTGTTTCGAAATAAAGTGAAAAAAGCTGCTAAATAAAATATTTACGCTCGCTTAAAAATAGGCGATAGTAGAGGAGAAATCAAAGAAATGGGGAGTTATCATGGATATTTCACAAAATAAAATCACAATTACGGAAGATGAATTCAGGTATGCACAGGATGTCATACAAAAGCTTTCCGGCTATTTTGATGCCAAGGTTGTTGGTCAGCAGCAGCTCAAGTTTTCCCTTATAGGGGCGATAATCGCTGATGGCCACATCCTTATCGAGTCAGTGCCCGGTCTTGCCAAGACCACGGCTGCCAAGGCAATTTCAGATGCTGTGGATGGAAAGTTTGCGAGAATCCAGTGTACACCTGACCTTTTGCCGGGAGATATCATCGGTACACAGATATTCAACCAGGCGACAGGCAAATTCGAGAATATCTTAGGACCTGTATTTGCTAACTTCGTTCTTCTTGATGAGGTTAACAGATCAAGTGCCAAGACCCAGTCTGCAATGCTTGAAGCCATGCAGGAAAAACAGGTCACAATCGGTGGCACAAGCTATCACATGCCTGAGGATATTTTCATAGTCATCGCAACCCAGAACCCTATCGAGCAGGAGGGCACATATCCTCTGTCTGAGGCGCAGACCGACAGATTCCTGATAAAGGAGGTTATTACCTATCCTTCAGCAGCTGAGGAGGTTGAGATCCTTAGCCGCATTGAGACAGGTACCATCGACAGGGCTACGCCGCCTGTTCTTACTATCAGAGATGTGGACAAAGTGCAGGATATTGTGGAAAAGGTATACGTAGATGAGGTCATCAAATGGTATATCTCCAGCATAGTTGTTGCAAGCAGAAGACCTGACGTTGTTAAGGGACTTGAGCTCTCAAGATATATCAGAATCGGAGCAAGCCCCCGTGCTTCCATCGCTTTCCTTAAGATGGCGAAGGCAGCAGCTCTTCTTAGCGGCAGAACCTATGTAACTCCTGAGGATGTAAAGAGGGTAAGTCATCAGGTACTTCGCCACAGAATAGGTCTTAACTATTCTGCAGTTGCGGACAATGTTCCTGTTGAGGCAGTGATAGATGGCATCTTAAATGCAGTAAAGGCACCGTGATGAAATTAGATTATGAATACCTGTCCAAGATCAGGCGGGCAGTGTCTATTTATACCAAAAGAAAAACTTCAAATGTTTTAGATGGTGATTTTCACTCGGTTTACAGAGGCCGAAGCATGGAGTTCGACGACTTAAAGGAATATGTCTACGGAGATGATGTCCACGACATAGACTGGAAATCCTCATCCCGTATGTCCAGGATTCTTGTCCGCAGGTACATGGCAGACAGAAGACATAACGTAATGTTTATCATGGACAGGGGCAGGCAGTTTCTGGGAGATACCAGCAAGGGAGAAGCCAAGAGGGAGCTTATGCTTATGACCTTCGGAACCCTTGCTTATATTCTTGGAAGAAACGGTGCGGATTTTGCACTTTCATATCCTGGAGATCACAGCGCAAACACCAGCTTCTTTAAGTCAGGAAGTGAGCATCTTGAGAGTCTCCTTTATGGCTATGAAAGGAATTGCACTATCGATTCCGCCTTTAGCCTTAATCAGACAATCAGTGAGATTCTTAATTCTGTACATAAAAGGATGATCATTTTTGTCGTGACGGATATGGACGGAATCGCAAAGCTGAGTGAAGAACTCATAAAGACCATAACCATCAACAACGATCTTCTTATCATCAATATCGATGATGCATTTCTTACAGGAGACATGGTCTATGACAACGAACAGGGATTTTATGAAAAATTCTTTGTTTCCCATAATAAGGCTCTTCGAAAGGAAGAAGAGAAAATAAGATGGGAAATTTTAAGCAATGCTTCCCAGATATGTAAGCGCAGCAGAGCAGCCATGACTACAATAGCTGCCGAGGAGGACATTATTGGAAGCACCATAGCCCTGATTGAAAGGTATAAACATGGTTACTACGGTTGAATTACAAAAGCCATTTGAATATAGCTGGTGGGTCAGTCTTATATGGATACTGCTCATTATTGTGGGAGTTGCTATTTTTGCATTCATGCTCATAAAGATTTTCTTTTTAGATAAAAAGAAGGCAGAAGCTATGGCGGGTAGACCTAAGACCCCGGCTACACCCAGGGTACTTCCCGGTGTGAAGAACAAATATATTCAAAGGGTTCAGGACATAAATAACAGATACGCAGCAGGAACTGTCAGCAAGAGAAATGGCTATCAGGAGCTTAGCGGTGTCATAAGAGAGTTTGTCCATGAGGTTACTGGAATAAATGTAGAGACCCTTACGGCAGAAGAAGTAAGGGCCATGGGAATAATGAACCTTAACGTGCTCATGGAGGAGTATTATGTGCCGGAGTTTGCTGAGGATGAGAGGGCTAAAAATAAAGACCTGACAAAATCCTGTAATACGGCAGTGGGAGTGATCAGATCATGGAATTGATGCATGGAAACATAGTCATCATCGGGATTATGGTGCTGATACTATTGCTCCCGGTGATGGTTTTTTTTAGCAGAAAGAAAAATGGCAGGTTCTACAGAGGAACAAAAGCATCCAACACCCATAGAATAAGGCAGAGCAAATTATATAAAAGCTTAAATACCAGATATCTCATTCTGACAGCGGTGATGATCACCGGACTTGTCGGAAGCGTTATTTCATCGCTTTTCCTTATTGCAAGGCCTTATAAGAATAACGAGGTTACAAGTGGTGTTAAGAAAAGGGATATCATCCTGTGCCTTGACGTTTCATATTCGCTCTATGACCTCAATATCGAGATTACGGAATACTTAAAGCAGGTGGTTGCAGGACTTGAGGGAGACAGATTCGGAATAAATATTTTCAATGCTTCTTCAGTGACCTATGTACCCCTTACGGATGATTACGATTACGTCATTGAAAAGCTTGATGACCTCAATGAATATTTCGTTGATCAAAAGGAGTACATGGAGGTCTACGAGCCACTCTATGAGCTTCCGGATTTCCCTGATGATATGAGGGAGTCCTGCGATGAGCTTGAGAGTAAGCTTTTGTACTTCGACAACGGAACGAGATTTGCTTCTGAGAGAGGATCATCTCTTATAGGAGAGGGGCTGGCAACAGCGCTGTACTCTCTGCCCTATCTGGAGGACTCCGAGAGAACAAGAGTCATCATCATGTGTACGGATAACGAGCTTAATTCCAACGGAGAGGACATTGTTAATTTAAGTGACGCAGCAGCTCTGTGTCAGAAGAACAAGGTTACAATGTTTGGGATTTTCCCTTCAGAGGAGATTTTCTATACACCTGAACTATATGATTATTCAGAGTGCCTTAGTGAATTTGCGGCAGCAGCCGAGAAGACAGGCGGAAAGTGCTATGTAAGAACTGCCGATCAGTCTGTTTCTGAAATAGTCGAGGATATTCAGAAGCAGGAGGCAATGCTTGTTAACGTGGTTCAGACCAGACAGACAGAGGACATGCCTAAAGTGCCCTTTATTACTTTGATTATATGCCTGGCTGCTTTTAGCCTGGCAGGATTGGTATTACAAAAATGAGTATCAGACCTATGTTACCCCTGGGGATAATGATAATCTTCTTTGCTCTGCTATGCGGAGCAACAGCCTTCGTTATCATCAGGAACAAACTAAATATTGCAGATAAAATATTTACACTGATAAGACTCTTTGTCATCTACGCTCTGGTATTCGTTATCGGATGCAGACCCGTGATATTAGAGAAAAAGTATGAGTTTAGCACCAAAAACCTGGATGTTTTATTCGTTGTGGACACTACGATAAGTATGTGGGCAGAGGATTATAACGGAAGGCAGACCAGAATGAAGGGTGTAACAAAGGATGTTGAGTCTGTCATAGACGAGCTTGCGGGAAGCAATTTCGGGCTTGTCACCTTCGATGATACGTCACATGTTCTTTCGCCTTTTACTCAAGATGGACAATATGTAAAGGACCTTTTTGAGACCTTTGTTTCACCTGAGGTCTTCTATGCAAAGGGCTCTGACTTATCTCTTCCTTACAAGGACATTGATGCTTTACTTAGATCCTCAGCAAAGAAGGAAAACAGAAAGACCATCGTTTTTTATATTAGTGATGGTGAGATCACCAATGGAAAAGAGCTTACTGATTATTCCGATCTTGCAGGATACATCGATTCAGGAGCTGTTCTTGGCTATGGATCAGATGAGGGCGGAAAAATGAAGGATGGTGGTGAAGGCACATATTATATTTATGACTACACTACCTACGATGATGCTGTATCAAGAATTGACGAGGGTAACCTTCAGAAGATAGCGACTGACCTTGGCGTGCCCTACTACAACATGTACAAGAACCATGAGAGCCTTCAGGGTGCGGTGTCTATGATAAAGGAAAGCTCCAAGACTGTCACTCAGGATGGTAAGGGAGTAGAAACAGCTAAGGATACCTATTACTGGTATGCTATACCGCTGGCTCTTATGCTTTTACTGGAGATAATAATGATAATAAGACGAGGGAGGTTATGATGAAAAAAATACCTCTTAAAATAATTTTGCTTGGCGGACTGGCACTTGTGGTGCTTATCATTGGACTTCTCCTTGGCGGAAGGGTTATGACTAACCACAGCTTTGTAAATGGTCTGGAGAATGGAGAGTATTCTGCAGAGAAGGAGAAAAAGCTTCTTTTCTTAAATTTCCCTGAGGGCTATGTGCCCTATTACAATCTGGGAAATGCGGCATATCAAAACGGTGATTACACCGCAGCCATATCGTATTACATGGAAGCGCTTAAACGTCATCCTGCAAAGGAGAGAGACTGCGAGACCAGGATAAATCTGGCGCTCTCGATGTGCTACTCTATCGACTTTGATGACCTTGGGACACAGGAAAAGAAGGATGCGGCTATAAGCGTTCTTAAAAAGGCCAGAGACGTACTTCTGGAAAAGGGGTGCGCTACAGATGAGAATGATGGACATAACGATGATGCCCAGCAGCTAAAAAATGATATAGATAAAATGCTGGAACAGCTTGAAAACAATTCTCAGGGAGACTCGGGAGACCAGGATCAGCCTCAGGATAACCAGGGAGATGATTCATCAGATGATAAGACCTCCAAGGATCGTGAGAAGCAGATTCAGAAGCAGCTTGAGCAAAATAGGAAGGATGCCATGAAGGAAGGCATGGATTACCAGAAGGATATGGATAAATGGTCAAGCTATTCTGATGGTGATGGAGACGATGGAAACGGCTACGATAGCGAACAGAAACAATGGTAAAAAAGGACCGCTGCAGGTAAATGCAGCGGTCTTACTATTTTCATATAACGCTTAGAAAGACGAATAGATGAAGGAAGCAGCATCATAACCGGGACCCCAGACACCGCAGGTTACTATAAAGAGTACTGCTGCTATGTAGACAGCCCAGCGGATCCAGAGAGTCTGCTCTGTTAATGCCTTACGTATGGATACGCCCTTGTAGTTAAGTGCGCTTACGATGGCGAGAACAAGTATGGACAGAGCAAGGAGTCTTACATCTGCTGCTGCAAGTCCAAGGTTAAACAGCGTTCCGTCAAGAAGCACCCAGGGCTTACAGGTCCACATGTGTGATAATACGTACCAGGCTACTTTAAAATCAGGAGCTCTGAAGAATATCCATCCGATGTTCACAAGCATAAAGGTTACAACCACGTTTACAAGCTTAAGCGCAAAGCCCTCACGGTTGATTCCGAGATTATCAGTAATAGATTCTCTCAAAGGCTTGGTCAGAATACCAAAAACCTGATAAAGGCCGTGGAGCAGTCCCCAGAATACGAAGGTCCATGCTGCGCCGTGCCACAATCCGCTTATGGCAAAGACTATGCAGATGTTTATGAGCTTTCTGGCAAAACCTTTTCTGTTTCCGCCAAGGGGAATATAGAGGTAGTCCCTCAACCATGAGGAGAGGGATATATGCCATCTTCTCCAGAATTCCGGTATGGAGCGTGACAGATAGGGCTGCTCAAAGTTCTGCATGATATCGATGCCAAGGATTTTCGCTGAGCCTATGGCTATGTTGGAATATCCTGCAAAGTCTGTGTAAATCTCAAGAGTGTAGAAAATTGTAGCAAGGAACAGTAGTGTTCCATTGTAGTTTTCATAAGAGTTGTAGATGTGATCAACGAGGACTGCCAGTCTGTCGGCGATTATTATCTTCTGGAAATATCCCCACATCATAAGGAGAAGGCCGTCTCTCATGTTTTCATAGGAAAAGCTCTCAGGCTCCTTAAACTGAGGAAGCATGTTGCCTGCTCTCTCAATAGGTCCCGACATAACCTGCGGGAAGAAGGATATGAAAAGAGAAAGGCGAAGGTAGTTCTTTTCAACAGGTATCTTACCCATGTAGCAATCGGCGAGGTAGCCTATTGCCTGGAAGATGTAGAAGGAAATTCCTACAGGAAGGGCAATCTTGGCAGCTATTCCAAGGGGCTCAAGTCCCATGGCACTCTGAAGACTCTTAACGGTTTCAAGAAGGAAGCCTGTGTATTTGAAGTATCCAAGTACAAGGAGCAGAATAACGATGCCTGAAATAAGAACCGGTCTTTTCTGCTTTTTTTCAGAGGATTCGCCGTTATCAAGCAGTCTTCCGAAGACGTAGGTGATAAGGGTTATGGCAACAAGCAGTATGAGGAGCTTATGGCTTAGCTTATAGTAGAATCCCCAGCTGGCAATAAGGAGCCAGATGTATCTGAAATTCTTGGGAATTATGAAATAAATCCCTACTGTAATTATCAAAAATAGTAAAAAGGTTAATGAAACGAATTGCATATCATCCTCCGGGGCAGTTATCTCTGGTCATAATCATAGGTGAAGTGGTCGCTTGTATAGTACTGATGTGAGGTGCAGACTCCATTAGAGAAGAAAAGAAGCTGCACATCAGCGTATGCAAGGTCATCAGCATACAGGAAGTTGTTCTCTGTATCTCCGTTTATATATAGAACTCTGTATATGTCGCTGGCAGGAGAATAGGAGAAGGAACCGTCTGTTGTTTCTATGTAGAATTCCTCTTCGGAATCTCCGGCAAAATCAGTAATAACTCCGTGGTCTGATATAAGCATGTAGGAGCACTTTGCGGCAGCAGCCTCGTCGAGCTTTTCGCTGGCACCAAGGGCGTGGAGCTGTCTTAGAAGCATTGCATCACCGTAGACTGAAGATGCGCCTCTTATTGAAACGGCATAGGTTTTATCTGAGTTATCATACTTAAGCATCATGAGCTGTGTGTAGATATCGTCATTACCCTCACGCATGGATGCGAGCTCTGCATGGAAATCATTTAGAGAATCATTCCAGTTTTCATAGGCGGGATCCTCGCGGTGATCCTGAAGCGGACAGTTCTCAGCGATGTAATTACCAAGGTATGAAGTAACCTTCTGGCATCCAAGGATATTCAGGTGTCCGGGATCCTCCATGTCGGTATTTATGTCGATGATGCCAGGAATCTCTAACATGTTAAGTGAGGAAACTCCGTATTCTGCTGCTATCTGAGTAGCGGTGTGGGCAGCAGCCTGATTCTCACCCATGGCAAGGAAGGGAAGAGTTACTACCACAACCTGTATGCCCCTACTTTGGCACTCCTCGATTATTCTTCTGAGGTAAGTTGTGCCAACAGTCTCCTGCTCAAGCATTCCTGCGCCATAGTCCACATAGTTATACTCTGCTGAGTGCACTCCGTATTCCATAACGGCGCCCATCATGCGGTTTATATCAGCGTCTTTGGTAAAACGCTTGAAATCCTCTGCTCCAAGCTCCTTCCATCTGTCGTGATAAACGATGAAATCAGCAAAGTAAGGATATTTTTCGTCCTGATTCTGGAACATGTCATTTATGGCATGATATTTAGTTTTGCTTAACGGGAAGCGGTCGATATTAAGATGAAGCTCATCGCTGTCTACATTGGCTGCAGGATCATCGATATACCTTATGTCATTTTCAAGCATGTAGGAATCCACCACCACAAGCTTTGGCGTGCAGTAATCAAGAGCAAGCATCATCTGCCAGTAGCTGGACAGAAGAACACTTCCGTAGCCCCCCAGATTATAGGAGGTATATCCGTGCTCCTCGAAGAGCTGCAGTGGATTAACTCCGTTTATTACGTGGGATGAACCGAGGAAAAAGGCATCGATGTGATCCTTTTTTGCTTCCTCAAAGAAGGCCTGGTTTTTGTTGAAGCTTGATTTTCGTTCAACTAAAAGCATTACCCCAAAAAAGCAGGTAAACAGTATCGCCAGGAAAGCAAGAGTTTTTATGATCAGTGAAACTTTCTTATTCACTTTTTGTCCTCCAAACAGGTATATTGGATTTTATTATAGAAAGACTTTTTTACAAACAGAAATTCTACGCCTTATTGTAACATAAAAATCCTGTCAAAAAAGGTGTCTGATAGCAAATAAAGATTGTATTTATCGCAATAATTGAGCTATAATGGTTCTAGTGTTTTGTTAACAATATTTACGAAAGGTGGTACAAATTATGCCATTAGTTACAACGACTGATATGTTCAAAAAAGCATACGATGGTGGATATGCTGTTGGTGCATTTAATATCAACAACATGGAGTTCATTCAGGCTATCACAGAGGCTTGTGACGAGCTTAAGAGCCCTGTTATCCTTCAGTGCTCAGCAGGAGCTATCAAGTATGCACAGTTCCCTTACCTTGTAAACATGGTTAAGGCAGCTGCAGAGTCTACATCTATTCCGATCGCTCTTCACCTTGATCACGGTGCAAGCTTCGAAATCTGTAAGGAGTGTATCGACAACGGATTCACATCTGTTATGATCGATGCTTCTTCAAAGCCTTACGAAGAGAACATTGAGCTCTCTAAGAAGGTTGCTGATTACGCTCATTCAAAGGGCTGCACAGTAGAGGCTGAGCTCGGTACTCTTTCTGGTGTTGAGGATGATGTAAATGTTGCTGATGATGCAGCACAGTATACAAATCCTGATCAGGTTGAGGATTTCATGAAGCGTACAGGCGTTGATTCACTGGCTATCGCTATCGGAACAAGCCACGGTGCTTTCAAGTTCAAGCCCGGCCAGGATCCCAAGCTTCGTCTTGATATCCTTGAGGAGGTTGTTAAGAGACTTCCCGGATTCCCGATCGTTCTTCACGGTTCTTCAGCAGTTCCTCAGAAGTACGTTGGAATCATCAATGCTAACGGCGGCGCTATGAAGGATGCTATCGGTATTCCGGATGAGCAGCTTCGTGCAGCAGCTAAGAGTGCAGTCTGCAAGATTAACATCGACTCCGATCTTCGTCTTGGTATGACAGCAGGTATCCGTCAGCACTTCGCTGAGCATCCTGAGCACTTCGATCCTCGTCAGTATCTTGGCGATGGCCGCGCTTATGTTAAGGAAATCGTTCACGACAAGATCATCAACGTTCTTGGTTCTGACGGTAAGGCTTGATAAAAGCGAATATAGAAATACTAAGGCCTGCAGGTTTTCCTGCAGGTCTTTTATAGTTTACGTTTTCTTAACTTTTATTTAGACGATTACTCGTGTACAATTAGTATATATGCTTAAAAAGAGGTAAAAACAATGCACAATCAGCTTACAAAGAAAGACATTGAGGACATGGAGGCGGAAATCGAGCACCGCAAAGCCGTTGTCAGAAAGGAACTCCTTGAGGATGTAAAGGAAGCAAGGGCTCAGGGAGATTTAAGTGAGAACTTTGAATACTACGCTGCCAAGAAGGCAAAGAACCAGAATGAGAGCAGAATCAGATTTCTGGAGAGAATGATAAAGACAGCAGAAATTATAGATGACTCCAGCGAGGAAGACGAGGTCGGAATGAACAAGACCGTCACAGTGCGCATGGCGGATGATGGTTCTGAAGCTACTTATAAGATTGTTACCACAATGAGAGGTAATGCACTTAAGGGACTTATAAGTATAGAATCTCCCCTTGGCAAACAGCTCATGGGACACAAGGTAGGAGACAAACTTACTATCGAAGTCAGCAGTGACTATAGCTACGATATAACCATTTTAAAAATTGAAAACACGGAACTCACAGAGGAAGATAAGCTTAGAGACTTTTAAGGAGGATGTACTATGGGACTTCATGTATTCCAACCCGTTGATCTGGACGAAATATTGGAAGGTGCCTTCCACTTTGGTGGTGATTCATGGGCTCTTCTCACAGCAGGTAATGAAGAAAAAGCCAATACAATGACTGTATCCTGGGGAGGAATTACACATGTCTGGGATAAGACCTGTGCGATTGTATATGTGCGTGAGAGCAGATATACCAAGGAATTCATTGATGCCCAGAAGAAATTCTCTTTGTCCTTCCTTCATCATGAAAAGTACAAGAGTGTAAGGAAATATCTTGGCTCGGTTTCAGGAAGAGATGAGGACAAGATCAGTAACGCCAAGCTTAATCTCAATTTTGATGATGGCATACCGTTTATAGACGAAGCAGATAATATTATTCTCTGCAAGGTTCTGTTCAAGCAGCAGATGAAGGAGGAAAACTTCGTAAGTGGCCGCTTGATAGCAGATTATTATGCAAAAGGAGATTATCACTATATTTATATAGCTGAGATCAAAAAGGTAATGATTCGATGAAACCTGCTAATTGTAGATCTTTTGAAGACATAGGAAAGTTTATTTTTCTCTCGGACGAGCCTGTAAAGGCGGATCTGATATTTATACCGGGAGCCCCCATAAAGCAGCTTGCAGAGCATGGGGCTTATCTCTGGAAGGAAGGATATGCACCTAAGATCCTTGTATCCGGAAAATACTACATGAAATACGAATCCCTGGAGGATGAGTTCAACAGATTCTCTGCCAGCACAGGAGATAGTCTCGGATGCGCTACAGAGGCAGAGTATCTGACGAAGCTCATGGTCATGCATGGGGTTGATGAGAAGGCTATCATTCAGGAGAAGGAATCGACCAACACCTTTGATAATGCGATTTTCTCAAAAAAAATAATAGAAGAGGAATTAAAGGACGAAAAGATTGAGCACATAATTCTGTGCTGTCAGGCGTTTCATGCAAGAAGAGCGCTGATGACTTTTCAATCTGAATTTAAAAATATAAAGATAACAGTTTGTCCGGTAGTTACAAGAAGTATCAGCATCGATACCTGGATGGACGATCTGAAAAGCTATAATTTAGTGCTTTCCGAGCTTAGGAAATGTGGCGAATATTTCATGGGTGACAAAATGTACGAGCTCAGATAGCATTTCACAATGCGCAGTTTTCATGAGGGGTTAATATGCGTGGTGAGAAGAAAGCGTCAAAGTGGACAATGCCTGTAACCATTGCTCTGCTTTTTGTTGTCCTGATTTTTGCGGTTAATACCATTCAGGACAGATTTATCTATAGCGATCGCGTAGTCCAGCTGACAACCTATTTTTCTCAGCTGGAGGCTGTCATTTCGACCAGATTCACAAGGTATTATAAATTACTGCGAAGCTGGTCGTATCATCTTGAGCACGAAGAATCTTCAGGGATAGGTGATTTCAATAATTATATTTCCACTGAAAAAAGAATATGGGATGTAGAGGAAGCATACTTAATTGATGAGAATGGAGCTTATATCAGTGTAAATGGAGATACTGGTCAGATAAGTGGGGGCGAAGAATTTTTTAGTAAGCTTCAGAAGGTAGGACAAAGGCAGGTAACTCATCTGCCGGGAAAAAATGATAACAGAATCGATGTTTTCATTCTTAGTATAAAGCCCGGAGAGCATGACGGGTTTAATTATTGTGCCATCGGACTGGGGCTTAATTCCATGCAGATGAAGAACAGGCTCACTCTGGACAGAGCGGAGATGAAAGGCTCGCAGAATTATCTTGTGGATAGAAGCGGAAAACTCATTGTGACTTCTGTAAAAGTATCCGAAGAAAAGGAAAATATTGTTGATTATATAAAGAAAAAGGGACATGTACTCTATGATCCTCTGGGTGAGGGCTTCGAATTTGAGATAGCAGAGAGAATGACGGGAGTTATAGTCATGGAAATAGAGGGCATAAAGTACTACATCACATATATGCCCTGTGAAATGCAGAACAGTATGCTGATCTGCCTTACCCCTGCAGAGAGTGTGGATGCGAGTATTGCCCATGTAAAGAAGATGAACAACATGCTACTTATCGTTGTTTTTTCAATAATTTTGGTAATTATCATTATGCTGATGCGGTACACTGCAATGCAGACAATGCTTGAGGTGGCTAATTCTGCCAATGATACAAAGACAAGATTCCTTGCAAATATGTCCCATGACTTCAGGACACCCATGAATGCCATGGCAGGGTATATCACACTGATGAAGGAAAATGCTGGTGATGCTAAAAAGGTGAGGGAATACGGAGAAAAGGCAGAGTACGCCCACAGAAATATGCTAAACATGATCAACTGTGTCCTTGATCTTAGCAAGATGGAGGAGGGCGGAGAGGAAATCATCCATGAGAGATTTTCTCTAAATGATCTTCTTAAGAATGTGAAGCAGGAAATAACGCCTCTCGCTGATGAAAAGTATCAGAAATTCACTGTCAGCAGAAGCGATGTAAAGGAGGATGCCCTGGTGGGTGATCCTCAGAAAATAGAGCTTATATTGAAGAACCTTCTGCAGAATGCAGTTTTATATACAGATGAAAACGGTGAGATTGCGCTGAAGGTCTACACCGAAAATGCTGATGAGATCAGTGACAGGATTCAGCTACGATTCGAGGTCTCCGATAATGGAATAGGCATAGGAAGCGAGTTCATTGATCAGATTTTTGAGCCCTTTAAGAGAGAGCAGAGACAGCGCTCCAGTAAGACTCAGAGTACAGGGCTTGGCCTTACCGTAGTTAAAAGGATGACGGATATGCTTGGAGGAACCATAGATGTGGAGAGTGAGGTCGGCTCCGGCACTGTATTTAAGCTGCGTCTTGGCTTTGATATCGCTGAAAAGACAGAGCTTGAAGAGATGAAAGAGCTTGAGGCAGTTTTGGAGGAGGGAAAAACAGAAGTAGAAGCTGCGGATCAGGGAAGTCCGTTTGAAGGGATGCGTTTTCTTGCAGCTGAAGATAATGAGCTCAATGCGGAAATACTGGTTGAAATATTGAAGCTTAAGGGAGCGGAGCTTGTTGATCTCACTGAGGATGGCGAGAAGGCAGTAGCCGCTTTTAAGGAAAAGGATAAAGGCTATTATGACATGATCCTCATGGATATTCAGATGCCTGTGATGGACGGATATGAAGCGGCCCATGCTATAAGGAGCCTTGCAAATGAAGGCCGGGAGGATGCTAAGACCATACCGATTATTGCCATGAGTGCAAATGCATTCAGGGATGATATAGAGAAAACCAGTGAATCCGGAATGGATGCACATTTGCCCAAGCCAATTGACATTAATCTTTTTGAGAGTACTGTCAGGGCGCTTAAAGGCAGGGAGCACGAAAAGCTATGAGAAATAAAAATGAGAGTGCTTTAGATAATCAGGACCGCTGTAAGGAATGGTTTTTTGATTATGTGGTAAAACAGAATAACCTGGTTGCTGCTTTTTTCTCAGCTAAGGATTTCAAGGTCGAATTTTTGACTGATAACGCTGAGGAAATTCTTGGTGTGCCCAGAGAAAAGCTTCTTGCGGATGTCAGGAATCTGATTCAGCTTGGTGTTCGTATAGATAAGGAAGTGCCGCCGTCAGAAGAATCAGTACAAAAGCTTTCGGTGGGCTCAAGAATGGAAGCTGAGGTTCTGAAGGTCAAAAATCCTGCGACAGGGGAAACCAAATATTTCAGGGGCAGCATCAGCCATACGGATATAAGTGGTAGTGACAGATTTCTTCTGGTATGGGCTGATATTACTGAGGAAGTAAAGAGAAACAAGCAGATGGAAGAAATGATAGAGGTCGCAAAGGCTGCCAATGCGGCAAAGACCACTTTCCTGGCTAATATGTCCCATGATTTCAGGACTCCTATGAATGCCATTACCAATTTCAACCTTTTGATTGCAAAGAATTCCGATAATCCTCAGAAGGTAAGAGACTATACACATAAGATTGGACTTGCATGTCAGAATCTGTTATCGCTCCTTAATGACGTTCTCGATATGAGTAAGATAGAGAGCGGAAAGGCGGATATAAATCACGAGGAATTTGCGTTAGGACTTCTTCTTGAGGAAGTAAATTCCATAATCGCTTTTCAGGCAAAGGCAAAGCAGATAGACTATCAGGTTAATTCCGGCGGAATGCGGCAGGATATGTTTATCGGAGATAAAAAGAGAATTAATGAAGTCCTGGTAAATATTCTGGGAAATGCAATAAAATATACGCCTAATGGAGGTAAGGTAGAGTTCTCCATCAGTGAGGAGAGAAACGGAAACAGCGATTACTGGGATGTTCATTTCGCTGTAAAGGATAACGGAATCGGTATGAGCGAAGAATTCCAGCAAAAGCTCTTCGATGCCTTCTCAAGAGAGGTCAGGGAAGAGACCAACGGAATTCAGGGAACCGGTCTTGGAATGGCCATTACCAAGAGTCTTGTGCAGATGATGGGTGGAACGATATCAGTGGAATCCAAGGAGGGAGAGGGATCAACCTTCTATATTACCTTAAGGCTCCAGGGAGTTAAGCAGGATTCAGGTGATTTCTGGACTAACCACGGTATCCACAGAATGCTTATAATTGATGATAACATGGATGAGTGTGAAAAAATCCAGACTGCTCTTAGAGATACAAATATGGAGGTATTCTTCTGCACTAGTGGTTACAGGGCGATCAGACTGATCGAGGCCGGAGAGGAAGAAAACAGAGGGTTTGAAGTTATAGTACTGGGAATGCAGATACGAAGCATCAGCTGCTTTGAGCTGGCAGGCTATCTTAATGACAAGGCCCTTGTGCCCAAGCCTATTCTGATCCTGCTTACGGATGACTGGGAGGAAGTAGCGACAGAGGCCAGAGCTGTGGGAATTTACGACTTTTTGCAGACACCGTTTTTCCTGTCTACCTTCCAGCAGCTCATGGAGGATATACTAAGCAGAACCAGTACGTTGACTGACGAGAAGCGCGACAGGCTCCTTGAGGGAATGAGGTTTCTTGCAGCTGAGGATAATGATATTAATGCAGATATACTCACAGAGCTGATGGATATGGAGGGGGCTGTGGTTGAGAGGGCTTCCAACGGACAGGAAGCTGTGGATATGTTTGAAAAGGCGGAGCCCGGATACTATGACATGATCCTCATGGATATTCATATGCCTATAAAAAATGGTTATCAGGCAGCCGCTGCCATAAGGAATCTTGATAAGACGGATGCCGCGGAGATACCGATTATAGCTATGACTGCAAATGCTTATGCCGACGATGTGCAGAGAGCGATTGACTCCGGAATGAACGCTCATGTGCCGAAACCGATAGATATGAAGGTTGTGGAGTCAACAATTATGTCACTTAAGAGAAATAATCAGTCGACATAAATAGGTAGAGATGTTAAAATTACACTATTGTGATCGTAATAAATTAAGATAGTGGAGCAGGATGTAAAAATGAAAAAAGCAGTAATCATTGGCGCAGGTCCGGCAGGACTTACGGCAGCATACGAATTATTGGATAAATCTGAAGATATCGAAGTCGTTGTGCTTGAAGAGACTGAGAAATTCGGTGGTATTTCCAGAACTGTCGAATACAACGGAAACCGTATGGATATGGGTGGACACAGATTCTTCTCCAAGGTTCCCGAGGTAAACGAATGGTGGGACAAGATGTTACCCAGACAGGGAAAGCCGTCCTATGATGACATAGTGCTGAAGCGCCCCTCATCTCTGGCTAAGGAAGGTCCTGATCCGGAGATGGTTGACAGGGTAATGCTTAGAAGAAACCGTATTTCACGTATTTTCTTCAACGGTAGATTCTTTGATTATCCGATAACACTTAAGGTTGAGACCTTTACAAATATGGGACTGGGAACAACTATTGTTGCCGGCTTTTCATATATAAAGGCAATGCTCTTTAAGCGCAAGGAGAATTCTCTTGAGGACTTCTACGTAAATCGTTTCGGTAAGAAGCTTTACTCAATGTTCTTCGAGCACTACACAGCTAACCTTTGGGGCAGGCATCCTTCAGAGATCGATCCCAGCTGGGGAGCTCAGCGAGTTAAGGGTGTATCCATTATGGCGGTACTTGCCAACGCTTTTAAGAAAAAGAGCGGTAAGACAGGTGGAAAGGTTGAGACATCCCTTATCGAGGAGTTCAGCTATCCTAAGCTTGGTCCCGGACAGCTCTGGGATGTAACCGCAGAGGAGATAAGGAAAAAGGGCGGTACCATCATCACAGGTGCCAAGGTTGTTAAGATAAACAAGGACGGAGATCACCTCACAGGCGTTACCTATGTGAAGGACGGAGAGAATGTTACAGTAGAAGGTGACTATATCATCAGTTCAATGCCTATTAAGGATCTTGTGGCAGGTATGAACGATGTTCCTGCAGATCCCGCAAGAATTGCAGCAGGTCTTCCTTACAGAGATTATATGACTCTGGGTGTTCTTATTCCTCACCTTAACCTTGTGAATAAGACTGATGTTAAGACTATTGGTAATATCGTTCCCGATAACTGGGTATATGTACATGACCGTACAGTATCCATGGGACGTTTCCAGATTTACAACAACTGGTCTCCTTACCTTGTAAAGGATATCGACAATACTGTATGGATGGGTCTTGAGTACTTCTGTAATGAAGGCGATTCCATGTGGAGTATGACCGATGACGAGTTTGCCAAGATGGCAATCAAGGAGATGGTAACAATCAATCTCATCGACGAGGAGAGCGATGTGCTGGATTATCATGTAGAGCGTGTTAAGAAGGCATACCCTGCATACTTCGATACCTATGATGAGATAGATACACTGGTTGATTATCTCAATACTATTGACAATCTCTTCTGCGTAGGAAGAAATGGTCAGCACAGATACAACAACATTGATCACTCAATGTGCACATCATTTGAGACTGTTAAAAATATTCTTAGCGGTACACGCGACAGAAGCAACATATGGAGTGTAAACACCGAGAAGGAATATCACGAATCCACGGAGGAGAAGAGTCCTGAGGATGAAGAGATAGAAATCGATTGAATTTATACGGGCGCCAATTAATGTATTGGCGTCCGTTTTTAAAAAATGTAGTGTTTAAGGAGGAAGATATAATGATCAACTTCAAAAAGATTACTGATGAAACTTACTGGATTGGTGGAAGCGACAGAAGGCTGTCAAGATTTGAGAACATTTTCCCATTGGAGCATGGCGTTTCTTATAACAGCTATGTTATCGAGGATGAGAAAACTGCTCTTTTTGACACAGCAGATATTTCCATATCCGACCAGTTTCTTGAGAACCTGAAGGGTGTTCTTGGTGATAAGAAGTTGGATTACCTGGTAATAAATCACATGGAACCCGATCATTGTTCACAGATTGCTACTGTAGTAGCACTTTATCCGGATGTGACACTTGTAGGTAATGCAAAGACATTTACCTTCCTTTCACAGTTTTTCCCGGAGCTTAATGATCAGAATAAGGTTACTGTATGTGAAGGTGATAAGCTCGAGCTTGGTAAACACACACTTACATTTGTGATGGCACCCATGGTTCACTGGCCTGAGGCTATGTTTACATTTGATGAGACCACAGGTACACTGTTCAGTGCGGATGCATTTGGAACCTTTGGCGCAATCGATGCCGGAATATTTGCAGACGAATATGATTTTGAGAAAACTTTTCTTGATGAAGCAAGAAGATATTATGCTAATATTGTAGGAAAATATGGCATGCAGGTGCAGGCTGTTCTTAAAAAGGCAGCAGGTCTTGATATAAAGGTGCTTTGCCCTCTTCACGGACCTGTCTGGAGAGAGAACATCGGATGGTTTATCGATAAATACCAGAAGTGGAGCACCTACACACCTGAGGATGATGATATCCTTGTGATCTATGGAAGTCTTTACGGACATACAGAGAGCGCAGCGCAGAAGGCAGCAGCCCTCATCAGGGAAAAGAGCGGCAAGAAGGTATGTGTATATGATGTTTCACAGACTCATGCATCGTACCTTACTTCAGAGGTTTGGCGTTGTGGTAAGATCGTACTGTTCTGCCCTACCTACAATAATGGAATCTATATTCCAATGGAGGATTTCCTTTCTGACTGCGTAGCACTTACAGTTCAGAACAGAACCTTTGCACTTGCTCAGAACGGAACATGGGCACCTGCTTCAGGTAAGCTGATGACTGAAAAGCTTCAGTGCCTTAAAAATGTGACAATAGTAGATCCCGTTCTGACAATTAAGAGCGCACTTCATGAGACAGATGAGCAGGAGCTTCTTGCTTTTGTAAATGCTGTCGTTGAAGCATAAAAAATAATATTATAAAGTCCTTTACGTATACAGCTCAAAAAGAGCTGATGCAAGGAGGCAAGGAGGAGTAATGAAAGAATTTTTGAAACGAAAGAATATCGTAATCTCCGGTAAGAGATACGGTATTGAAGCACTGTCCGCAATGGCGCAGGGATTGTTTGCGTCGCTCCTTATAGGAACGATTCTCAACACAATCGGCACACAGGCTGGAATCGCCTGGTTATCAGAGATCGGAAAGTATGCTTCATCCATGAGCGGAGCAGCCATGGCAGTAGCAATAGGCTACGCTCTTCAGGCACCACCGCTGGTTCTTTTTTCACTCGTAACCGTAGGATACGCAGCTAATGCTCTTGGAAGCACAACCTTATCAGGTGGAGCAGGAGCAGGTGGCCCTCTTGCTGTTCTTTTCATAGCTATAATTGCAGCAGAGTTTGGTAAAGCAGTATCCAAGGAGACAAAGGTAGATATCCTTGTAACACCTATTGTTACTATTCTTGTGGGCGTTGGTCTTGCAAGTCTCATCGCACCTGCAATCGGAACTGCAGCTTCTTCAGTTGGAAGCGTAGTAATGTGGGCGACAGAGCAGCAGCCGTTCCTGATGGGAATAGTTGTTTCAGTGGTAGTGGGAATTGCTCTTACACTTCCTATCTCTTCAGCAGCAATATGTGCAGCCCTTGGTCTTACAGGTCTTGCAGGCGGAGCAGCAGTAGCCGGATGCTGTGCGCAGATGGTTGGATTTGCCTGCATGTCATTTAAGGAGAACAAGTGGGGCGGCCTTATTTCACAGGGTATCGGTACTTCAATGCTTCAGATGGGTAACATCGTTAAGAATCCCAAGATCTGGATTGCACCTATTCTTACAAGTGCAATAACAGGACCTATTGCTACATGTGTATTCAGACTTCAGATGAATGATCCTGCAAGTGCTGTCGCATCAGGTATGGGAACCTGCGGACTCGTTGGTCAGATCGGTGTTTATGCAGGCTGGGTTAACGACGTTGCAACAGGTGCCAAGGCAGGCATCACATCCTTTGATTGGATCGGACTTGTTCTTATTTGTTTCATTCTTCCCGCTGTTCTTACAACAGTATTTGGAATGGTTTTCCGTAAGATTGGCTGGATTAAGGAAGGCGACCTTAAGCTTTCATAAGATATTGACGTTTTCATAGTCGCATCATTTTGATAAAAATAGCATGTTTTTTGTATAAAAAGAGGTACCGGGAGTATTAGAATTAGTGACTACAGTGAAGTAATTCCTGTAAGCATCTAAGGAGGATATAAGAGTATGAAGCAATTTCCGGGATTTTCACACGGAATTAATCTTGGTGGATGGCTCTCTCAGTGTGACCATACTAAAGAGCGCTATGATAATTTTATCAAGGAAAGTGATATTGAAACTATAAAGTCATGGGGACTTGACCACATCAGAGTTCCCGTTGATTATGATCTTGTTGAGGAGAAGGACGGAACCTATAAGGAGGACGGCTTTACATATATCCAGAAGGCTATTGTCTGGGCTAAAAAGTATGACCTGAACATGGTTCTCGACCTTCATAAGACCTATGGATACAGCTTCGACAGTGGAGAGCAGGAAGCAGGATTTTTCGAAAATGAAAAATACCAGGAACGCTTCTATAAGCTTTGGGAGGAATTCTCCAAGCGCTTTGGTGAGTATGAAGACATGCTTGCCTTCGAAATCCTTAACGAGGTAACAAAGAAGGAATACTGTGATGCTTGGAACCGTATCTCTACAGAGTGCATCAAGAGAATCAGGGTTTATGCACCTACTATCAGGATTCTTCTTGGCGGATATTATAACAACAGTATTGTGGCGCTGAAGGACCTGTGCGCACCTTATGATGAGAACGTTGTTTACAATTTCCACTGCTATGAGCCCCTTGTATTTACACACCAGGGAGCAGCTTGGATTGACACTATGGATGTGAATTTCCGTATGCCTTTCGACTCAACATATCGTCAGTATGATGATAATGCTTTTGCTCAGCTTGGCAACAGACCTGAAGAAATGAAGGTTGGTGATCCCGATAAGAAGCTCGGAATTGAGTATTTTGAGCAGTACATGGAGGAAGCCGTAAGAGTTGCCGAGGAGAGAAATGTAGCACTTTACTGTGGAGAGTATGGAGTTATCGAAAAGGCAACTCCTGAGGATGCTCTTAAGTGGTACACGGCAATCGGAACATGCTTTAATAAGTACAACATCGGTCGTGCGGCATGGAGCTACAAAGAGATGGACTTTGGTCTTTCTGATGCTCGCATGGATGGCGTAAGAAAAGATATACTTGAGATGATGTAATAAATAATAAAGACTAGATGTACCTGAATGTGCATCTAGTCTTTTTATATTTTGGAATTAGGCGTTTATATAGTGATGCGCCTGTGCATTCCACATTTCGGAATATTTTCCGGGGATGCCGACCAGTTCATCGTGAGTGCCCTCCTGAACTATCCTTCCCTTATCCATAACGATGACTCTGTCGCAGAACTTGCAGGAATAGAGTCTGTGGCTTATGAATATGGTGGTTTTACCTTCAGAGATTTCATTCATCCTGGTGAATATTTCATATTCGGCCTTAGGGTCAAGAGCAGCTGTGGGTTCATCAAGTATGAAAAGTGGTGAATCCTTGTAGATACCTCGGGCTATGGCTATCTTTTGAGCTTCGCCGCCTGAGAGATCTGTGCCGTCTTCGTCGTAATCTTTGAAAAGTGGCTGATCTAATTTGTTGTCGAAGGCTTCAATTCTCTTTCTCATTCCAACTTTTTCAAGTGCATTCCAAACCTTATTTTTATCATAGAGCGCTCCCGCAGCAATGTTATTGCCTAAAGGAAGTGAGAGAAGGCTGAAATCCTGGAAAACAACGGATACAGGCTCATCACCTATGGTTATGCTGCCTTCTGCGATATCATACAGGCCGCAGATCAGCTTAACGAGAGTGGTTTTTCCTGAACCATTCGCACCTACAATGGCTATTTTCTCGCCGTTTTTTATGGAGAGGGAAATATCTCTTAGGGCGTAGGCTTTGGTACCCGGATATTTGAAGGACAGATTGTTTACACTGACTTCACCCTTGGGGAATTCGGGAGTGGTCTTTTCAGAAGAACTTTCTTCATCCATAGAGACGTAATCGAAGTATCTGATAAGGTGCTCGTTGTTGTTTCTAAGGTCTGTAAATGTCATTGCAAAATCAGTGAGTGCCTTTATCAGCATGGTTACAGCCGCATAGATGAGAAGGACGTTTCCGATGCCAATACTTCCATGCATGGCCTTTGCTCCGATCAGGATGTAAACAACACCGCCTGTAATCGCGCTAAGGAGTAAGAGAACTCCGTTTCCTCTGCTGGAAGCATCCTTTTCACGCTTATCACCTTCTGCAAAAGGAATGTAGCATTTATCCAGGACTTCATTAAGGATGAGATCCTTTTGGGAGTAGAGACGAACATCCTTGGCTGATTTATCATCCGACAGGTATTCAAGCTTGTAGTAGTTTGAATAGCGGTTGTACTTTGCGCCGTTTAGGAAAACATCAAAGGAGACATCAAATATCTTTGAGGTCATTTTGCATGAAACGGCTGCAGATACAGCTATTACGACAATGAGAATGAGATACCCCCATAGAGAGTCTGCTATTCCCAAAGGGGAAGGAGCTGCGTTTATAGGTGTTCTTTTTATACCAAAGCCTGATACAAGAATGGTAATGCTTATCATTCCGGAAATGATGGCATTAAATATCGAGCCGCAATCCCAGTAGAGGCTTCCCATTCCGGCACCGGAGCAGTCGATGCTTCCTGATACTTCATCTCTTAGGGCTCTGACCTTCTCGTTTTCAAGAAGAGAGTATTTCATGGCGTTTGCCTTTTCATTTAGCCTTATCTCGTGGGCAGGAAATAGCTGATTATAGCCCACGGATATCTTCTTGTATAACAGGGCGGCAATTATTGTGAGAACAAGAATAAGAACCAGGGAGGTTCCTGTACGTGTCATAAGCATGGTGACGCGTTTGCTGCCGCTAAGCTCGCTGATAATGGCTGATGTCATGTAAATTCCAATATATGGAATTGTCATGGTTATAAGTGAGTGGATGAAAAGGAGCTTCAACTGACCGGGAAGAAAGGTTCCGAACTCTGTCATTCCGCGCCTTATTAGCTTTATGTCTTCTGATAATGTTCTTCCATTTTTATTCATACGGCTTTTGCATCTCACCGCCTGAAAGCTCTGTTCCATTTTCGGAAATGTGCTTGATAAGGGGAGTCTCGATTCCCATATCAAGAGAGGAGATTTTTCTATCAAGGCCGACAAGGGATATTATTCGGTTTAGTTTGCTATCGTCGGCCTCTTCATCGTTCATGGTTATGTTACGCTCTATGCTCACAGGAAGGAGAGCAGAATCCTGGAAAACAGCTGATACGTTATCAGCGAAGGATTTTGCGGATATGGTATCTGTACCCACTCCGTTTATCAGGATTTCTCCTGCCTTAGGGCGAAGAAGTCCGCATATAAGCTTTATGAGCGTAGTCTTTCCTGCTCCGTTTGCGCCTACTATGGCAATCTTTTCCCCGGGCTTTACCTTAAGGGAGATGCCAGTAAGAACCGGTGTCTTATCATTGTATGAAAAGGACACGTTCCTAAGCTCAATGGAGGGAGCAGAGGTCAGTTTAATATCTTTTCCTGAAGAATTATCCTGATCAGGAAGGGCAAGGAATTTCCTAAAATCAGTCACGTTGTTGTCTGCTTCTCTGAAGGCTCCGATGCCTGATGTTATCTGGGACAGCCATTCTCCAAGTCCGTTTACGGCAGCAGCATATAATGCGAAATTACCGATGGTGATACGGCCTTGCAGAGTAAGGCTTATAAGTATCAGGTAAACGATGCCGTCTCTTAGGAAAACAAGGATGCTGTTGATAATAAGTACGCTAAGCTGATAGTCCTGCATCTTTTCATCGATGTGCTTCGTATCGAGTCTTGCCAGAGTTGTCATTTCAGTAATCCATTCCTTCATGGAATAGAGACGAATGTCCTTTGCGATGCTAAGGCCTCTTGTGTTGTAGGCAAAATAGTTCATTTTACGGTCTGCTTTTGCAAGATCATCCTTTAGGAGCTGCTTTTTCTTCTCGGCACGCAGAGTTAAGGACAGGTTTATGGAATAAGTCACGAGGAGTGCAATGAGCACAATAGGGTGAACTGACACCAGTAAACACGCGTAAATAGCAAAGCCAATAAAGCTGATGGCAAGGTCTAAAAGCCGCGGGATGTAGGTTCCGATTCCCCATCTTGTGGTTCCTTCAAGCATAAGTCTTGCTTTACTTGAGGACTGTTTTCCCTCTTCCGAGGTGAAGACCTCATAGTCCATGGTGGATGCCTTTTCAGCCCATAGGCGGTTTAGCCTTACAAGTACGAAGGAATTCATGCTGTGCTCCATGGTGTTCTTGGTAAGGAGCGCAGCAATTGAAGTTACTGCCATTGCAGCAGTTATAATAAGGATCCGTAAAAGGAAGGCATATTCAGTGCTGTGGCTTTCGATTGAATCAATTACCAGCTTGGGGATGAAAATTGTGACGAGAGATTGCAGTATTTTTGATGGAATAAGAAGAACTGCAAATAGAAATCCTATCCTGTCAAAGGAAATGCATTCCCTGCAATAAAAGTACATATTATCTAGAATGGTATATCTGTTTCTGTTCATTAGATATTTGTCCTCCGAAAAATAGTTTTAGGACGGATGATGTATAAAAAAATCCGCCTGCGCTGCGCAGACGGATATTAATTCATAATCATATAGTGATTTTCTGATATAAAAAGAAAAAGCACGATATGCCATAGAATGATATGATCCAAAAATTTAGAAGAAATCGCTTCTAAATTGCGCAACACAAATAAACCCGGTAGGGGCTTTATTTATAGGGTGGATCAAATTCATCTAATACGCATAACGAGCATTTAATATACCTCTCAAAACAAAATTTCTTTAATTATAATTACACGTTAGCGGTTTATAGTCAACAGTCAGTTTTTATTAATGTCCTTTTTCGTGTTAAAATAATTAATGTAAATGCACACTTATTTCGCGAAAAGGGGGTAGCTATGGTTGGAGTTGCATTGATTGTACTTGGAATAGTATTTCTTTTTGTGGGCTTATATCATTTTTTGATTAAGGCACCCAGATCAAGAGCACAGTTCGAACGAAGAACAGCAAAAACAGATGGAACGATATCAGATGTGATAGTTAAGGAGCATAAGACAAAGAGAAAAAATGGTGTCGGATATCATGTAAGCCATACTTACAAAATAACATGCACGTATAAAGTAAGCGGCATGGAATATACCCTAAAGAATATTCCTGCAGCCTTACAGCCGGCTGTCGGCGATCAGCTGGCTATATCATATAATCCTGACGATCCGCAGGACGCTCACGTTGACCAGTACACAGCAGATCCTGATACCAATAGAAAGGCAGGTTTGGGTATTATGGGGGCTGCGGTGATTATGTGTATCTTGGGATTTTTCCTTAAGTGAATACGAAAGAATTCTATAGTTTTATATAAAAAAGAAGGAAGAAGATAGAAGAAATATATAAGGCGGTGTGATTAAAACTCACACCGCCTTATATATATTTGAAATATTAAAATCTTGCAGCGGTAGTGATGATTTCATCAACAGCATCTGAAACCTCCTTTACACGTTCCATTTTATTACATCTGTGTTGATTCTCTGTAAATAAGATCAGTCTCTGTATAGGTTATCCTGTAATTGAGATCAGGCTGCTCAATCCTTGAGATTACAAGGTTGGCAGCTGAATAACCGATTATCTGGCTGTGTATGTGGCTGGTTGAGAGAGAAGGAGACATGATCTTGGACTCGGGAGAGTCATCAAAACCAAACAGCTTAATATCCCTTGGGCATTCAATTCCCATCTTTTTAAGACCATCTATGAGATCAACCGCAACAAAGTCATTAGCACAGATGAACATCTCCGGCATTTCCTTCATCTCTTTAAGTGCGCTGTAGAGATATTCTCTATAGTTGGAATCATGAGGATGCACCTCAGAGAGGCAGTAGGCATCATTAAAGGAGAGGTTATTAATATATATTGCCTCTCTAAAGGCCATGAAGCGCTCATAGAAAGAGCGACAGTGTGTAACCTGTCCTACAAAACCAAATTTGGTGATGCCTTTTTTGCTCATGTCATTGATTACGGTATAGATGCTGCTGAAGTTGTCCATAAGCAGAATATCAGCATTTAATGGCTTCCAATAGCTGGCTACAGGGGCATCTATCATAAGCACGGGAATCTTGAGTGTGCAGAGCATCTCACAGTAAGCGTGATCAAACATCTCAATACATATGATAGCCTTGGTGTTTTCCGGTCTGAAGGAGAGCGGAAGAGATAAAGCTTCTATATTATTAGAATCAACTCTGTGCATCGTAAGGCTGTAACCTAATAGTGATATCTCGTGCTGGAACTTATCAAGCATGGTTGATGCAAAGTGCGAATTATTAAGGAATCTTCCTGCAAAGAGTGCTATCTCTCCTGCGGCCTTGGATTTTGTAATTGTCGGATTTTTGATATCAGATATGGAATTGGCGTAGGAAAACTGCTTATATCCCATTTCAATGGCCTTTTCTAAGACTTTCTGTCTTGTGGCCTCTGCCAATACGCCTGTATTATTTATAGCTTTGGACACAGTATTTCTGGATACTCCAAGAGCATCTGCTATATCCTGCAGTGTAACTTTTCCTGACATGATATTCTCCGTTTTCTTCTATATAAATAATGAAATAATTATTGATGTTGTTGTTCCCTCGATATATGTGACACAGGCTATTGCGAAAAAGATTTTGTTTTACATGTGTCACAATCAACATTATAAAATGTAACATCAAAAGTGTCAAACGTAAAAATATATTGTGCAAATGTAAAATTAAACTATTGACACCTCTATTGGTGCGTGATATATTTTACATACGCAAGAACAATGTTACAAATGTAAAACATCGCGGAGGGGTGTTTATGAACACAAATGTAAAAGGGAACAATTTTCATAACACGATTGTATATATAAAGCAGCATTGGCAGCTTTACGTGTTCTTCTTAGGACCGGCACTACTTCTTACAATCGTCTTCAGGTATCTTCCTATGGGAGGAATTCTGATCGCATTCCAAAAGTACAACCCGTTTAAAGGAATACTTGGAAGCGAATGGGTAGGTCTTAAATATTTCCAACAGTTTTTATCGTCACCGGACTTTATGCAGTATCTCATAAATACATTGAAGCTTAGTGTATTTGGTCTTCTCTGGGGGTTCCCAATGCCGATTATCTTAGCACTCCTTCTTAACAGAGTAGCGAGCAGCAAGATCAAGCAGAAGATACAGCTTGTACTGTACATGCCGAACTTCATTTCAGTCATCGTACTTTGCGGTATGGTCAGAATCCTTCTTTCAGTTACAGGACCGCTTAACATGATGCTTGGAACGAACATCAACTTCCTTACAATTCCGGAAGCGTTCAGACCGATCTACATCGTCAGCGGAATCTGGCAGGGAGCCGGTTGGGCATCAATTATGTACACAGCAGCTCTTTCCAATGCAAGTAAGGAGCTTAAGGAAGCAGCACAGATTGATGGAGCTAACATCTGGCAACAGATCAAGGCAGTTGAGTGGCCGGCCATCAAGGATATGGTAGTTATCCAGTTCATTCTTCAGGCAGGTAACATCATGAGTATCGGTTTTGAAAAAGCTTATGCACTTCAGTCTGACATGAACCTTGCATCATCCGAGATCATAGCTACTTATGTATACAAGAAGGGTCTTTTGAATGGTGACTACAGTTATTCAACAGCAGTAGGACTTTTTAATACAATTGTAAACGTAATACTTCTCATTGCGGTTAACAAGATAGTTGAGAAGCTTAACGATGGACAGGGATTATAAGGGGAAAAAGAAAATGATTAAGACACTAAATAAAAAGAGCGAGTTCGCAAGAGCTTCTCTTGGAGATAAAATATTCCTTCTTGTGGGATATATCATTCTTGCAGCTTTCGTGCTGGCTATAATCGGACCTGTGGTTTATATCATCGTTGCTTCATTTATGGATCCGATAACACTTCAGAATAAAGGTATTGTTTTTGATTTCAGTAAGTGGACACTGACAGCTTATGAGAGAGTTATGACCAACTCACAGATATGGACGGGATTTTTCAATGCGATTCTTTATTCCGTACTGTTTGCAGTTATTTCAGTATTTATAACTCTTTTGTGTGCTTATCCTATGTCAAGAGATGATTTTAAGGGAAAATCAATCTTCAACACGATTTTCATCATAACAATGTTCTTCGGAGGCGGACTTATCCCTACATACTTACTTATAAGTAATATGGGACTTTTAGACAGCATGTGGGCTGTAATTCTTCCGGGATCATTTAGTGTTTGGAACATGATCATAGCAAGAACCTATTATAAGGGCGTTCCCGGCGAGCTTAGAGAGGCAGCTGATGTGGATGGTGCTAATGAGCTTACATTCTTCTTTAGAATACTGCTTCCTGTATGTACACCACTTATCGCAGTGCTTATCCTCTGGCAGTTCGTAGGAATGTGGAACAGCTATTTCGATGCAATGATCTATCTGAATTCAGCAAGTAAGCAGCCTTTGCAGCTCGTTCTTAGAGCAATCCTTATTCAGAATGAGCCTGATCCGGGTATGATCGCAGATATGCAGAGTACTGCACAAAGAGCACAGCTTGCAGAGCTTTTGAAATATGCAACTATCATCATTTCAAGCTTGCCTTTGATAGTTATGTATCCGTTCTTCCAGAAGTATTTTGATTCGGGAATTATGGTAGGTTCAGTTAAAGGCTAACGTTAACTCACCTGTTATACAGGTTTGAATAGTTTCTAATGAAAAGGAGAGGACAATGAAAAAGAAAACAACAAAGTTACTGTCTACAGCGCTTGTCATTGCTATGTCAGCAAGTGCGCTCACAGGTTGTGGCAAGGGGACTTCAACTGGCAGTGGTGCAGCTAAGGTAGATGCTGAGAACATCACTTTCCCTCTTGAAGAGAAGGTTACTATCACAGGTACAATCAGCTATCCTTCAGGAACAGAGGCTGAGCCTAACAACAGAACAATCTTCAAGAGACTTGAAGAGGAGACCAATGTACATGTAGATTGGACAGCTATTTCAAACGATCAGTGGGGAGACAAGATTCAGCTGACAATGGCTAACAAGGACATGCTTACAGATTTCATATTCAATGCAGGATTCAGTAACTCTGATCTTATCAGATATGCAGACCAGGGCGTTATTCTTCCTGTTGAAGAATATATTGACAAAAACATGCCTAATCTTAAGGCTGTATTCGATAAGTATCCTGAATACCGCACAATGTGTGAGGATTCAGAGGGCCATATCTGGGCTCTTCCCTGGATCGAGCAGCTTGGTTCCAACAAGACAGCTATCCAGACAGTAGGTAACAACTTTACTTACATCAACAAGAAGTGGCTTGATTTCCTTGGACTTGAGAAGCCTACAACAGTAGACGAGTTCGAAGAAGTACTTAAGGCATTCAAGGATCACGCTTCAGAGCTTCAGGCAGAGTTTGGCATCGAGGGTGATATCATCCCTATGTCATGCATCATGAACGATCAGGATCCCAGCCTTCTTATCAACGGTTTTGGTGAAGGTTATGGTGATAACGATATAGGACAGCACATCGCTGTAACAGATGACAAGAAGGTTATCTGCACAGCTACTCAGGACGGTTTCAAGTCAGGTATGCAGTGGCTTCATAAGCTCTATGATGAGGGACTTATCGATCCCGAGTGCTTCACACAGGATTGGTCAACATACGTTGCTAAGGGAAAATCTCACAGATATGGCGTATGCTTCACATGGGACGTTGCTAACATCGACAACCTTGAGGACTATGAGCCTCTTGCAGCTCTTCAGGCTGATACCAAGAACGTAACACCTATGAACGGTTCATTCACATCAGGTTTTGACCGCGGCAGATGCGTAGTTACAGCTAAGTGCGACAACCCTGCATTTGTATGTGCATGGCTTGATCGTATGTATGATCCCTTCCAGTCACCTCAGAACAACTGGGGAACCTATGGTGAAGATGATGAGTTCGATATCTTCGAGCTTGGCGAAAACGATAAGGGTGAGAAGATGCTCAAGCACGCGCCTCTTGGCGATGCTTCACCTGTAGAAGTTCGTGAGGCTGAGGCAGTTGGCGGACCTCTTGCAATCCTTGATGAGTACTATGGTGTATATGTAACATGCCCTGATGATGCTCAGTATCGTCTTGACTGGATCAAGGAATACTACACAGATGATATGCACGGCGAGTATGTATATCCTAACGTATTCATGACAGCTGATGACACAGAGAAGCTTACAACAATCCAGACTGATCTTATCAGCTTCATCAACTCCAGCAGAAGTAACTTCGTTATGAACGGCCTTACAGATGCAGATTGGGATGAGTACATCAAGCAGGTTAATGCTTATGGTCTTGAGGATTACCTTGCAATCTATCAGAAGTACCTTGATGAGTTCTACAAGTAATACACATTGTTACATCTTATGGGATTAGCTTGATAAGCGAAAGGTGAGGGAGGAGTTATCTCCTCCCTCTTTTATAAGAGATGAAAAAAAGAACAATAGCTTTATTTGGTATTATGTTATGTTTATTAACCGGATGCGCTGATAAAAAGGGCGAGCAATGCCTTTTCCCAAGAGCAGAGGACAGCTACGTTGGGGATGTAATGGCTCTTTCAACTGATAAAGGCGTATATCTGAATTATTTATATGAAACTGATCACAATGGCGTAGGTTATCACCCGCTTCATCAGTTTTTTACCAAGGATTTTACTACATATGAAGATAAGGGAGAGGTTCTGAAATTCGCAGAGGATTCTGAAGTTCAGGATCTTGCTATAGGAACGGGTTCCTTTATCAGGGATGACAGTGGGAAATATCACTGTTTTTACACAGGTCATAATGACTATTATGACACCTACGGACTTGATAAAGAGTGCTTAATGCACGCAACAAGTAAAGACAACAAAAAATATGAGAAGAATTATGATGAAATAATTCATGCTCCTAATGGCTACAGTACCAATGATTTCCGTGATCCTCAGGTTATTAAGATGGATGACGGCTATATCATGCTGGTTGGCGCCAGAAAAGAAGCAGAAGATGAAAGTGCGATCATATATTATGAATCGCAGGATTTAGAGAACTGGACTTTTAAGGGTGATTTTTATACAAGCAAAGAACTTTATTTTATGGAATGTCCGGATGTGTTCAAGCTTGGAGATAAATACTATCTCGTCTTTAGCTGGAACAATGTAGTTTACTACAGAACAGCGTCTGATTTTTTCGGACCCTGGGAGAAACCGGAGATTGACACATTTGACGGCAATGGCTTCTATGCAGCAAAAACATGTGAGTACGAAGGCAAAAGATATCTGATCGGCTTTCTTGATCGCAAAAAGAGAGAAAGCGATGGCCTCATGTACACATGGGCAGGAAGCGTACTGGTATATGAGCTTAGACAATTGCAGGATGGCACACTGGGGGTGTGCATGCCTGAGAAATATAATGAGTATTTTAATAAGGAGATACTATCTGAGGCAGCTGCAGATAGTTCACTTGATTTGGGAGATGTACCCGATACCTGTCATTTAAGCTATAAACTTA
Organism: Butyrivibrio sp. FC2001; assembly: GCF_000424125.1. NCBI lineage: Bacteria > Bacillati > Bacillota > Clostridia > Lachnospirales > Lachnospiraceae > Butyrivibrio > Butyrivibrio sp. FC2001. Next base: position 50,778 of record NZ_AUJH01000003.1, read on the forward strand.
CGATGCAGGCAGATGGAATATGCGATCTCGTATTTTCCAATACTGAAAAGGGAGAAGAGTACAAGATCTCTGTAAATAATAAAGAGGACAACATTTCATACAATGCTTTTCCCAATTATCAGGCTATGAAGCTGGAGGAAGGCAGACAATATCAGGTTGATGTTGTAGTTGAAAAAGACATAGTGGTTATCTATGTAGACGGGCAAAAGGCACTGTCAAACCGCATTTATTCAGCAGTTGGAGCTACCTGGAAGCTGAATATGGAAAATGCAGACGCAAGTGATATAAAGATTTATGGTAAATGAGGAATATTATGAGTGATAAGTTAAATAAAGCAAGAGAATATGAAGTAAAAAAGGAAGCCAAGATACCTGAGGAGCAGCGCCCCCTCTTTCATTTAACACCCAGATGCGGCTGGATGAACGATCCTAACGGCTTTAGCATCTATAAGGGAAAATATCATATGTTTTACCAGTATTATCCCTATGAGACAGTATGGGGACCTATGCACTGGGGACATGCAGAAAGTACTGATCTTATCAGCTGGAAATACCTTCCCTGTGCAATGGCGCCCGATGGAAAATATGACGGGTTTGGATGCTTCTCAGGAAGCGCCATTGAGATGGATGACGGCAAACAGCTCCTTGTCTATACCGGCGTAAGAAAAGAAGAGGATGAAAACGGAGAAACCCACGAGTATCAGACACAGTGCGTTGCTATAGGTGATGGTGTTGACTATGAAAAATATGCAGGTAATCCTGTAATTGACGCGGATACACTTCCTGAAGGCGCAGGCAAATATGATTTCAGAGATCCCAAGGTCTGGAAGGAAAACGGCAAGTATTACATGGTTGTAGGTAATAAAACTGTGGATAAGGACGGCCAGATCCTTCAATATGTAAGTGAAGACGGCATCCACTGGACCTATGATAAGCTGGTTATTAAAAATAACCACAGATTCGGCGTAATGTGGGAGTGTCCTGACTATTTCCCTCTTGATGGTAAGCAGCTTCTTCTCACAAGTCCTCAGGATATGCTTCCGGAGGAGCTTGAGTTCCACAACGGAAATGGTACACTTTGCGTAATCGGAAGCCTTGATTCTGAAGGTAACTTCAATGAGGAAAACTGCCAGGCCATAGATTACGGTATCGATTTTTATGCTCCTCAGACAGTTCTTACAGCAGACGGCAGAAGAGTGATGATAGGCTGGATGCAGAACTGGGATACATGCGGAATCAGGCGCGATGACTTCCCATGGTTTGGACAGATGAGCTTCCCCAGAGAGATAAGCCTTCATAACAACAAGCTTGTTCAGAAGCCTATAAGAGAGATAGAGAACTACTACGGAAAGAGAATAAGCAGACAGAATGTGCTTATATCAGATAGTGCATCTCTGTCAAGTATAGAGGGCAGATGCATAGATATGGCAGTAAGAGTCAGATCTACAAGCGATGACCTCTCCTATAAGAGATTTGAAATTCGTTTTGCTGATAATGGTAAGGCATATTCTACTATCGAATATGATCCTGTTGACAATATTGTCAAGATAGACAGAAAGCACTCAGGAAGCCGCAGAGCCATCGTTCATCAGAGACGTTGCAGAGTAGCCAACAATAAAGGCGAGATCATTTTAAGGCTCGTTCTTGACAGATACAGCATGGAGCTTTTCATAAATGATGGAGAGCAGGTTATGTCCATGGTGATCCTTACAGATGTCAGAGCTGAAGGTATCAGTTTTAAGGCAGTTGGAGAACTTCTTATGGATGTTACTATGTATGAGCTTGAGAGGAAATAACTTATGAAAAAAGATGTAGTTGCGCTGGGGGAGTTGCTTATTGATTTTACAGGAAGCGGAGACAGCAACCAGGGAAATCCTTTATTTGAGGCTAATCCAGGCGGAGCACCCTGTAATGTGCTGTCAATGCTTCAGAATTTAGGCAACAGCACAGCTTTTATCGGCAAGGTTGGAAACGACTTTTTTGGGAGAATGTTAAAAGAGAGAATTGAAAAGCAGGGTATAGACTCTACCGGACTTGTCTTTGACGAGGAGGTAAATACTACCCTTGCATTTGTAAACAAGCTTCCAAATGGAGACAGAGATTTTTCTTTTTACAGAAAGCCCGGAGCAGACATGATGCTGACAGCAGAGGATGTTGAGAAGAATGCTGATCTTATCAGGAATGCAGATGTATTTCATCTTGGAACACTGTCAATGACAGACGAACCTGCAAAAGAGGCAACTGTCAGAGCTGTTACAATAGCTAAAGAGAGCGGAGCAGTCATATCTTTTGATCCAAATTACAGAGAACCTTTATGGAAGAACGTAGACGATGCAATAGATGCTATGAAATATGGCTTTGAAAACTGTGATATCCTGAAAATTTCAGATAATGAGATTGAGCTTTTTACAGGCCTTAAGGATATAGAGGCAGGAGCAAGGAAAATGAAGAGAGACTTTGGTATTCCAATCGTGTTTGCCACACTTGGACCTGAAGGAAGTATAGCTCTTTACAAAGATATGGTGATCAAAAAAGACGGGTACAGAAATCCTGTTACTATAGAGACTACAGGAGCAGGCGATACCTTCTGTGCCTGTGCCATAGATTACATCCACAGAAACGGACTTGATAATCTGACAAAAGACGGATTATTTGAATGCCTGTCGTTTGCAAACGCTGCGGCATCTATTATAACCACCAGAAAAGGTGCACTTTCTGTAATGCCAACCCAAGAAGAAATAACAGCTTTTCTAACAAACAAGTAATGATAAGAACAAAGAATATGCGAAAAGGGGCTGTGAAAAAATGAGAAATCATTTTTTCCAGCTCCTTTTTTTAGTTTAAATTCTTAATATCTGTTCTGTCTGGAATTAATATCCGCACGGTAATTTAGTTAACATAACGAATGAAAACCAAAATTCTTTGTGTAATAAGTTCACAAAATTTTAATATTCAATTAGTGCAAGTATACAAAACATACAATAAATGGCAATTTTTGGTTGACCTAAGCAATAAATGTGCATAATATATTAACAAAGTTAATATATTAACAACGGAAATAAATTAATGGGGGCGTTAGTTAATTGGATAACAATCCGATAGTCAATAACAGCGATATGAATGAAGCACACAGAGCGCAGTTATTGAAGATTATTCATCAAAAGGAATTACAAAATGAAATATGTTCCAGGGCAGAGCTTGCGAAGATGACGGGGCTCACCCAGGCATCCATAACCAAGATAGTTGCATCTCTTATTGAGAGTGGAATTGTGCTAGAGACAGGTATTATCAAGGGGAGCGGAAACAGGCGTGCGATCGGACTTAAGCTTAATTCTGAGAAGAACTGTGTGATTGGGGTCAAGTTTTCAAGATATATGTACACAGTTGGTATGTTTGATATATCAGGTAAGTTCTACGAACAGACCGAAGTCGAGTTCGATATTACGGATGATCCGAAAATAGTCCTTAAGGATATAAAGAAACTGATCCGTGAGTATCTTGATAAAAACGAGAACGTTGTGGCAATAGGAATGGCGGTTCCGGGGCCTTATCTTAAAAATGAAGGGCACATAGCTGTTGTGTCACAAATGATGTCGTGGCACGATGTAAATTTCCTTAAGGAATTTGAGAATGAATTCGATAAGCCATTTTTCATAGAACAGGATGCAAACGCCGGAGCCATGGCAGAGTGGTGGTTTGGTAATCATAAAAAGCCCATGAATACACTTGCATACTTCCTAATGGGAGAGGGTGTAGGTTCCGGAATAGTTGAGAATGAGAAGCTTTTATTTGGAAAACAGGGTGCAGCAAGTGAGGTTGGACATATTAGTATAGACTATCGCGGACCCAGATGTGAATGTGGCAATTACGGATGCCTTGAGCTTTACTGCTCTACACGGGTAATGCTTGCAAGAGCAAAGGAAGCTTTGCCATCAATTTTTACTGATAAAAAGCACAAGAGAATTGATGATTACGATGTGATATTCGAGGCTGCAAGAAAAGGCGATGGTGCCATACTCGATATCATGAAGGAAATGGCGCAGTACATAGCCTATGGCTGCGTTACCTTAATAAATGCATATAATCCCGACATCATAGTAATAGGCGATGTCATTTCGAAAGCGGGTGATATTTTATTACCGCAGATAAAAAGAATAGTTGAGGAGAGAACCATTCCTGAGCTGTTTTCACAGGTCGACATTATGATGTCCGAATTAAGTGTTGACCCTACACTTTATGGAGCAGCAGCGATAGCTACTGACAGAGTACTGGGAAAACCCAGTGAATATCTTACGGCAAAATAATTCAGGATATGTATTTCTGATATTTTAGCGATATAAGGGGAGGTTAAAGGCGGCAATGAAAGAAAATCCTTTAATTCTTGAAATGCGAGGAATTACAAAGGTGTTTCCCGGGGTTAAGGCACTTTCAGATGTAACACTCGAAGTCAAAAGAGACTCGATTCACTCGATATGTGGTGAAAATGGTGCCGGTAAATCCACGCTGATGAAGGTATTGTCCGGTGTATATCCTTATGGGACGTATAGTGGTCAGATAATCTTTGACGGGCGGGAGATGAAATTCCGTAATATCAAGGAATCCGAGCAGACAGGAATTGCAATTATTCATCAGGAACTTACGATGATTCCGGAATTGTCAATCACAGAGAATATTTTCATGGGAAATGAGCTGACAAATGGCGGACTTATCGACTGGACAGAGCAGCGAAGAAGGACAGTGGAGCTTCTTGACAAGGTAGGGCTGAATATCAGTCCTGATACGCTTATTAAGAACCTGGGTGTAGGACAGCAGCAGCTTGTTGAGATAGCGAAGGCACTTTCCAAAAATGTTAAGCTTCTCATACTTGATGAGCCTACATCAGCTCTTAATGAGGATGATTCGGCCAATCTTCTTGAACTCATGAGAGGTCTTAAGGAGAAGGGCATCACCTGTATCATGATATCTCACAAACTTAATGAGATTGCGGCAATATCTGATGCGGTTACGGTTATCCGTGACGGACAGACTGTTGAAAGCTATGAAGTAGTAGCCGGACAGGTGGATGAGAACAAGATCATCAGGTCGATGGTAGGTCGTTCGATTGAAAACAGATATCCGGAGCATAAGTCCAATCCAGGAGAGGTCATTTTCGAAGTATCAAACTGGAATATTGAGGATCCTGCAGTCAAGGGCAGGATGGCCTGCAAAAACTCTTCATTTTATGTACGCGCAGGTGAAGTCGTAGGATTTGCGGGACTCATGGGAGCAGGAAGAACAGAGCTCATGCGTTCAATTTTCGGGCAAAACTACGGAATCTATAAATCAGGAACAATCAAAATAAAGGGAAAGAAGGTAAAGCTGAAAACCGTTCAGGCGGCCATAAAGCATGGAATAGCTTATGTGCCTGAGGATCGTAAGAATCTGGGACTTAACCTTTTGGACAGCATCAGAAAAACCATAGTTTCAGCCAACATGGACAAGATTCTGACAAACGGACTTCTGGATTCGACAAAAGAGCTTAAGGCATCTGAGGAGTACAGAAAGGCGCTTCGAATCAAATGCAAGGACGTCGGAGTTGGAGTAAGCACTTTATCAGGTGGTAATCAGCAGAAGGTAGTTCTATCAAAATGGATGTTTACAGAGCCGGATGTGCTGATACTTGATGAGCCTACAAGAGGTATTGACGTAGGTGCAAAATATGAGATTTACAAGCTGATACATGAACTTGCCGATCAGGGGAAGGCAGTCATAATGGTTTCTTCAGAGCTTCCTGAGCTATTAGGGGTAGCTGACAGGATATATACAATTTTTGAAGGAGCCATCACAGGGGAACTGAGAGCTGAGGAAGCTGATCAGGAAGCACTAATGAAGCGAATGACAGTTACATCCGCTTAACAACAAAATAGGGAAGAGGTTTAAAGTCATGAAATATATTAAGCAGGTTTTAGGGGAAGACCTTCGTCAGTACACCATGGTTCTGGCACTGGCCGTGCTGATTGTTGTATTCAATGTTATATCTGATGGAAGAATGCTCACTTCTTCCAATTTCCAGAATCTTTTATCAGGTAATGCTTACGTCCTTATTCTGGCGCTTGGCATGCTGATGGTTATCGTAATAGGTCAGATTGATCTGTCAGTTGGTAGTGTTGCCGGTTTCTCAGGAATGGTAATGGCTAAGGCAGCAAGTGAATTAAATCTTCCTTGGTATCTGGCAGTGCTCATTGCACTTGCAATCGGAGCACTTGTTGGTGCCTGGAACGGATTTTTCCTTGCAAAGCTCGGTATTCCGGGATTCATCACAACACTTGGAAGTATGATGATGTTCAGAGGTGCAGTTATCTGGATATCTCAGTCCATCTCAGTTCCTGCACCTGAAGAACTCAGATTTTTCGGAGCAGGCTACATGCCTGAGTGGGGACCCAAATCTACGGGAATGAATAATTCAACGCTTGTTTTGGGAATAATCGGTATTATCGCTCTTATAATCATTGAAGTCAGAAAGTACAAAAATTCCGGACAGATCGCCGGTGCAAAGCAGCCTTTATGGGTTGTAGTAGCAAGAACAGTTCTGATTTCTCTGATAATAGCTTACTTTACCTGGCTCTATGGAACAGGAAGAGAGGGAACTTCCTTCCCGATACCGGGACTGATTCTCCTTATTCTTGTTATCGTTTATCACATTATTACACAGAAAACCAGATTTGGTCGCCACATCTATGCAGTAGGTGGAAATAAGAGTGCAGCAGCTCTTTCAGGTGTAAATGTAAGCCGCACATATTTCCTTACAATGATGAATATGTCCATGCTTGCGGCAGTTGCCGGAATTCTTTTCGTAGGAAGATCTACAGCAGCAGGTCCTGCTGATGGTAACCAGTGGGAGATGGACGCTATTGCATCAGTATTCATCGGCGGTGCAGCTGTTTCAGGTGGTGTTGGAACCATCATTGCAACCATGGTCGGTGGTATGGTTATGGCAGTTCTTAACAACGGACTTATGCTCATGGGTGTAGGTGCTGATAAGACACAGGTTATCAAAGGTCTCGTTCTTCTTATTGCCGTAGCATTTGATGTTTACAACAAGAAGGTAGGAAAAGCTTCTATTATAGGAAGACTATTCCCTTCAAAGGAAGCAGCAAAGAACTGATAGATTTCCTTTTTTGAGGATAAACAGGAATCTGTAAATTTGTAAGGCGTATCCGGCAGGTAGCGCTGCCTGCCGGCCTTAAATAGAAAAAAGGTTATATTTACCAAGGAGGAAAGTTATGCAAAAGAAAAAGATTATGGCAATGATGCTGTCTGTAGTTCTTACAGCAACTACACTTACAGCATGTAGTTCAGCTCGCGAGGGTTCATCAAGTTCATCTGATGAAAAGAAATCAGAAGCTACAACAGAAACAGCTACTGAAGCTGAGTCAACTGAGGAAGCAGCTGATACAACAGAAGCTACAGAATCTTCAGAAGAGACTGCTTCAGATTCAGAGGCAGAGGCAACTCCTGCAGCTACAGAGGGCTTTGAGGAAGGTGCTACCATCGGCGTTTCACTTCCCTGGCTTGGAACTCAGAACTGGAAAGAAGCTGAGACAATGTTCAAAGAAGAGCTTGAAAAAGCAGGATATAAGCCTTTAGTTCAGGCAGCTGACCAGAAGGTTCCTCAGCAGCAACAGCAGATCGAGTCAATGATCGAGAACGGTGCTAAGGTTATCGTTGTAGGTCCTATCGATGGAACACAGCTTGGTAGCGTACTTGAGCAGGCTAAGGATGCCGGTGTTTATGTAATCGGTTATGACCGCCTCATCGAGAACACAGAAGCAGTTGACGGCGTAGTTCAGTTCGGTAGTGTTCGTACCGGTGAATTACAGGGACAGGCACTCCTTGACGGTCTTAAGAAAGAAAAAGGCGAAGGCCCTTACAACATCGAGCTTTTCGGTGGCGGCCCTGCTGATCCTAATGCTCCTAACTTCTTCAAAGGTGCTATGTCAGTTCTTCAGCCTGAAATTGATGCAGGTAACATCGTTGTAGTATCCGGTCAGACAGAGTTCACACAGTGTGCTACAGAGGACTGGGACAATGCTAAAGCTCAGAAGCGTATGGATTCACTTCTTGCAGGTAACTACTCTGATAAAGAGATCGACGGTGTTCTTTCTCCTAACGATGGTATCGCAAGAGCAATCGTAACAGCATGTGAGGATGCAGGTCAGCCTAATCCTGTAGTTACAGGTCTTGATGCAGAGAACGAGTCAGTTGAATGGGTATGGCAGGGCAAGCAGTACTGCACAGTTGCTAAGCCTACACAGGATCTTGTTGCTAAGTCAATCGAGATCATCAACGACCTTAGAGATGGTAAGGGAATGCCCGCTACAGATGTAACAACAGACAACGGCAAGAAGGAAGTTCCGATCTACGAGCTTGATCCTACAGTTGTTACAAAGGACAACGCTAAGGAAGTTTTCGCAAACGATCCTGATCGTATGGCCCTTATGGACTAATAGTTTTTTGTCATAATAATATAAGTGGTACAGGTGTGTATATGCCTGTACCATTTTTTTGTAGCACAAGACCGGCAAGCGAATGGATGCTTGCATACAAATTCATTTGCCTGTCGTAAGAACATGGAGCACTAAGTGCGGAATGTTCGTGTGCGAAATCGAGTAGGAGTCAGCCTACTCGATTGCACTTAGAAATGCTCTTCACATCTTTTGGGGATACGGAGTATAAAGAGGATATGGTAGAATTCAGACAAAAAAATAAGGATTTGCAAATCTGCAAACCCTTGTAAATACTGAGTCGAAGTGACAGGATTTGAACCTGCGACCTCTGCGTCCCGAACGCAGCGCTCTACCAAACTGAGCCACACTTCGTTATATGTTAAGCGGAAGTCGTGAGAAGACTTTCGCAGCACACATGATAATACAATAAAGAGGAGGCTTTTGTCAATAGCTTTACATATTGGAATTCAATAATAAATGGAATATGATATTATGATATGGAAAGAATAAGCTGAGAAGTCCAAGTAATAAGGACTGTTTGAGAGGAAATATTAATGAGTGAATATGCAAAAATAATTCTTAAAAAGGGCGAAGGACGTACAATTAAGGCGGGTGGAGCCTGGGTTTTTGATAATGAGATAAACAGAGTTGAGGGCAGCTTTGAAAATGGAGATATCGTAGAGGTCCATGACCATGATGATTATTTCATGGGATATGGATTTATAAATACGAACTCTAAGATCCGTGTAAGGATGATGTCCAGAAGGAAGGAACATCCTGTGAATGATGCCCTTTTAGAGACAAGAGTGAAAAATGCCTGGGATTACAGGAAGGCTGTTATGTGCCCTGAGTTGTACGGCTATGAGAGTATTTTGGGCGAGAAAAAGGCTGTATCAGAGGACGAGCTTAAAACCAAAAGACTTAAGGAGCTCTCCTGCAGACTGGTTTTTGGTGAGGCTGATTTCCTTCCCGGAATTACAATTGATAAGTTTTCAGATGTGCTTGTAATTGAGTCCCTGGCTCTTGGTACTGACCGCATGAAGGACAAGATTCTTGATATCTGTAAGAAGGTTCTTGCTGAGGATGGTGTACAGATCCGTGGAATATATGAGAGAAGTGATGCGAAGGTAAGAGAGCAGGAAGGCCTTGAGAGAATAAAGGGATTCATCGGTGAGCCCTTCGATACCAAGGTCCTGATAGAGGAGAACGGTGTTAAATACTACGTTGATGTGGAGAATGGCCAGAAGACCGGATTCTTCCTTGATCAGAAGAACAACAGGAGAGCAATAGCATCTCTTTGTAAGGGTAAGAAGGTTCTGGACTGCTTTACACATACAGGTTCCTTTGGACTTAACTGTGCCAAAGCTGGAGCTGATTCAGTTCTTGCGGTTGATGCTTCCGATGTGGGATGTGCTCAGGCAGAGGAAAACGCAAGACTTAACGGGCTTGAGGATATTATCAAATTTAAGTGTGCTGACGTGTTTGATCTTTTGCCGGATCTTGAGAAGCAGGGAGAGCAGTATGACGTGGTTATTCTTGATCCGCCTGCATTTACCAAGTCCAGAGCTTCTATCAAGAAGGCTGTTACAGGCTATCGTGAGATCAACATCCGCGGACTTAAGCTTGTGAAAAATGGCGGATTTCTTGCGACCTGCTCATGTTCACATTTCATGGATGAGGAGCTTTTTGTAAAGACAATAAGAGAAGCTGCAAGAAGTGCCCATAAACAGCTTAGGCAGGTTGAGTTCAGGCAGCAGGCTGCAGACCATCCTATTTTGTGGTCTAACGACGCTTCTTATTATTTGAAATTCTATGTGTTCCAGGTTACTGAAGAACTTTGATAGAAATACAAAAGAAGGACTCGATTGAGTCCTTCTTTCTCGATCGAGTCCTTCTTTTTAAATAGCAAAAGCCGGTAATTATCAGAACTTAACAACCTTGGGCTCTTCTGTGAAGGAAGAGAAGGTAGCTGTTGCATTCTTGAAATAAAGCACTTCTGTGTTGTCATCCTCAGCAGAGTACATACCCTGAAGTGACGGATAAGCATCGAGCATGTGCTTCTTAGCTTCTATTCTGTCATCGCGTACAAGCTCACCTGCTACGCGAACCCATTTGCCTTCAGCAAAACCGCAGATCTCAACCTTGGGATTCTTCTGAATCTGCTTGGAGACATCTTTTACTTTTCCGGTCTGGATATAAAGCTTGTCCTCGAAAATATCTACTGTTCCGAAGGGGCGAACTCTGGGCTGATCCCCATCAACAGTAGCCAGATAGTAAGTTCCACATTTTTTCAAAAATTCATATACTTCCTGCATACTTGCCTCCTTAAAATAAATTGTATAAAATATATTATAATTCTATTAAAATGGAAAAACAATCTATCATCTCTGAAAAGAGATAATGTATAATCAATAATATGATACAGGATATTTCACCAAAAGTGTTTAACAATATTTATAAAAGAGACCTTCCGGATCCCCGCGATTATGTGTTTTCGTTTCGGGGCAGGGAGGTTTTGTGCGTTTTAGAGGATGATGGAGCATTCAGGTGTCCCAGGGTAGAGGAGCTTGGAATTGATAAAAATGAGCTGATCTACCTTTTTGAAATCGACGGGGACAGGTTTTATCTTCCAAAAAAAGAGTATGGCTGCTATATAAACGAAGTTCAGGGAAAGGGCTCAGATTGTAATTACAACTATGAGAGCATCCGTGTTTTGCGCGGTGCAAATCCCGGTTACCTGTGTTTTGCGGGAATGACGGCCTATCATCTCTATGTCTGGTACCGCGATAATAAATTCTGCGGAAGATGCGGCAGGGAAACGATAATTCATGATGCTGAGAGGGCTCTAAAGTGTCCAAGGTGCGGAAATATAATATATCCAAAGATATGCCCTGCGGTTATAGTCGGAGTTACAAATGGAAGCAAAATCATGATGACAAGGTACGCAGGAAGACCATATAAGGGTAACGCCCTTGTTGCCGGTTTTTGTGAGATAGGAGAAACTGCAGAGGATACTGTAAGACGTGAAGTCTTAGAGGAGGTTGGCATAAAGGTAAAGAATATCAGATACTTTGCAAGCCAGCCCTGGGGATTCGATTCGAACCTGCTGCTTGGTTATTTTTGTGAGCTTGATGGAGATCCGAATATCAATATGGATGAAAATGAGCTCGCCAGAGCAGAATGGGTTGAGCGAGCTGATATAGGTGAGGAAGCAAAGGATTTAAGCCTCACTGCAACCATGATGATGCATTTTAAGGAGCACCCGGAGTATTTTGAAACTAAATAATGGATTTGGAACAATGTCTATCCACGTGCAAACCTACAGGGGGTAAATGATTATGGAAGAACAGATGAGGATAATCGGACGACAGATGGCGATCAGAATGGGCATAATGATGAGCTTTTGCCTCTCACTGGTTGGGATTCTTTCATCGGGACATTTCACAATTCCCGGGTTCATTATCAGCTTTGTTATCAGCACTATAATAAGCCTGATAATTGGCCTGGTGATTCCTATTGGAAAAGTCACGGGTGGTTTGTGTGCGAGACTCCGACTCAGGCAGGGAACCATCGGAGCAAGGACCTTTGAGAGTTTTCTTTCCGATCTGATCTACACTCCCATAATGACGCTGGTTATGGTTGGTCTTGCATATAGAATGATTACCATACAGAATGGCGGCGTAGCGCCGATTCCGTTTTTGCCGATGTTCCTGAAGAGCTTAATTATATGCTTTGTGGTTGGATTTTTCCTGATATTTATTTTCCAGCCATTGTTCCTTAGGCAGATTATGAAAAAACACGGTATAGGAAGACCTGAAGAATAAAAAAATAACGCTTTCCTCTTTGTAGATAACAAGGGGAAAGCGTTTTTCTTTATAAAAGATTAGAAGCCGAGAGAATCGTTAACAAGGATTACATGGATTCTTCCTTCATGTCTGGAATATCTTGTCATAAGGAACTGACAGCAGATAGTGTCGGGAGATTTACAATCCATACAGCTTCCGGTCTTTGCGCAGGGAGTTGAAAGTCCAAAGCGCTGTGCATTTATGGGAGCAGCCACATTGCGAGCTCTTTTCAGGGCGCTGTCCACATCGGGACATACCTTGTTCATGCCGACGATAAATACTACCTTTTTAGGACCCTGGCAGATGGCTGAAACTCTGTTTGAGTTACCATCGATGTTTATGAGAACTCCGTCCTCGGTCATGGCGTTAGCACTTGATAAAAATATGTCTGCGTCATAGGCAGCGAGCATAGCTGCACGCTTATCCTCAGCAGCATCGCGGTCTATGAAATTGTAATCGGAGGTTTTAAGAGCATCCACAAGACCTATTTCGTGGGCACTCATGGCGCCTCCCATGGCAATGGAGCTTCCCTTGTGGATAAGCTCAAGAGCAAGCTTTAATGCTTCTTCCTTGGTCTTTGCGTAGTATCCGCTCATGTTCCTTGATTCAAGTCCGCTTATGATCTTTTTTGCCAGAAGATCATTTCTCTTAGTTATCATTTCGTTCATTTCCTTCTCCTCCCTGATTTTGATGTTATGTAATTAGCTGTTATAGGAATAGGGCCCATGATAACGGGGTTTTCCTTTAGTTAACTTGCCGTATTCTATGGCCTCGGTGGGACACATGCTGATGCAGGCCATACAATGAGTACACTTTGATCCCCAGACGGGCTTATTGTCCTTTAGCGATATATTTCCAAAAGGACAAAGAGATACACACTTTCCGCAGCCTATGCATTTATCTGTGACATGGAAGGCCTTGGATTTCATGAAGTATTTGCAATACAGATTAAGAACGGGAACAGTCATCCTGTACTCGAAGTTACTGATTTTTGTTTGAGGCAGATCCTTTCCTGCTTTAATATATTCAGAAATTTCACGAATGCTTTCCGGAGCATTTTTTATTTTGTCCCTGCATATTTCCTCGGAATCAGCCTTGAAATAGGTAATGTAATTTTGCGGCATTATCATAGGTGCGGTGCCCTTATATTCAAAACCTTTTTCAGATGCGATATTCATGCAGAAAACAGGAGATGCGCTCATACTTGCTGCGCAGCACATGATGAAATATGCTTTGGAGTTTTTGGGAAATTCTGAGCGTTTAATGAAGTCTGTCAGGCACTGGGCAGGAGCTGCTACATAGACGGGCGCAATAAAGATATAGGGACCCTCTTCTGTAAATGTGTGTCCTTTTCCTGTGCGGACAGATTCGAAAATATCAAAGGTTTCATCGCCGGTGAATTCAGCCAGCTTTTCTGCGATAAAACGGCTGTTACCTGTTCCTGTAAAAAATACGATCATTCAGATACCTTTCCTCATAAGTTTATATGATAAATAGTATAACACTATATCGCAGGCAAAGTATATGATAGCATAAGGGGGAAGAAAGGATTGGGGATAGCTGCATGAAAGAGATGATGACAACGGGGGAACTGGCAAGAGTAGCAGGTGTATCGCAGAAGGCACTGCGAATATATGATGAAAAGGGGCTTCTCAGACCGGTTGGATATTCAGAGGGCAATTACAAGCTCTATGACAAGAACTCGCTTATGGTGCTTGAAAAGATCATTGCTCTTAAGCATGTGGGCTTTAGCCTGGATGAGATAAAGGGCCATCTTGAAAACAATGAACAGGAATAGAGCATGACTATTGGGAGCGGTTTTTTGATGAAAACGGCTTCGATAAGTCCTTTGTGTCAAAAAGGAAAAACGACCTGATAAATAGGGAGAATGAATTTATAAAATTGATTTCCGAGGACTTTTCAAAGGTAGAACGGGTTCATCTTCCGGGCCCGATTTACTATGACGATTCCGAGATTTTATTTGAAAGGCTTGTGAAGCATTACAAGGATGGGAATAAGTACCTTTTATCCATTAAAGACAGGCTCCTTCAGTGTTTTGACAGGAAGATCGAGGAGGATGGCAAGATAGTAGTTGATACAGACTCTACCTTTGTTCACTGCTACAAATAGAAGCGTAAAAAAAGAAGATCGCTATGATCTTCTTTTTTATACACATATTTATTCTTCAACTCTGGGATACTCCCATTCGCACACATAACCCTTTATCCAATTTCTCGTATAGTTATAATCTCCAAGGTCATTCCACTGATAATTAAGACGGGCATTCCACATTTCAAGATATAATTCTCCATTACCATATCCGGGATTTTCTGTAGGCCTCTGCCAGTTGGTATAATCAAACGACTCACCGGTAACCCATTTCCAGTCTTTACTCATATCATCATCACGGTATCCGCCAAGCCAGTATCCGGGTTTGACTGTCTCATTACCAATAAGTGTGCCGATAAATGCATTTTCCATTGCTGTAGTTACGGTAGCAAGATGTCCACCAAGCTTTTCACACTCAGTTTTTGCTGTGTGCCAATCCATAACACCATAATAAATTTTATAAGAATGTCCTTCATAAAGCTGTGCATCTTCAGGAACATTTTCATGAATGGTCTTCTTTTTCTCCGGCGGAGTTACAGGCTTTGGTTCTTCAGCTTTTTTCTGAACAGTTACTGAAAGCTTATATTTCTTACCCTTGTACTTGGCGATTATCTTTGTAGAGCCCTCAGCTACTCCGGTTACAACGCCCTTTTTGGAAACCTTGGCAATCTTCTTATTCTTTGAAGACCATTTGATATGCTTATTCTTAATTGCCTTCTTGCCTGAATAAAGCTTTATACGCTTCTGCTCACCAATTGTTATGGTTTGTGTCTTTTCCTGAAGCTTGGTTTTAGCCTGGGCTTCAAGTCCTGTAAAACCACAAACCACAATAATCATAATTGTGATGATGGATAAAAATTGAACTACGCGACTCATTACTTTTTTCATACGAAATCCTCCATTTGAAAATTTTCCCCAAGAGTGATTTTACTATTATTTGGCGCTGTTGTCTTAAGAAAAATGCTGTCTGATATAAATTTTTTGACATGTAAGCGTTATAGGGATATCATTACTACAACATATTTCATTTAGGAGCACTTATGAATCAGCGTTATATGTATAACTACATGGAGATGATGTACAGACATATTTGCTTATAGCAGAGGTTACTTACACAGCTATAAGCCGATAGGTCTTATCTGTCTGTGTAGGTTTTGCATTAGATGATTTTTGGAAAGCACACCAGACAGATAAATTTTAACTGGCTGATGTGCTTTTTTGGTATGAAAAAACAAGGAGGGTTTTGAAGATGAGTATAAACGGAAAAGAGCTGGACGAAATATTTCAGAGGCAGTATGCAGGTGCCTTTGAGGAGGGACGCCTTACTTATACAAAGGCAAATGAGACAGAGTTCATATTGACCATGCATTATATTCATAAATATCTTCAAAAGGGAGCAAAAATCATCGACATAGGCGCAGGATGCGGAGCTTATACCAAAGCTATTTCGGAAGAAGGCTATTTAGTGGATGCCATAGATCTTCATGAGGACAATGTCTCAAGAATGAAAGAGCTTTTTGGGGATGCAGAGAACGTCAATGTATATCAGGGAAATGCTCTGGATTTAAATGAGTTCCCGGATGACAGTTATGATCTGGTACTTTTAATGGGGCCGGTATATCATCTTCATAATTTTCAGGACAGAGTTACAGCAATAAAAGAGGCGTTGCGTGTTGCAAAGAAGGGAGCGCCCGTTTTCGTGGCATTTGTTTTGCAGGATGCACCTCTAATTGAGTATATATTCCAGAGCGAAAACCCTGCTGAGGAAATAAAGGAAATCGGATATATAAGAGAGACGGCACAGGTTACTGAAAATACCGAATCATCTATTTTCCTTCATACCATAGCTACAATCGATGAATTAACTGACAAGGTATGCGAGACACTACCCGTTACTAAAGGACCAAGATTTGCGCAGGATGGATTATCACAGGCTATTCGCGAGGCTGTCAACAATATGTCCGAGGCCTCATATAATGAGTGGATTCAGTACCTCATCGCCACAGCAGAAAGGCCTGATCTCATGGGCTATTCCAACCATGTTGTCCAGGTGTTTATCAAAAGCTGAAGACAGGAGAATGCTATGAGTGTCACGTTAAAAGAGGCAAGTCGTGAAGATATGCATAGTTTATGGGAAATGCAGGTCGAAGCTTTCAAAGGACTTTTGGAGAAATACCATGATTACGATATGAGCCCTGCTGCTGAGAGCTACGAGCGGATCTTACAGAAATACGATTTTGAAGGAACTACCTACTACTATATTGTTTCAGATGGCATAAATGTGGGCGGAATCAGGATTGTTGATAAAAAGGATGGCAGCAGAAAACGGATTTCACCATTGTGGATAATGCCGAAATATAGAAACAAAGGTCTCGCCAGGCAGGCTATTATAGAGGCTGAAAGGATACACGGAGATGACAACTGGAGCCTTGATACTATTCTTCAGGAGGAAGGCAACATACATCTCTATGAAAAGCTTGGATATAAACGGACTGGAAAAATCGAAAAAATAAGCGACTTGATGGACATCGTTTATTTTGAAAAGAATTAGTGGTATTGACCTGGCCCTTGGGGCAGACCTTATCCTTTCATTAAAGCCTTAGGATAAAACGAAAGAAGAGGAAATTGAGAAGGTCAGGAGGAAAAAGTGATGGCGGGGCAGATGACACATATGGAAGTAGCTTACAGGGTTGCTGATAAAATGGGGATCTCTAAGGGAAGAGCAGAATTCATACTTGGATCTGTCGCTCCTGATGCCATCAGCGAGTCGGTGCCATTTCTTGAAACCAAGATTCACACCCATCTTTTTGAAGGCTGCGGACCCTGGGGAGATACTCAGGACTACGACAGATGGCTGGAAAATATCGATGCATTTTGGGATGAATATGGAGCTCCAGAAAAAGATATAAAGAGAAAGATGCTTATTCTTGGAATATGCGTCCACTGCCTCACAGACCACTGTAACGATCTACTGGTGTGGAGAAAAGCCCAGAAAAAGTGCATGCCACCTTTTACAAAGGATGAGTTTAAGGCAGCATATTATCCTGATATGAAAAAGGTGGGAGTGTGGTTATATCAAAACAGTGAGAATACTGCGGAGATATTCAGGCTCCTTTCAGCATCTGCGGAAATAGATATAGGGGACTATACAGATGCAGCCGCTTTAAAGGATATCAAGGACCATCTGATTAATGTCCAGTACAATGTATCAGAACCGGTGGATGTATCCGATTGTACGTACTGTACAGCAGGGCAGATGCTTGAGTTTATAGATATCTGTACGGACAGCATAGTTGATAGAATCAGTAATTACAGTTGACAGGATTTTTTCAAGGAATATATCTCAAAGGGAAAGCTTACGGATAAAGTTATCGTATATAATAAAAATGATTGATTTATTGGATAGCTCATTCAGCTAAAATCTCTGAAGTGTTTAAAACGATAGCTAACGCAAAGTATGGAGTGATGTTTAACTGCACCGCGGGAAAAGACAGAACCGGAGGCTGAGTTCGTAGAGTATCTGGGACAGTAGATTACATTAAAATATTTGGAGATTATTACTGTGGAAGCATTACTGAATGAATTTGTCCAAAATACAAGAGAAATCCTTGATGATAACCTGGTAGGTATATATCTGCATGGTTCCTATGTTATGGGATGCTTTAATCCGAAAAAGAGTGACCTGGATTTTATCATAGTTGTTAATGAGAAAATGGATGACGCTTCAAAGCGAGCATTTATGGATATGGTGACAGAGCTTAATGAAAGAGGACCTGCAAAGGGTATAGAAATGAGCATAGTGACCAAAGATGTTTGTAAGCCATTTGTATATCCGACACCCTTTGAACTTCATTTTTCTGTTATGCATCTTGGATGGTACAGGGACAATCCGGAGGATTATATTCAGAAAATGAATGGTACGGATAAAGACCTGGCTGCGCATTTTACCATAATCGGAAAAAGGGGAAAATGCCTGCATGGACAGTCCATTGAAGATGTATTTGCAGAGGTTCCTCAAAAAGACTATATAGATGCCATATGGGATGACATATCTGAGGCACCGGAGGACATCGAAAACAATACCATGTACATTACATTGAATCTGGTCAGGGTATTGGCTTATAAGAAGGAGCAGCTTGTTCTGTCCAAAAAGGAAGGCGGAGACTGGGGAATAAAGAATCTTCCCCAGAAATATCATACGCTTATATGTGATGCTCTCCGCGAGTACTCAGACGGTGTGGATGTTACTTATGATTTACGTATCGCTCGTGAATACGCTGAATATATGACTAATTCAATAAAGTGACCCGTACTGAATTATGCATTTTTCACTTTATTTAAAAATTTTTTTGGCTGTATGAATAATAGTTTTGGGGATTAATATGAATGGACTTACCTTGTAACGCAGATATTTCGTTTTTGCACAGGTACTCACACTTGTTTATGTATTCCATAATGAAATCCCATGAAATCAATTCCAGGTCCTCTTTAGAACATGAAGGGGCTTCGAACTGCTTATTTACGTTTTCTATCTGGAAATCGATTCTGTCTGCACTAATGGAAGCATCAGGAATGCTAACTTTTTCAAATGGAATATACGGGATATCAAGCTCCTTTTTCAAAAGATAATTAAGTCTCCAGTAGTCCCTGTAAACAATAGGAAATTTCTTCTCGCGGATTTCTTTGGGATAGATTCGCATCGTCTTATCAAAAAAGTCATGATACCATACGGAATCTTCTATAAGATGGCAGTAGTAGCCAAGATAATAAGCATCTGTCATATTACCTGTGTTGTCCACAGCAAAGTTTTGCCAATTGATGCCTCTGAGATTTTCATGATGGTATTCTTCAAAATAGTGTAGTGTGTGATAGCTTCCATCATCCTTGGAACCTGTATCCGGTGCGATGACAGCGCCCATCAGAAAACGAGCGGTGTCCTTTATCTGCATTTGCTCTGCGACTTTTTTAGAAATTATGTAATGTAATACGGAAGATGCCATAGCTTGTCCCTTCTGAAGATGTTTTTCTTTTATATCATAGAGCTTGCCCTTGGGGCATGGTCAAACATCATTTCAGATTGTACTTGTTTATCTCAATGCACTTTTTATCATTATCAAACACGAACTCGACAATCCATGGCATGACAAATCTTATAATTTCAAAGTCGTCGTAGCCAAAAGAACTGTCGTAATAATTGATTATGGTGCTAAGCGCTGTTCCATGGCTGCCGATCACAATATTTTTTCCGGGATACTTATCCAGAACTGTATTCAATGCCGTGATATTTCTGGACTGTACTTCTCCAAGACATTCCCCATCTGAAAGCTTGTAGTCAAAATCGCTCCATTGCTTTTTGGCAAATGCGTTGAAATCCTCGATCCAGCAGCTATCGACCCTTCTTTCACGGAAATCATCTATAGTTTCTATAGGAAGGTCCTCTTTTTCTGCAAAGTCAGCAACAGTATCCACTGCACGTTTAAAGGGGCTGGACAGTACAACATCTATATTTTTATCTGACAAAAATGCTGTAACAAGCTTTCTGTCTTCCATGCCTTTCGGGCTTAACTCACGAAGCATATCATCGTGATTATTATAATTCGGCTCAGCGTGTCGAACAAAATATACTCTTGTCATAAAGTCCTCCTATTAGCTTAGGATCAATTTGCTCAAATATGTTATCCATAATATGCTCCATAAAGCAAAAAAATAATTAGTATGTCTATTTTTTTACAACAGACCATTCATCGCCATTTACGAGATATTGAAACTCTGTAAGCTTTGGATTATTGATTACATCCAGAAGGTCTTCAAAATCGTCAACAGTATTTATTTTAGAAAGTTGGTTATAATTTACCCATTCCATCTGACCTTCTTCAGATGAGACAACCTCTCCTGAAAATTTAGTCACTTTAAATAAAAGCACAATATAGCGTCCTTCCATATAGTTTCCATTTTTCATAGGAAACTGTTTAATGCCCACGAGCATAGGATCATGTATTGTAAGCCCGGTTTCTTCCTTCATCTCACGTTTAACTGCAGCTACAAATGACTCTCCTATCTCAACGTGTCCTCCCGGAAGAGTGTATCCTTTCCAGTCTTCTTTAATGCGATTCTGCAATAATATCTTTTCACCATTCTGAATAAGGCACAGAACCGTTAATTCTACAGTTTCATTTCTTCCCATTTATTTTCTCCCAACGGTGTATTTTCCTTCAGTTATAACTTCAAAAGGTTCTCTTATGAAATTGAAGCAGCTAATCGTATCGACAGATGACAACATATTTTCAAGCCTTATCGTTCTTATCATTGCAGACCAGACCTGCAACCGAAACAAAATGTGTGTATTCCATTTTTCATCCTCCGAGTTCGCTTAGCTAACTTTAAGCCTTTTTCCTTAGTGCACTGATAAACCTTAGCATTTTCTTTTCCGTTTCTTCCGGATAAGAATAGCCGCAGCGCTCAGAAACAGCGCAGCTAACTTTATGAAAGAGCCCTATAACAACATCATATGCTTTCCAAATCTCATCATAATCTGCCACAGGATAAGTTTTTTTATATAAATCAAAAAGTTCTTTTTCAAGCAGCTTTTCCATATTGCTGTCAAGAATTCCCATATCTACAGGAGAGCCATGCTTCAGATAAATATGCCATCGGATCATTTTGTTTAGAAGGTCTCGAACAGCTATGTTCAGATAGAACATGGCAGATGGGAGTTCCTTGCGAAGTGTATATTCCGAAAAGGTCTTGAGAACCCAAAAGAATTCGTTACATGTTCCGAGAAAATCTTCATTTGATGGTTTTTCTGCAAATATAGTCTGAGTTTCTTCCATACGTTCAATTTCAGGCAGAAGACCATCTTTATCCAAAAGCTTTTTGAAGGTATCACCAATCCAAACATTTTCATGAGGTTGTTCTCTGTTGAAACGGGATAAAAAGGTATCTTTATCACTTGCATCTATCGTCAGTGTTATGCCATCTTCAAATACCATGAGATGTGCTTTTGTGTTTGGGATCATTTCGGGATAGTTCTTATCACCGCGATATAGGAGAATTCTTTTCCCGAAGCAGTCTTTGAAAATGTCATTTTCATATTTCTCGACATCATTAACTACAAAAAAGAATTCATAGGAATGTAGATATTGTCTTTTGGGAAATAGATTTGTGCGTATAACTGCCCGGATAGAAGACTCGTTTGTAGCCATCTCTAAAATTTGATTTATTACGTTTAGCTCAGATCTCATGCAATTCTCCCCATTTTTTACAGATGTTTTTATTATACTTTCCATGCGCTTTAAGAAAAAGCCTCTTTGTCATATAAGTGCTGTTGACTTAGCCCCTGGGGCCAGCCTTACCATTTCAATATAGCAAGATAATAAGAAAAAGAAGAAAGGATAAGGGGAAAATGAATATTGGGGAATACATTGAGAACTACAAGAAAGAAGGCGGTTACATAAATGTGATGAGAAAGCATGTTGGGCATGCGCCGCTCATCACCATAGGTGTGGGAACAATTATTGAAAATGATAAGGGCGAGATCCTGCTTCAAAAACGTAAGGATAATGGAAAGTGGGGAATTGTCGGTGGCGGAATGGAGATTGGAGAAAGCTTTGAGGAAACCGCAAGACGAGAAGCCAGAGAGGAAGCGGGAATTGAACTCGGAGAGCTAAAGTTCGCTGCAATCTGCAATGGTTCAGATAGATTTATCACCTATCCAAACGGAGATATATGTTACACATCTGCCGTTGTTTTTTGGACAAAAGAATTCTCTGGAGAAATCAAAAATGATCCGGAAGAAGTTTTTGAGCATAGATTTTTTAGTAGAGACAATGTGCCACAAGAGATTAATGATTTCGACAGACTCTTTATAGATATATGGCTTAATCCTTCTGATAGAATTGCAATATATAACGGAGAAAAGCTTTCATGGCAGTGAGGAAAATTAAAAAGTAGGAGCCCGCTATTATGCAAGCGAACAAAAAAGAACCGGTTTGCTAACCGGTTCTTTTTTGTTCAAGCGATAGACGGGGCTCGAAATATTTTATCAAGTACATCTTCTTCCTTATTACTTGTTTTGGGATTCTTCCCTGGCTTTCTTCATTTCAAGATATTTTTTCTTGATGTCCTCAGGGACATCTAAGTCTAGATCAATAAAATTCTCCATGATATAATCTTCCAGCTTCTGAAATTCATCATCGCTTTGAGCATCAGCACCCAGGACATATGATTCTATGCCAAGCTCTTTGGCGCGTTGTTCTCTGCGTTCTGTGAACTGTCTAAGCTCATCTGATATCTTTAGAGGAGAATTGTATGTACTTGTAGGTTTGGGTTTTTCAACTATATTTACCATAACGAACCTCCTTTATATTTCGCTGTAGACGATTCCAAAAGCACTAATCTGCCTAATTACCGTATCATAGTCAATGTAATTCTTTTTCCAATCAAGTAATGTTTTTCTTGCTGATATAATCTCATTTGGTAAAAGATCGCGGGTCTTTTCTAATATGTATATCGACCCATTATTTCCAAGAACAATAAGGATAGACATATAAACTGCATCTACAAATGCTTTTATATCTGTTCCCGAAAATGGAGAGCTACTTGGATGATTGTGCATAACGAGAAATGCATAGTCTGTTCCTCTCATCTGATTGACAAGAAAATCTATACCAACCTTGTGTGCTTCACCAAATACCGGAAGTAACACCTCGAAAGTATCAAGGTTTACAGCTCTGGCAACTTCCTTCGAATCATTCTTTTGCTGCGCTATCTCTAATACTTTCTAGCACTGTGTATGTATGAAATCGATAATGTCATTGTCCGAAATTGTGCGAAAAGCCAATGGTTTAAGCGTTAGTATGACATCATCTGTTATCTTCTGATCCTCATCAAGGGTCTCATTAAGTATTTCTTACGGCATAAAACTCCTTTCTGTGCCTTCATTATACCATTTATTATTAGCGCTGACTTAACTAAATGATTGTTCACAAAAGTTTAAGGTTTGCTCTTATGAAGTTTGTTGTACTCATCTCTAAGAGCTGAAAGATGATTTATTATATTGGGATTCCATGAAATCATTGAAGGAAGCTTCTCACAAGGAAATTCCGTGCAAAGACCACAAAATTGTACACCGTGTTCCCTTGCACAAGCATGTACCTTACACCTGCCAGATCCTGCCCATTCCGGAACACGTCCATCCGCCTCTATACACCCCGGACATTGACCATCCTTTTTCTTTGAACAACCTACACAGCATTCTCCACATGCTGTTAAAGTAGAAAAATCTGTCATTTATTTATCCGCTCCTAATCTTTTTTTCAAGCTATTCAGTCTTATATCATCCAGTTCCTCTGCTATTAAGCAGCCTGATTGGTAAAGTCGAAGATACTCTTTTGACACATCTGAATCAAAAATAAGTACATCATCAGAGTTGATAGTTACATCTACGCCCTTTCGATATAGTTGTGCTATTGGATGATGAGCCATATCCGTTACTCGACCAAGAAGGACATTGCTGGATGGGGTTATATTCAACCTAACGTTATTTTCTAACAGGTAACCTATTACGTCTTCATCAGATGCTGCAGCGATACCATGCTGTACTTCGTCAAGGTGCAGAACATCTATAGCGGTTATAATATCCTTCGCGGTTCCCCATTCACCTACATGTGCTTTCAACACGAGTCCGTTTTCGGCTGCTTTCTCGTAGATAGGGATAAAGTTTTCTATTGGCTGCGCCAGTTCATCACCATAAAGATCGATGGAATAGAACTCCTTGTGTCCCCAGAAATGTGATAAACAATCCATCAAATAATCAATCGGACAATGTCTGGATAAACCGACTCGAAGGGACCTCGCCAGGTGATTACTTAAAAAGACCACTTCCAGACCACTTTTTTGAGGCATAAACAACAAAAACCCCAGAAAACATCTGGGGTTTAAAAGAGCGATAGACGGGGCTCGAACCCGCGGTCTCCACCTTGGCAAGGTGGCGCTTTACCAACTAAGCTACTATCGCGTATATGTAAACGAGCTAAGCTCGATTACCACAATATTTGATTTTCGAGAGCGATAGACGGGGCTCGAACCCGCGGTCTCCACCTTGGCAAGGTGGCGCTTTACCAACTAAGCTACTATCGCATATATGTGAAGCCGCTTTCGCGACGCAAAATATATAATACACAACGATATATATGTTGTCAATAGAAATTTTATATTATATTTTTAATACATCAAAAAAATTTTATTCAGGTGCAAATAAATGGCTGTCAGGTTATCAGATTATTTGAAAAATATATATGGAGAGAAGGTTTACAGGCTTTCTCTTAGCTCGGGCTGTACCTGCCCAAACAGGGACGGAAGTATCGTTATGCCTGATGGCACACCCCTGACCGGAGGCTGTACCTTTTGTTCTGAAGGCGGATCAGGTGAGTTTGCTGCGGATATTGCTCCGATAGATGTCCAGATAGAGGAAGCAAAAAAGTGGATACGAAATAAAACAGATGCCGGCAGATTCATCGCATATTTTCAGTCCTACACAAATACCTATGGTGACATAGACAGACTAAAAGCTCTTTATATGGAAACAATAAAAAGAGAGGACATAGAAATTCTGTCTTTGGGAACCCGTCCTGACTGCATTAACAGTGATGTTCTGGATATGCTGCGAGAACTAAAAGAAATAAAGCCGGTGTGGATAGAACTGGGACTTCAGACTATTCATGAAAAGAGCGCTGAGATTTTTCACAGAGGTTATAGGCTTAGTGTATTTGAAGAGGCATATCATAAGCTTAAGGATATCGGAATAGAAGTGATAGCCCATGTCATTTTTGGACTTCCGGGGGAAACAAAGGAAGATATGCTCGCTACCATTAAATATCTCGCTGATTTAGAACCTAGCCTTGATGGAATAAAGATTCAGAATTTGCAGATATTAAAGGGAACGCAGCTATATGATGAGTATAAGGAGGATCCTTTCCACATACTTACTCTTGATGAATATGCAGAGCTCCTGGAGCAGAGCTTTGAGATACTTCCGAAAAACACTGTTGTTCATCGTATGACTGGTGACGGACCCAGGGCACTTCTTGTAGAGCCCCTGTGGAGCCTTAATAAAAAGAACGTGCTTAACACAATAAACAGGAAGGTGAACCACTTGTTTTTATAAAATACACATTCATAAAAGATTACTATTAATGATTTCCTAATGCCCAGAAGGCCACGGCGCTGGCAGCAGCTACGTTCAAGGAGTCCACATCATGGGACATCGGGATTTTTACGCAGAAATCACAGACCTCTATGGTTTCAGGAAGAAGACCGTCTCCCTCAGCACCAAGGAAGATAGCGAGCTTGTCCTTCGAAGTGATTTCGCTGTCATCTATCTGGCGGGAATTATCTCTAAGAGCCATGGCGACAGTAGAATATCCAAGGCCTTTGATCAAATCCATGCTTCCGTCTTCCGGAAGAAATGTCCAGGGTATAAGAAAAATATTGCCCATACTAACCCTGATGGCGCGCCTGTAGAGCGGATCAGTGCATCCGTGGGAAAACAGTACTGCATCGATTCCAAGAGCAGCTGCGCTTCTGACGATAGCGCCCGCATTTGTGGGATTAGTCACGTTTTCGAGAACTGCGATTCTTTTTGCATTTTCGCAGACTTCATTTACAGTGGGGAGAACTCTCCTTTTCATTGCGCAAAGCACACCTCTTGTAAGGTGAAAGCCTGTAATATGTGTGAGAAGCTCATCACTAGCGGTAAATACAGGAACATCAAAAGAAAGGGCTTTCATTTTATCTAATAGAAGAGCGCCTTCTCCCTTTATCTGTCCGCTTTCAATCAGTAGAGAAATGGGCTCATAGCCTGCACTAAGAGCACGCTCAATTACCTTAGGACTTTCAGCTATAAAAATACCGGGCTCGGGCTCGTTGATTCTAAGAAGCTGAACCTCAGACTGCTCGTTATATATCGAAAGCTCCGGGGCTTCAAGATTTGTTATTTCTTCTATGTGTATCATAATTATCTCCATAAAAAATGTTAGAAAAAGTATAGCACAATTTTTCTTGCAATATCCTTATCTCATACATAGGGCAAGCATGGAAATAAGAGTAATCATCTGTTAGAATAGGGTAGTTATACTTTGATTTACAGGAGATATTCTTATGGGGAATACTTTTTATTTTGAATTTGAGCCAATGCTGATGCAGTGGCTGCAGGATATACTTGGTGAAAAGGGCATTGCCCTTATTTCCAACTTTTCTGCATTTGGAGAGGAAGTCATGATGCTTCTTGTTATGGGATTTTTGTATTGGTGCTATGACAAGAAGTTTGGAGTATATGTTGGTACTATGGGGCTTATTGCTTCCGGGCTTAATTCGATGGTGAAGAATGTTGCTATGAGAAGGCGCCCCTACATGGTTCATGATGAAATAAAATGCTACAGGCCGATCGATAAGAAAGCAGATCTGTATGATGTTGGCGCACAGGGCTTTTCGTTCCCCAGCGGACATTCAATGAATTCAGCTGCAGTATATGGTTCTGTTGCATATTATCTGAAAAAGCGCCTGTTCACTATTATCGCTTTTGTCTTGCCGTTTTTTGTGGGGCTTTCAAGAGTCGTAGTAGGAATGCATTATCCCTCAGATGTGCTTACAGGCTGGATTGGTGGTGCGATAGTAGTTCTTGTATTTTCATTTATTTATGAAAAAGCAGGAGAGGAAAGGCGCGGACTTGTGAATCTGATTGTATTCCTGATCTTTTTAACAGGAATTTTCTTTTGCAGAACAGCGGATTATTTCACAACAATAGGAGTCATGGCAGGTTGTTTTCCTGCGTTAGAGTTTGAGAAAAAATATGTAAACTTCGAAGAGACAAGTGACCCCAAGGTGGCAGTTTTGAGACTTGTTGGCGGTGCTGTTATTTATCTTGGACTTAATACGCTTCTAAAGCTGCCTTTTTCAAAGGCGTTTCTGGCATCCTCCACTATGCCGTCATTTTTGGTGAGAACCGGCAGATATGCGATAATTGCGTTTATTCTGATGGGAATCTATCCCATGTTATTTAATAAAAAATTGAAAAATGAAATCGGAGAAATAGATGAAAGAGCTTGATTATCCCTTTGATTCAGAGGACTTACTGACAAGAAAAAGGGCTATCAGAAAGGCAATACGAAAAGAGACAGAAGGGCTTAATCTTCCGGAAAAGAAGATAGCAGTACTTGGCGGATCAACCACACACGGCATAATAGAGATGCTGGAGTTATTCCTTCTTAATAAAGGTATAAAGCCTGTTTTTTATGAGTCAGAGTACAATATGTACTGGGAAGACGTAATGTTCGATGCAGGCGGGCTTTCCGAGTTTGGACCGGATATTATTTTTATCCACACAAGTACAAGAAATATCAGAAATACTCCCAATGTGAAGATGAGCGACAGCGATGTGGATGAGGCACTTGGCCTTGAGTATGATCACTATGAGAAGCTCTGGGAGAAAATCAGGGAGAAATATGGCTGCCCTGTTATTCAGAACAACTTTGAGCAGCCCTTTTACAGGCTCCTTGGAAACAGTGATGTGGTTAATATTCATGGACTTCACAGCTTCGTTCAGAGACTTAATGCAAAGTTCTACGAATATGCAAGAAGTCATGAGAACTTTTTTATAAATGATATAGCCTTCCTGGCGGCGTCCTATGGACTTCAGAAGTGGTCGGACCCGTACTATTATCACATGTATAAATATATAATGTGTGTTCCGGCTATACCAGAATTTGCTTATAATCTGGCAAATATCATAGGCTCTGTTTATGGAAAGAATAAGAAGGCCTTCGCGCTTGACCTTGATAATACCCTCTGGGGAGGAATTGTGGGCGATGACGGCCCTGAAAATATTGAGATAGGTCAGGAAACACCTAAGGCTCAGCTGTACAGCGAGTTTCAGAAATACATTAAGGCTCACAGGGATATCGGAGTGCTTCTTACCGTAGATTCTAAGAACGAGGAAGAGAATGCGATAGCAGGATTAAAGAGGCCTGACAGCATTCTTACACCGGATGATTTTTCAGATATAAAGGCCAACTGGGATCCGAAGGATCTAAATCTCAAGGCTCTTGCAAAGGAGCTGAACATCGGAGAAGATGCCTTTGTTTTTGTTGATGATAATCCTGCTGAGAGACATATAGTAAGAGAGCAGATAGGCGGCGCTGCAGTGCCGGAGCTTTCTGTTCCTGAGCACTATATATCAGAGATAGACAGGGGAGGATATTTCGAAGTTACCTCGCTGTCAGAGGATGACCTTAAGCGCAATGATATGTATAAGGCCAATGCTGAAAGAGGAAAGCTCCAGGAGAGCTTTGCTGACTATAGTGAGTACCTTAAGTCACTTGAGATGAAGGCGCATATCGCTCCCTTCGAGGATATGTATATGGCGAGGATTGCGCAGCTCACTAATAAGTCCAATCAGTTTAACCTTACCACCAGAAGGTGCTCTCAGTCTGAGATTGAAGCCGTTGCAGCAGATGATAAATATATTACTTTATACGGGGCCCTTAGTGACAGATTTGGGGATAATGGCGTGGTTTCAGTTGCTTTCGGACATGTTGATGAAAAGGATGCCGAGACCTTCCACATCGATCTGTGGCTTATGAGCTGCAGAGTATTAAAAAGAGACATGGAATATGCCATGATGGATAAGCTTATAGAAAAGTGCAACAGTAAGGGTATTAAGCGTATTCTGGGATATTACTACCCCACTGCAAAGAATAAAATGGTGGAAAACTTCTATGAGCTTCAGGGCTTTGAGAAGATAACGGAAGCTGATAACGGAGACCTTACCTTTGAGCTGGAGCTTAATTCTGCTCTTGAAGGCTTTTCATCAAGAGGAATTAAAAATAAGGTAATTACCGTAGAATAAATAGCGGTTATTTAGGAGGATAAAATGGGAAGAGAAGAGATTTTTGAGAGATTAAACGAAGTATTTCGTGAGTATTTTGATGATGACAGTATCACAGTTACAGACGATACTACAGCAGCAGACATTGAGGATTGGGATTCTCTTGAGCATATCAATCTGCTTGTTGCCATCGAGAGAGAATTCGACATCAAGTTCACAATGGGTGAAACCTCTGAGATGAAAAATGTGGGAGAAATGGTTACAGCCATCAGTGAGCATCTGAAATGAGAACTGTTCTAAATCTTTTGTCAGAATATCATATGTCGCTGATATCTGCTGAGTTTTTGCTGTTTATAGCGATAGTGATAGCCATATTTTATTGCGTTCCCGGCAAGGCTAAGAGGCTTTGGATAGGGGCAGCGAATATCGTCTTTTTGTATTTTGCAGGCGGATTGTATGGATTATCGCTTTGGTTTTTGGGAGCTGCAGTTGTATATCTGGGCGCTATGGGAATATCAAAGGGAAGCGGCTTTTTAAAAAAGCTCTGCTTTTGGGTTCCCCTAATAATTAACCTGGCGATACTTATTATCACAAGATATCAGTATATTCATCCTGTCAGAGCACCCTTTGGTGTTTCGTTTTATACGCTTATTCTTCTAAGCTATCTGATAGATGTTTACTGGGGAAAATTTGAGGCAGTACTTAATCCTGTAGACTATTTTTCCTATGCGGGATTTTTTCCTGCAATGACATCAGGACCTATCATCAGATACAAGGAATTCGAAGCTAATTTCAAGGACAGAATAAGACCTGATTACAAAAATATAGTCTTCGGAATGGAGAGAATTCTCTGGGGCTTTTTTAAAAAGCTTGTAATATCAGAGAGGTTTGCTGTTCTTGTAAATACTGTTTTTGGAGATTACAAAACCTATTCCGGAGTATACATTATTTTCGGAGTAATATGCTTTGCTTTCCAGCTGTACACTGACTTTTCCGGATGTATGGATATTGTAATGGGTGTATCGGAAGCTATGGGCATGAAAATTCCGGAGAACTTCACGACACCATTCTTTTCAAGGTCAGAGAGTGAGCTCTGGAGACGCTGGCACATTACACTGGGAACCTGGTTTAAGGATTACATCATGTATCCTCTCCAGAAGACTGACCTGATGGTGAATTTTTCAGATATATGCAGGAAGAAATTCGGCAGGAAAACCGGCAAAAAGGTCGGAGTATGGCCGGGACTTCTTATTCTGTGGTTTTTAATAGGCTATTGGCACGGCGGACTATTAAAGTTCGTGATAGGTTCAGGACTTCTCCATGCGATCTATATGATCTGCGGACAGATTAACGAGCCATGGCTTAAAAAGGTACATGAAAAGCTTGGAATTAAGCCTGAAAACGGATGGTATGTGATACTGTGCAGGGTTAGGACATTTCTTCTTTTGTGTTCAGGATTTATGTTCTTCAGAGCAGATTCAACGATTACTGCATTAAGGATGTATGGGGCTATTTTTACAGGAAATATGGGACTGTTTAGCGCGGAGGGAATTACCTCCTTGGGACTTGATGTTCCGGACCTTGTTGTGGCAGCAGTCAGTCTTTTGATCATGTTTATTGCTGAGTGCTTCATGCAGACAGGCAGCGTCAGAGAGAAGCTTTATGAGAAAAATGTGTTTGTAAGAGCACTTACCTGGTCACTTCTTGCAGGCGCCGTAATGATATTTGGAATGTACGGTCCCGCATTTGAGGCTGGCTCCTTTATCTATCAGAACTTTTAATTATCAGAGTGTAATATTATGAAAATTGTAAAAAGGATCATAGCCTGTGGTTTGGCAGGTCTGATGATTTTTGGAATTTATACGGTATCCCTCAGGGCTACAAGGGTTGAGTATGCACATTTAAAATACGAGCAGTTTTTTAAGGATAAAACTGACTACGATGTAATGTTTTTTGGTGCAAGCCACACCCAGAACGGACTGTATCCGATGCAGCTCTGGAAGGATTACGGAATAACTTCATATAATATGGGAGGTCCCGACAGCTCACTTCCAACGAGCTACTATATGCTAAAGCTTGCGCTTAAATATCATAAGCCCAAGGTTGCGGTCCTTGATGTTATCATGGCGGATAAAAACGATATCAGCTGGGATTACAGCGTGGCTCACCATTATCTTGATGCGTTTCCTTTAAGCGAGACAAAAATAGAGGCTGTGGATTTTCTTTTTCCTGATACCAAGAAAAAGCTTGAGATGCTGTTTCCTTACTATGTGTACCACGGTGGCTGGAAGGATATAGACAAAGAGGCTATTGAAGGCGTTTTCAAAGAGAACCACTGGCCAACCTTTGGTGCTGAGTATGAATCACTTATACAGACACCGCCTGAGCCCCTACAGTTTGTATCACAGGATGCGGGCTATGATGGAGACGAGACCACAGGCCATCAGTATATAAGAAAATTTGTTGAGCTCTGCAGAGAAAATGATATAGAGCCAATGCTCATGTTTTTCCCCTGCGGATGTGAGGAATCTGCTCAGAGAGCTGCAAATGAGGTATATAGAATTGCAGGAGAGATGGAGATTCCTTATGTGAATCTCATATACGAAGAGGGCCTCATCAATCAGACGATTGATTACACAGATGGCGGCGGACATCTGAATCCTTCGGGAGCAAGGAAGGTTACTGAGTGGATGGGAAGTTTCCTGACCTCCAATTTTCAGCTTCAGGACCACAGAGATGATGATAATTATTCAGAACTGTGGAATGCTACCTTTAGCAATTATCTGGAATTTATAGAAAACTACCTCCAGGAGTCCACTGACCTTATGACAGCGCTTATGAATATGTACAATGACGAGTACTATTCATATATAGAAGTAAATCCCGGCTTTGAGGCTGATGAAGCAGAGCAGATGCTTATCGACCAGCTTCTCAATGAGAACCTTGCAGAGATAAAAGAAGCGGATACTCCGGGAGAAAACAGGATAAAAATCAGGGTTACGGAAGTAGAATCCGGAAAAGAAATTTGCACATTGGCATTTTGATGACTTGACTTTTTTTATTGCTGTGAATAAAATAAATCGTAACTTCATAGAAAAAGCTATGACGAAGACAGTATGTATTTTTGAAAGCTGCAGAGAGCCTGCGGATGGTGCGAGCAGGTGCGAGTAAGAACTACAGAAAATCACTTCCGAGCTGCATGAGTGAAAGGTAATCGCTTAGCGAGGTACTTTCGAGCTTGGCATACTACCTTGTTCTGGCGAGAGCAAAGCTCGAGAACAGAACTTCCTATTTCTCTTAAGTAACTCATGACGGAGTCTCCCCGTTATGGAGAAACATATAAAACCGTAAATTCGGGGAGTATGCGTAAACAGGTGGTACAGCGAGTTCAGGCTCGTCCTTTTTACAAGGACGAGCCTTTATTTATTCTTGAAAGGAGTTTCAAATGTACAAGAAGGTTGACACTGATATGAATTTTGTCGCCCGCGAGAAGGAAGTCGAGCAGTTCTGGAAAGATCAGGATATTTTCCAGAAGAGCGTAGATACCAGAAGCAAGGGCGAGATGTATATGTTCTATGACGGACCGCCGACTGCAAACGGTAAGCCGCATATCGGACACGTACTTACACGTGCGATCAAGGATATGATTCCGAGATACCGTACAATGAAGGGATACACAGTTCCTCGTAAGGCTGGTTGGGACACCCACGGTCTTCCGGTTGAGCTTGAGGTTGAGAAGCTCCTTGGTCTCGATGGAAAAGAGCAGATCGAAGAGTACGGTATGGAGCCCTTCATCAAGAAGTGTAAGGAATCCGTATGGAAATATAAGGGAATGTGGGAGGATTTCTCCGGCACAGTTGGTTTCTGGGCTGATATGGATCACCCCTACATCACCTATGATGATAACTTCATCGAGTCCGAGTGGTGGGCTCTCAACGAGATCTGGAAGAAGGGTCTTCTTTACAAGGGCTTCAAGGTAGTTCCTTACTGCCCTCGCTGTGGTACACCTCTTTCTTCACACGAGGTAGCACAGGGCTATAAGACTCTTAAAGAGCGTACAGCAGTTGTTCGTTTCAAGGTTAAGGATGAGGATGCATATTTCCTCGCATGGACAACAACTCCCTGGACACTTCCTTCAAATATCGGTCTTTGCGTAAACCCTGATGAGAAGTACATCAAGGTTAAGGCTGCAGACGGCTATACATATTATCTTGCTGAGGCACTTGCTGATACAGTACTTGGCTCACTTGCCAAGGAAGAGGGCGAGAAGGCTTACGAGGTTCTTGAGACTTATGTTGGTACAGACCTCGAGTATAAGGAATATGAGCCTCTTTATCAGTGCGCTGCTGATGAGACAGAAAAACAGCACAAGAAGGCATTTTTCATCTATTGCGATAACTACGTAACAATGTCAGATGGTACCGGTATCGTACATATCGCTCCTGCATTCGGTGAAGATGATGCCCGTGTTGGTAGAAAATATGACGCTCCTCTTGTACAGATGGTTGATGGAGAGGGTAGACTTAAGCCCGAGACTCCTTTTGCAGGCTACAGATGTAAGCCCACAGAGAAGGAAATCGAAGAGGGTGCAATCAGTGCGGATCCCGAGGTATTAAAGGATCTTGATGCAAGAAGCCTTCTTTTCTCAGCACCTAAGATGGAGCATGATTATCCTCACTGCTGGAGATGTGGAACACCGCTTCTTTACTATGCTCGTTCCTCATGGTTCATCAAGGTTACAGAGGTTAAGGATGACCTTATCAGAAATAACAAGGAGATCAACTGGGTTCCTGAGTCAATCGGTAAGGGACGTTTCGGTGACTGGCTTGAGAACATTCAGGACTGGGGTATCTCCCGTGACAGATATTGGGGAACACCTCTTAACATCTGGGAGTGCGATGACTGTGGCCATCAGCTTTCAGTAGGTTCAAGAAAAGAGCTCGCTGAGCTTTCAGGAGATCCTTCTGCTGAGACTACAGAGCTTCACAGACCTTATATCGATAAGTTTGAGATTACATGTCCTAAGTGTGGCAAGAAGATGCACAGAGTTAAGGAAGTTATCGACTGCTGGTTCGATTCAGGAGCAATGCCTTTTGCTCAGCTCCACTATCCTTTTGAGAACAAGGAGCTTTTCGAGAAGCAGTTCCCTGCTCAGTTCATCTCTGAGGCTGTAGATCAGACAAGAGGATGGTTCTACTCACTCCACGCTGAAGCAACACTTCTTTTCAATAAGCCTGCATTTAAAAATGTTATAGTACTCGGCCTTGTGCAGGATGAGAACGGACAGAAGATGAGTAAGTCAAAGGGCAATGCGGTTGATCCGTTTGAAGCTCTTGAGAAATACGGTGCAGATGCAATCAGATGGTACTTCTATACAAACTCTGCTCCCTGGCTTCCTTCCAGATTCGCTGGTAAGACAGTTCAGGAAGGACAGAGAAAGTTCCTTGGAACACTTTGGAATACCTATGCATTCTTCGTACTTTATGCAAATATCGACGGATTCGATGCTTCGAAGTACACACTTGAGAAGGACAAGCTTACCGTTATGGATAAGTGGATCCTCTCCAAGATGAACACCATGATCGGTGAGGTTGATAAGAACCTTGAGAATTACAGAATTCCTGAAGCAGGAAAGGCACTTGATGCATTTGTTGATGACCTTTCCAACTGGTATGTAAGAAGAAGCCGTGAGCGTTTCTGGGCTAAGGGAATGGAGCAGGATAAGATCTCTGCATACATGACACTTTACACAGCACTTGTAAATGTATGTAAGGCAGCAGCACCTATGGTTCCTTTCATGACAGAGTCTATCTACCAGAACCTTGTAAGAACAAGTGACAGCACAGCTCCTGAGTCAATCCACCTCTGCGATTTCCCTACAGTCTGCGAGAGCTTCATCGACAAGGATCTCGAGGAGAACATGGATGAGGTACTTCAGATCGTAGTTCTTGGACGTGCATGCCGTAACGCTGCAGCAATCAAGAACCGTCAGCCTATCGGACAGATGTATGTTAAGGCTGAGAAGACAGTTTCTGAGTTCTATCAGGAGATCATCGAGGATGAGCTGAATGTTAAGAAGGTTATCTTTGCAGATGATGTAAGAGACTTCACAACATATACATTTAAGCCTCAGCTTAAGACAGTAGGACCTAAATACGGTAAGGTACTCGGCGGAATTAAAGAGTATTTGGGTTCACTTGATGGAAACAATGCAATGGATGAGCTTAAGGCAAACGGTGCTCTTAAGTTTGAAGTAAATGGAACAGCAGTTGAGCTTACTGAGGATGACCTCCTCATCGATATGGCTCAGAAGGAAGGCTTTGAGAGCACAGAGGATCATGGTATCACAGTTGTTCTTGATACAAACCTTTCAGAGGAGCTTATCAATGAAGGCTTCATGTATGAGGTTATCAGTAAGGTTCAGACAATGCGTAAGGATTCTGGCTTCGAAGTTATGGATCACATCAAGCTGTCTGTAAACGGCAACGATAAGATCGCTCAGATCGTTAAGGACAATGCTGATTCTATCTCTACCAAGGTACTTGCTACAGAGCTCGTATATGGCTGCGATGTTGCTAATTCCAAGGAATGGGATATCAACGGCGAGAAGGTTACAATCGGCGTAGAGAAGGTTTGATTCGTTTGATCATGAGGTCGAGCGAAGAAAGAGCAGATTTTTCCGTTGAAATAAAGAAGTAATAAAAACCCGGAACGGATTTAATTATCCGTTTCGGGTTTTTACATAAGTAGCTATCCTTTACTTTTTCGGGGATCGATTTTTGATTTATATACGCGATTTTTGTTATATCAGCTTATTAAGCAAGGTTCTCGTCCTTAACGATCTTAACGATTCTGCTTGTTCCAAGTCTGTCAGCACCAAGTTCCATGAACTTTTCAGCATCAGCGATGCTTCCGATTCCGCCTGCAGCCTTCATCTTTACGTCGGGACCAACATGCTTTGCAAAGAGTGCAATGTCATCAAAGGTAGCACCTGCTGTTGAGAAGCCAGTAGAAGTCTTGATGTAATCAGCCTTGGCCTCTGTTACAAGCTCGCACATCTTGATCTTCTCTTCATCTGTGAGGAGGCAGGTCTCGATGATAACCTTGAGGATGTGGTCACCGCAGGCAGCCTTGATCTCTTTGATCTCATTGAGAACATAGTCATAGTTCTTAGCCTTGAGCTCACCGATATTGATAACCATATCGATCTCGTTAGCGCCCTTTTCGATGGCATCCTTTGTCTCGAATACCTTTGTCTCAGTTGTCATGTTTCCGTTGGGGAAACCGATAACAGTACAGATGTTGAGCTTTCCGTTTGTGTAGTCGTGAACACGCTTGATGTAGCAGGGAGGAATGCAGATGGAAGCTGTCTCATATTTCATTCCATCATCAGCGATTTCCTTGATCTGATCCCAGGTTGCTTCCTGCTTTAAAAGTGTGTGATCACAGTGGTTTAATATTGTTTTGATATCCATAATTATCTCCTTTTTAGAAAAATATATCCCGGCCAGGTCTACGACACAGCCGGGATAAGCATAAAGTTTTTATCTTTGTCCCTTATCGTAGGGGATACCTTCTGCCTTAGGAGCTCTGGAGTTCTTGGATGTGAATGCAAGAACGAGGAGTGAAATTACATAAGGCATTATGTTGTATACAGTACCTGAAATAGGCAGTGCATGAAGGATTCCAATTCCCATATATACATTTGATAAGGATCTGAATACTGCGAACAGTACAGCAGACCATGCGATTCTCTCAGGCTTCCACTGACCGAAGATCATAACAGCCAGAGAGAGGAAACCTGCACCTGCAACACCGTAATCGAAGTGCCAGGTTGAGTTAGCAGCAGCGATATAAATGATACCACCGATTCCTGCAAGGAAACCGGAAATGATAACGCCTGAATATCTCATGGCATATACGCTGATACCAACGGATTCTGCAGCCTGAGGATGCTCACCGCAGGCACGAAGTCTTAAAGCAAACTTTGTCTTGTAGAACATTACGATTGCAATAACAAGAAGTATTGCAGCTACTACTACGAACCAGGAGAGCTGAACCGGTCCAATGCTGAACATGAATGCATCGTGACCTCTTACATAGTCAAGCTTTGCTGAGAAATCAGTTCCGTTTGATCTGGATGTATTAAATGCTTTAACAATAACGGTTGCTGATGCAGTAGCAAGCATGTTCAGAGCAGTACCGATAAGGGTCTGGTCAGCATTGAAATGAATGCAGGCAACAGCTATAAGAAGTGATGATGCCATTCCGGCTAAAGCAGCAGCTATAAGTGTCAGAGACACGATAGTGAACTTGGATGCATCGGCAGGAAGGAGAACCATTACCATAGCTCCGGCCATAGCGCCGAATACCATGATTCCTTCAAGTCCGAGGTTGATGATACCGCTTCGCTCAGAGAACATACCGCCAAGTGCTACCAGGATCAAAACAGCGGAGAAAATAAGTGTGTACTGAATAAGTAATGCCATATTCTTACACCTCCTTCTTATCAGCCGCTTTGTCTTCGGCAGTTTTATTTGTATCTTCTGCGTTAGCATTAGAAGAAGTTCCAAGCTTGCTTACAGGCTTTGTCATGAGCTTTCTGAAGAAAAGAACAAAGCCGCACAGATAGATGATAATAGCGATCATAAGATCTGCAACCTGAGGGTTGTAATAGTTTGTATTGAGGTACTGACCACCCTGTGTGATGTAGGTTACGAACAGACCTGCGAAAATTGTTCCTATAGGATGAAGACCACCGAGGAATGCAACTGCAATTCCAGAGAATCCCATTCCGGGAACAGAGGATGAAATCTTGTAATGCTCAATACCTGTCAGGTAGTAGAGACCAGCAGCCATACCGGAAATAGCACCGGAAATAACAAGGCTGAGGATGATGTTTCTCTTTGCGTTCATTCCGGCGTATTTAGCAGCGTCCTTGCTGTGACCTGTAGCCTTGAGCTCATAGCCGAAAGTTGTCTTGCCGAGAATGAAAAGAATTCCAATAGCAATGAGAATTGTAAGCGGAACAGCAATGGTAATGTACTTATTCTTTCCAAAGAACTCGCTGAGGAAAGAAGGAAGAAGGCTGGCATCCTTAACTGCAAAGGTCTCGGATTTTGTGGTGTTCATAACCTTCTTATCGCCCAAAATGATGTTACATATATATAGGGCTATCCAGTTAAGCATGATACCTGCGATAACTTCGTTTACATTGCAATAAGCCTTGAAGAATCCGCAGATGCATCCCCAAAGGGCACCTGCAAGGAATGCAGCCAGGATACAGAGCAGCCAGTTCCAATGAAGAGCCAGAGCTGTATAAAGGCTGGCGATGATACCAACAGTATACTGTCCGGCACATCCGATGTTGAAAAGACCTGTTTTGTATGCAAAAAGAATGGCTTCTGCACAAAGTATTACGGGAACGGACTTTACAAGTACGGATCCCATGGCGCTCATGAGCTTTTTCTGATTGCCGGCGAACTTGAAGAAGTTACGAAGGATGGCAAACATTCCTTCAGAAGCGTGAGCCGGGTTCATGAGAAGCAAAATGACATATCCCAGTAATATTCCGAGTATTGCGCATACGATGGATGCAAGCAGTGTCTGAAAACCGGGTTTTCTTAAAAGACTTGTTTTTTCTTCCACGCTTATGCCTCCTTTCTGGTGTCGCGCTTAGCGCCTGACATATAAAGACCAAGTTCCTGAAGAGTAGTTGTCTTGGGATTAACCTCTCCAACGATCTCGCCTTCATACATAACTAAAATTCTGTCTGAAAGATTCATTACTTCATCGAGCTCGAGGGATACCAGAAGAATGGCATTACCTGCATCTCGCTCCTTAACGATTTCTTCGTGGATTGTTTCGATAGCGCCGACATCAAGACCTCTTGTAGGCTGAACAGCTATAAGAAGCTTGTGATCGCGGTCCATCTCACGGGCGATGATGGCTTTCTGCTGGTTACCACCGGACATTGCTCTGACAACAGTGGTAGCACCCTGACCTGAACGGACATCAAAAGCCTTGGCAAGCCTGTCTGAGTACTTTCTCATCTCAGCCTTTTTAAGAAGACCGTTCTTGGAAAAAGCGGGCTCAAAATAGCGCTGGAGAATCATGTTCTCTTCAAGAGTATAGTCGAGAACCAGACCGTGCTTATGTCTGTCCTCAGGAATATGGCTCATGCCATGTGTGTTCTTATAGCGGATTGACTTATTGGTGATATCCTCACCGCAGAGAGTGATCTTACCGCTGGCGATATCATCAAGACCTGTGAGTGCTCCGACAAATTCTGTCTGACCGTTTCCGTCGATACCTGCGATACAAACGATTTCGCCTGCGCGTACGTTAAAGGAAACGTTGTGAACAGAGTCGTTGGAATGGAGCTTACTCTTAACGCATACGTTTTCAACCTTCAGAACTTCTTCTGCAGGCTTAGCTTCATCCTTATCAACAGCAAACTTGACGTTACGACCTACCATCATGGAAGAGAGCTCTTCCTTTGTGGTGTTCTTAACATCAACAGTTCCGATATATTTACCTTTTCTGAGGATTGAGCAGCGGTCAGCAACCTCCATAATCTCATTGAGCTTATGAGTTATGAAAAGAATGGACTTACCCTCGGCAGCGAGATTCTTCATGATCTTCATGAGTTCGTCAATTTCCTGAGGTGTAAGAACTGCTGTAGGCTCGTCAAAAATGAGAATCTCATTATCTCTGTAAAGCATCTTGAGAATCTCAACTCTCTGCTGCATTCCTACAGTAATGTCTTCGATTAGAGCATCGGGATCGACCTTCAGATTGTACTTGTTTGACAGGTCAAGAACCTTCTTCTTTGCTTCAGCTTTAGTCAAAAAGCCCATCTTACTTGGCTCTGAACCAAGAATAATGTTATCTAAAACTG
The DNA here is from genome assembly GCF_000424125.1 of Butyrivibrio sp. FC2001. NCBI lineage: Bacteria > Bacillati > Bacillota > Clostridia > Lachnospirales > Lachnospiraceae > Butyrivibrio > Butyrivibrio sp. FC2001. The sequence goes on from NZ_AUJH01000003.1 coordinate 90,998, forward strand.
AGAAAATATCTACCAGCATGAAGTGCTGGTGAACCATTCCGATACCGAGAGCTGTGGCATCGTTAGGATTGGCAATTTTAACTTCCTTGCCATCTTTTTTGATTACACCCTTTTCAGGTGTGTAGTGACCGAAAAGTACACTCATAAGTGTGGATTTACCGGCACCGTTCTCCCCCAAAAGTGCATGGATTTCCCCGCGCTTAAGCTGCAGTGTTATATCATCATTAGCTATGATGCCAGGGAATTCTTTTGTGATATGCAACATTTCAATTACATAATCTTCCATAAATAGCACACCTTTCTGTATTTTATTGCACAAAAAACATGAATTCCTTTGGGAATTCGTTCTTTGTCTTCTAGTTTATCATTTTTTAGGGCGTAAAAAAAGCGCCTTCCTTATAAAAGGAAAGCGCTTTTGGAGTTATTTATGATTAGTGGATGTTGTCAAACTCGTTAACAGTGATCTCTGTCTCAGGCATAGCCTCGATATCGCTGGAAACTGTTACATCACCTGCATACATAGAAGCAACAAGTGCCTTGTAATCATCAACTGTGAACTTCTTCATTGACCATGTTTCTGTAGGAAGCTGTACATAGTTGAGAGTCGGATCATCACCTGATACAAGACCAAGGTTCTCGATCTTACCAGCGTAAGAATCCCACTTACCTGCGAAGAGGTCTGTAAGAGTTGAGTTAACTGTTGCAGCAAGACCCTTCATAGCAGATGTTACGCAGATGCCGTCGCCGTAAAGACCATCGATTGTGCCAGACTGGTCAACGTCAACACCAACAACCTTGCCGCCTGCCTTCTTAGCAGCCTCACCAGCTGATGTGAAGATACCGCCGCCGCAAGCGAATACGATCTCTGTGCCACCCTGGTACCATGTATCCATAACAGCTGTAACAGACTCGTCACCGAAGAACTGTCCGCCGTATACATAGTTAACTTCTACGTCAGCAGCGTTGCCAAGATCCTTTGCAGCATCGTTAGCACCCTGAACGAAACCAAAACCATAACGGATAACTGCAGGAACTGCCATACCGCCAAGGAAACCAAGCTTTGTGTAGCCTTCCTTAACTACAGCATAACCAGCCATGTAACCAGCAAGCTCTTCCTGGTATGTGAATGAGCATACGTTTGAAGGAAGCTCTGTCATGCCAGCGCCTTCGAAGTCACCCTCTGAGCAGTCAAGAGCGATGATTGTAACATCAGGGTTCTCCTCTGCGCAAGAAGCGATCATGCCTGCGAAAAGATATCCGGGAACTACGATTACGTTGTAACCGTCAGAAACAGCGTTATCAAATGCTGCGATACGAGCCTCGTCAGAATCCTCTGTGGGCTTGTAGTACTGATAGTCAACACCCTGAGCCTCAGCGAATGCCTTTGAAGCCTCATAGGTTGTCTGGTTGAATGACATATCTGTGATGTCACCTGAATCTGTGATCATAGCGATCTTGTAGTCGCCTGAAGCCTCTGTAGCTGTCTCATCAGCAGCTTCCTCAGTAGCTTCTTCTGTAGACTCCTCAGTAGCTTCCTCAGTTGAAGCTTCCTCAGTAGCCTCTTCAGTTGTCTCCTCTGTAGCAGCCTCTTCAGTAGAAGTCTCTTCTACAGCAGTGTCAGCTGTGTTGTCAGCACCGGTTGAAGAACCGCCACAAGCAACAAGGCTGAATGTGAGTGATGCAGTAAGCATCATAGCCATTAACTTCTTCATAATGTTTGTCTCCCTTTCTTTATTAAATAAACATTAGAATCATTGCGCAGAATTAACCACACAATCTATACAGATTATAATCATTTATTAATTTTTTCACAAGATATAAAGCATTTTTTTGTGGCTTTTGCCATAGGCTTTATATTTCTATAATATTTTTTGGGTAGAGATATATGCGGAATTACGTTATAATAAACTAGTATCTGTACTTTTCCATGAGGAGGGAAGTCATGAAAAGAAAAAAATTATCTTTTGACAAAGAACTTTTTAAGAGGAGTGTTTTATATAATGTAAAAACACTTTATCGAAAAAATATTGAGGAGGCTACTCCGCAAGAAATCTTCCAGGCATCTGCTTATGCAATAAAGGATGCAATCGTTGATCATTGGATGACTACGCAGAAGGCTGCGAACGAACAGGATCCAAAGATTGTCTACTACATGTCCATGGAATTCCTGATGGGACGTGCCCTTGGTAACAACTTAATAAACCTTCAGGCATACAAGCCGGTAAAGGAAGCTTTGGATGAGCTGGGCGTAGATATCAACGTTGTTGAGGATCAGGAACCGGATCCGGCTCTTGGTAACGGTGGTCTTGGAAGACTTGCTGCATGTTTCCTTGATTCCCTGGCATCATTGGGATACATGGCATATGGCTGTGGTATCCGCTATAAATATGGAATGTTTAAGCAGAAGATCAAGGATGGTTATCAGGTAGAGGTGCCGGATAACTGGCTTGAGTTCGGTAATCCCTTCGAGCTTAGACGTCCTGAATATGCAAAGGAAGTTAAGTTTGGCGGATACGTAAATGTATTTGTTGATGACAGAGGCCGCAACATTTTCAGACAGGAGGGCTATCATTCTGTTAGGGCTATTCCCTATGATCTTCCTGTAGTAGGATATGGCAACGGCGTTGTTGATACTCTTAGAATATGGGATGCAGAGCCTGTTAACTGCTTCGAGCTTGATTCCTTCGATAAGGGTGATTATCAGAAGGCTGTTGAGCAGGAGAACCTTGCAAGTCAGCTTTGTGAGGTGCTTTACCCCAACGATAACCACATAGCAGGTAAGGAACTTCGACTTAAGCAGCAGTACTTCTTTATTTCTGCTTCAGTTCAGACAGCTTTAAAGAGATACCTTCGTCGCCATGACGATATAACCAAATTCTATGAAAAGGCTGTTTTCCAGCTTAATGATACACACCCGACAGTAGCGGTTGCAGAGCTTATGCGACTTCTCATGGATGAATATTATCTTCCCTGGGATACTGCATGGGACGTAACAATGAAGACCTGCTGCTACACAAACCATACAATTATGGCTGAGGCTCTTGAGAAGTGGCCTATTGATCTCTTCCAGAGACTTCTTCCCAGAATCTATCAGATTGTTGATGAGATCAACAGAAGATTTGTGGATCAGATCATGCGTCAGTACTCAAATCTTCCCAGCATTGATGTTCAGGGCAAGATTCGCAGCATGGCTATTTTGTATGACAATCAGGTAAAGATGGCTCATCTGGCAATCGTTGGCGGACACTCTGTAAACGGTGTTGCAAGACTTCATACAGAGATCCTTAAAAAGAGAGAGCTCAGGGACTTCTACGAGATGTATCCTGATAAGTTCAACAACAAGACCAACGGAATTACCCAGAGACGTTTCCTTATGCATGCAAATCCTTTACTCGCAGACTGGGTAACCGAGAAGGTTGGAGAGGACTGGATCACAGATCTGTCCCTTATCAGCGGCCTTAAGAGTCTTGCTAACGATAAGAAGGCGCAGAAGGAATTCATGGAGATCAAGTATGAAAACAAGAAGCGTCTTGCAGCTTATATTAAGGAACACAACGGAATAGAGGTTGATCCCAAGTCAATTTTCGACTGCCAGGTTAAGAGACTTCATGAGTATAAGCGTCAGCTACTCAACATACTTCATGTTATGTATATCTATGATATGCTGAAGAGCCATCCGGATATGGAGTATACTCCCAAGACATATATTTTCGGAGCTAAGGCAGCAGCCGGATATCAGACAGCTAAGCTGACAATCAAGCTTATCAACTCTGTGGCAGATGTTATTAATAATGATGCTTCCATTAATGGAAAGCTCAAGGTTGTATTTATAGAGGATTACAAGGTTTCAAATGCTGAGCTCATCTTTGCGGCAGCTGATATCTCCGAGCAGATTTCAACAGCAAGTAAGGAGGCTTCCGGAACCGGTAACATGAAGATGATGCTGAACGGTGCCATCACCCTCGGAACTCTGGACGGTGCTAACGTTGAGATGCTCGAGGAGGTTGGTGAGGAGAACATGTTCATCTTCGGTCTGACCTCTGAGGAAGTAATCGCCTATGAAAAGAACGGCGGATATAATCCCGGAGAAATCTATGACAAGGATCCTAATGTAAAGAGAACTCTGGATCACCTTGTTGATGGAACATATTCTAAGGATAGAGAGCTTTTCAGACCACTGTTCAATTCGCTTCTTAATACAATCAACTCAAATAAGGCGGATCAGTATTTCATATTGAAGGATTTCGAATCCTACATTGAGGCTCAGAGTGCTATATCCGAGGCATACAGAGATGCTAAGAAGTGGGCTAAGATGGCTATTCTTAATACTGCTTCATGTGGTAAGTTCTCATCAGACAGAACCATTCAGGAGTATGTAGATGAGATTTGGCACATTGACAAACTGGATCTTTCAAATGTATAAATAGTTTTATAATCACGAGGCTGTGTGTGGGGAGACCTGCGCACAGCTTTTTTCATAATTGGGATAAACAAATTTGAGATTTATGGTACAATACGTGGGAGTAGATTAATAATTTGTTGGAAAGGTAGGAGTTTAATGGTTAAGACGTATGATAGCGGTGCATATTTGGTTAATGGTACTGAACTGATTCCGGATGGGGCCGGAGCATTAGATGCAGTTCAGGCTAAAGCAAATAAGCAGACAGACAAGACAGAAGCAAAGAAGAACACAATAGCTTATGGCATTCTGAAGAATCACAACACTTCAGATAATATGGAGAAGCTTGAGATCAAATTTGATAAGCTTACCAGCCATGACATTACTTATGTAGGTATTATTCAGACCGCACGTGCGTCAGGACTTGAGAAATTCCCGATTCCTTATGTACTTACCAACTGCCACAATTCACTTTGTGCAGTAGGTGGAACTATAAATGAAGATGACCATATGTATGGTCTTACAGCTGCCCAGAAATACGGCGGAATCTATGTACCCCCTCATCAGGCAGTAATTCACCAGTTCGCAAGAGAGATGCTTGCAACAGGTGGCGGAATGATCCTTGGTTCTGATTCCCACACCAGATATGGTGCACTTGGAACCATGGCTATGGGTGAAGGCGGACCGGAGCTCGTTAAGCAGCTTCTCAGCCAGACCTATGACATCAACATGCCTGAGGTTGTCGCTATTTATCTTACAGGCGAGCCTATGCACGGCGTAGGACCTCAGGACGTGGCTCTTGCTATTATCGGTAAGGTATTTGGCGATGGCTATGTAAAGAACAAGGTAATGGAGTTCGTAGGACCCGGTGTTAAGAGCCTCAGCGCTGATTTCCGTATTGGTGTTGATGTTATGACTACAGAGACTACCTGCCTGTCATCTATCTGGCAGACAGATGATGAGATCAAGAGCTTCTATGATACTCACGGCAGAGGCGGAGACTTCAAGGAGCTTAAACCCGGCGATGTTGCTTATTATGACGGAGTTGTAGAGGTTGATCTTTCTACAATCAAGCCTATGATCGCTATGCCTTTCCATCCCAGCAACACCTATGAGATCGAGGAGGTTAATGCCAACCTTGAGGACATCATAGCTGATGTTGAGAAGCGTGCTAAGGTTAGCTTCGGAGATAAGGTACAGTATTCACTTAAGGAGAAGATCAAGAACGGTAAGTTCATGGTTGATCAGGGTGTAATCGCAGGCTGTGCAGGTGGCGGATTTGAGAATATCTGTGCTGCTGCTGATATCCTTGAGGGAAGATTTACAGGAAATGACAGATTTACACTCAGCGTATATCCTGCTTCTACTCCTATCTTTATGGAAATAGTTAAAAATGGCGTAGCTGCCAAGATTCTTGAGACAGGTGCAATTTTAAAGACAGCTTTCTGCGGACCCTGCTTTGGTGCCGGTGATACTCCTGCTAATAACGCATTCAGTATCCGTCACTCAACAAGAAACTTCCCTAACCGTGAAGGTTCTAAGGTTCAGAGCGGTCAGATCGCTTCTGTTGCTCTTATGGACGCAAGATCAATTGCTGCAACAGCTGCTAATCAGGGTGTTCTTACTCCTGCAACAGCTTTTGACGGCAAGTTTAATAAGTATACTTATCACTTTGATAAGGAGATATATGCTAATCGTGTATTTGATTCACACGGAGTTGCTGACAGCAATGTTGAGCTTCAGTTTGGGCCCAACATTAAGGACTGGCCGAAGATGGAAGCACTTACAGATAACCTTCTGCTTAAGGTTGTATCAGAGATTCACGATCCTGTAACAACTACAGATGAGCTTATCCCTTCAGGTGAGACATCATCCTACAGATCCAATCCTCTTGGACTTGCAGAGTTCACTCTTTCAAGAAAGGATCCTGAATACGTAGGACGCGCAAAAGAGGTTTATGCTAATGAGCTCAAGAGACGTGAGGATGTGGCTCTTGATGCAATGGGAGATGAGATCTCAGGCGTAGTTAAGGCTCTTTTGGCTGAGTATCCTGATGTTAATGCTAAGAATACAGGAATCGGCTCCACAATTTTCGCAGTAAAACCCGGTGACGGTTCTGCGAGAGAGCAGGCAGCTTCCTGCCAGAAGGTTCTTGGCGGCTGGGCTAACGTGGCTAACGAGTATGCTACAAAGCGTTATCGTTCAAACCTCATCAACTGGGGTATGCTTCCGCTTGTAATTGAGAAGGGTGATCTTCCCTTCAAGAACCTTGATTACATCTTCCTTCCCGGAGTTAGAGCTGCGGTTGAGAGCAAGGCAGATTCTATCAAGGCAGTTGCTGTATCAGATGGAAAGCTCAAGGAGTTTACAATGACTCTCGGAGACCTTACAGATAACGAGCGCGAGATTATCCTTGACGGATGTCTTATCAATTACAACCGCGCAGGTAAGAAATAATAAGCAGGGTATAAGATAAATATCATGTTTAAAGCTTTTTATAAAAAAAGAATACCGGCTCTTTGCATGGCTGCAGCAGTGGCGATCACTGCCTGTGGCTGTGGAGGAACGGCTAAAAATGAAAGTGTAACACCGGAGCAGGAGGCGCAAGGGAGCGAGCCTGCTCCAAATGTCGTCTATGAAGTTCCTGTTATGGTACCTGGAGCACTCGTGGATCAGAACGGCTATAGGACCGGGGCAGAGAAATCCGTAATTTTTAAAGGAAATGATCTGCCGGATGTTTTTTATGTGTATAACGCGGAGAATGATGAGCTTGAATACACAGGCCAGATGAGGACCACGAATCACACGGATGATGGTGATGAAATAAAAGAAGGCTATTTTACCGATTTGATAGAGGACGGAACCTACTATATATATACGGATAAAATAGGAAGCTCTTATGCATTCAGAATTCAGAATGATCTGTATGATGACATTTTTAATGAGGCATGCAAGACCTATTACAAGAACAGATGCGGCACTGCGGTTTCGGAATCTTTGGCGGGTGATAGTGCTCATGCTGCCTGTCACACGGCTGAGGCTCATTTGCAGGAGGACCCTTCCAAGGCCATTGATGTGTCGGGAGGATGGCATCTCAATGCTCAGGCGGACAGAGATGTTGTAACCGGCTGTAAGATAGCTCTGAATCTCCTTCTGGCCTATGAGATGAATTCCAAGGTGGTGACCGATGACTCGGGAATTCCTGAGAGCGGAAACGGCATACCGGATCTTTTGGATGAGGTCAGATATGAGGTTGAGTGGCTCATGAAGATGCAGGATGAGCGCACCGGAGGAGTTTATGGTTCTGCGCTCACCGTGATGGATGAAAACACTGACCTTATGCAGGCAAATGTTGAGGTTACGCCTATTACTATGGAGGCGACCATCAGCTTTGCAACGCTTTTATCTGATTTTGGATACTTATATCAGAGCTATGATTCGGGATTTGCCACAACCTGTCTTAAGTGTGCAGACAGGGCGTATGCTCTTTATGCAGGTACTGAGAATGTAAAGGAAAAGCCTGAGGGCTTTTATGCGGCAGCGCAGCTCTACAGAGCAACGGGCGCTTCCAATTATGAGCAGGTGCTTACTGCAAACTTTGAATCAAGTAAGTTTGATCAGCTTTTTGCAGAAAACGAGGATGTTTTCCTTGGAGCTATTACCTATATTTCCACCAACCAGAAGGTAAATGTGGATGTATGCTCCAGGATAATGAAGCTCCTTATGAAAAAGACCACAGCAATCGTTAATGCTGCAAGGAGCTCCGCGTTTATGGTTACCAGTGAGGACCATGCACAGCTCCTTGATGATATGAGAACCATAACAATAACGGATCATATAATATATAATTATGAGTATACGACCATCATCGAGAACCATGCGCATTACCTTATGGGTAGAAATCCCGAGGCCGTAAACTATGTGACAGACTCTACTGAGCGCACATATCTGGACACTGATGAAGGAACAGGAATTATGAATCAGCCCCTTCTTAACGCAAAGCTCATTTTCATGCTGAGTGTTATCAAGGAGTGATGAGACAGGAAAACTTAAATGAATACAGAAATAGATGGATTAAAAATAAATTATCGGGATGAGGGACAGGGAACGCTTCTGGTTCTCCTTCACGGATGGGGATCAAATGTAGACCTTTTTGATGGCATATTTAAATTTGCTTCCAAAAAGTATCACGTTGTCGGCATGGACATGCCGGGCTTCGGTAAGAGCGATGAGCCCACTGAGCCCTGGGAAGTAAGCGACTTTGTGGATTTCGTGATTCATTTTATAAATAAACTCTATCCGGATGACAAGGAGGTTATTCTTCTTGGTCATTCCATGGGCGGACGCGTTATCATTAAGATGATCGGCACGAAAAGTGAGGAGGAGCTTGGCTTTAAGGTTACCAAGGTTATTCTCACTGACAGTGCGGGAATCAAGCCTGTTCCGTCAGGTAAGCAGTCCAGCAGGACAAAGAGATATAAATTCTACAAGGGAATTCTTAATAAGACAGGAATTGCAAAGGCATTTCCGGGAACCCTTGAGAGTCTTCAGAAGAAATTCGGCTCAGCTGACTATGCGGCTGCAACTCCTATCATGAGGGCAAGCCTTGTAAAGGTTGTAAATGAGGATCTTGCGCCATATATGCCCAAGGTGACAATGCCTGCTCTTCTTATCTGGGGAGACCAGGATACTGCAACACCTCTTTCTGACGGGCAGCAGATGGAGAAGCTTATGCCGGAGGCAGGTCTTGCGGTTATACCGGGAGTTGGTCACTACTCCTTCCTGGAGAATCAATATATGTACAACAAGATTTTGGGAAGCTTCCTGAAAATAGAAATGTGAGGAACCTTATATGAACACAATAATCTTTTTTATATATATTGCGGCTTATATAGCAGCAACGGTTATGGGGCTTAGGCACTATACTCATATGCTGCAGCTTTCGTCCTACCAGTTCCAGGGGTACTTCAGGTATCTTAAGTCAAAGCCCCACAGGTATGGACTTCATGTTGGCTTTTTATTTGTGACAGCTATTCTGGGAATACTTGGCAGAAACAGCCTCAGCAAGGCTTTTGCTATTTTATCCCTGGTATTTTTGATCTTTCTTATTTTTCAGTATCTGCCGAAGCCTGCAAAGAAGAAATTTGTTGTAACCAAGAGAGTTCAGCGACTTTTCATAACCTATGCGGTAGTATTCCTTATTTTCTGGGGAATATCAAGCTGGTGCTATTACACAAGCGGAGAGACACTGGCAGGTGTATTTATTGCTTCTAAGAACAGCGTTTCTAACTTCACGATAGAGACTAATCCCAAGAAGCTCACAGCAATGTTCCTTGTTGCTGTTTTCATGGGATTCCTTCCTCTTGTTACAGCGCTTTGTAATCTGATAAACAAGCCCATCGAGAAGAAGGTAAACGATTGGTTTATCCATGATGCTCAGAGAATGTTAAATGAGCATCCGGGACTTAGGATCATCGGTATTACAGGAAGCTATGGTAAGACAAGTGTTAAGTATTACCTCTGGACTCTTCTTTCAGAGGGCTTCAGGGTTCTGATGACACCTGAGAGCTTCAATACACCGATGGGAGTTGTTCGTACTATCAGAGAGCAGCTCACACCTATGCATGAGATTTTCATCTGTGAAATGGGAGCAAGACATGTGCATGACATCAAGGAGATAACAGATATCGTTCATCCCGATGACGGTATGCTGACATCCATTGGACCTCAGCACCTTGAGACCTTCCATTCCATGGAAAATATTGTTGATACCAAGCTTGAGCTCTTTGATGCGGTTCAGGAAAAGAGCAGCGAAGGTCTTAAGTTTGCAAACGGTGATAATGAGATAATTAAGGATAATCTCAGACACAACAATGTGGTTCTGTACGGCTGCAGCGAGGGCTGTGACTATAGGGCAACAGAGGTCAGATTTACAGCAGACGGCGCATCCTTCAGGGTTACTGCTCCTAACGGGGATACAGAGAGCTTCTCAATGAAGCTTCTCGGTGAGCACAATGTAACAAATGTTGTAGGTGCGATTGCCATGGCTCACACAATGGGAATTCCCATGAGCAAGCTGAAGATGGCGGTAAGACGTATTACTCCTGCACCTCACAGACAGGAGCTGAAAAAGCATGGCAATGTATCAATCATTGATGATGCTTACAACTCAAATCCGATGGGTGCAAAGAGAGCCCTTGATACACTTTCTAAATTCGAGGACAGCGTAAGAATCCTTGTAACACCCGGAATGGTTGAGCTTGGTGACAAGGAAGCTGAATATAACAAGGAATTTGGTAAGCAGGCTGCCGAGGCAGCAGATTATATCATTCTTGTGGGATCAGACCACACAAGACCCATCAAGGAAGGAGCTCTTGAAGCAGGCTTCTCAGAGGACAGACTTTTCGTCAAGGAAGCGCTTAAAGAAGCTACTGATCTGATGTACGAGCTGGAGGCAGGTAAGCCCAAGGTAATTCTTTTGGAAAATGATCTGCCGGATAACTATCTGTAATGCTTACACAATAGAGGATAATTAAGGAAGAAACATGAAACTGGAGAGAGGTCTTGAAATAAAAAAGACTATCTGTGGCGAAGGAGAAAAGGCAGTAACACTTGATGCTGCCTTTTCTCTCGTTATGGCATTCATTACGGTGATCAACCAGAATGCTATCATGGATCATCTTTTTTTCAGTAAATATAATATTGCCAGATATGTCATCCTGTTTATGGTGTACACGGTTTTATTCTATGTGACCACAAGGATTATATGGGCTGTCTATAAAGATAAAGGTAAGGAAGCAGCGATCTGCGAAAAGAGACTTCCAAGACTTAAGCTGGCTCTTATTATGCTTGCAGCTTGGCTTCCGTATCTTCTGGTATTCCTTCCGGGAGTTGCCAATTACGATACGGTCAATCAGGTGAATGACCTTTTCGACGGTGTAGGTCCAGTGCCCTTTGGGTTTATTGAAGGACAAAAGACAGTAAATGTATTCCTAAATGCTCATCATCCAATAGTTCCGACCTTTATCTTTTCAGCTTTTATCGCGATCGGAACCTTACTGGGAAGTGCCACACTTGGCTTTTTGATATATGTTATCTGTCAGATGGCAGCAGGAGCATTTCTTATATCCGGGATTCTCTGCGATATATATGAAAATGCTAAAACAAATAAGGGACGTAAGCTAATAAAGCTGGTGAGACTTTTCTACATGTTTATGCCCTTTATTCCGATGTACATGATCTGCATGCTGAAGAATACCATGCACGGTCTGTTGTTTATCCTTCTCATCTATGTCCTGTACAGATACTTTACAGGCAGGGATGAAAAGCCTGCAGGCTCCTTTGCACTTTTGTTTTTGATAGAGATAATGCTGTGTGTAACCCTTAACACCGGAATATTTGTGGTTATCTTTACAGCGATAGGAATTTTATTCTTAAAGGACAAAAACAGGCTTAAGATTCTGCTTGTATCCCTTGGCTGCGCAGTGGTGTGGTTCATAGTTTTCCCCAAGGTAATATATCCTGCAATGAATATCTTTCCCGGAGGAAAGCAGGAGCTTTACGGAACACTTTTCCAGCAGACTGCAAGGCTTATAAGGGATAAGGAAGAAGACCTTACGGATGAAGATAAAGAAATCATAAATGCGGTTTTAGACTATGATAGAATAAAAAAGGATTTCACCTTTAATGTGACGGATCCTGTGAAGGATACTTATCGAATCGACTGCACAAAAGAAGATATGAATGCGTATCTTAAGATGTGGCTAAGACAGGGGATAAAGCATCCTGTGGTATATTTCAGGGCGACGCTTTCAATCTGCGGATATTTCTTTGCGCCCGGTGCAGGGATTCAGATATTTAGTGATATTCCCAAGGCTAAAGGAATATTTGGTGAGATTCACTCCCTGGTGCCCAGCAGATTTGGAGAAAAGGCAGCGGAGCTGTATTTTCAGATTACGATCATGCCTGTGATAAAATGGATATTCCAGACAGTGCTCTATGCCTTCTGGATTCCGGTGTATCTGTTCTATATACTTGTTATCAGGGATAAGGCTGAGGATGAAAAAGGTAAAAAAAGGCCGGAGCTGATTGTGCTTTTGCCACTTTTTGTTACTGTTCTGTTTTTGGTAGTAAGTCCCATGAACTACAGCAGATATGCGCTTTGTCTTATATTTGCATCGCCTCTTGTGGTGGCGCTTTTGGGACCTCTTTATAAAAGAAGTTGAATTTTTCACAGATAAGATTATACTTTTTGATGTATGATTTTTTGTCGAAGCAATTTGAAAGGAAGTGTTTATTTTGAAGTTAAAGCTTGCAGTTCTCTTTGGCGGTAAAAGTACAGAGCATGAGATTTCCATTATCTCTGCTATTCAGGCAATAGGATATATGAACAGGGATAAGTACGATATCATTCCTGTTTATATGACTAAAGAGAATGATTTTTATATTGGTGAAGATATGGATAAGATCGAGGAATACACACATATTCCCGAACTCCTTAAGAAGAGCACAAAGGTAGTGTGGATAAAGGATGGCAATAAGGTCAATCTCGTCCGCTACCCCATGAAGAAGTTTGGTAACAACGTGGTTACCAGCGTAGATATCGCTTTTCCTATCGTTCACGGAACAAACGTTGAGGATGGTGTTCTTACAGGATACCTTCAGACACTTGGTCTTCCCGTAGTTGGCTGTGACGTTCTTTCTTCAGCTGTTGGAATGAACAAGTATGTTATGAAAACTGTTCTTAAGGACAACGATATTTCCGTTCTCGACTGCAAGTGCTATACATGGAAAGATTATGAGGATGCTGAAGGTCTTATGAACAAAATCGAAGGCGCATTCAAGTATCCCGTTATTGTAAAGCCTATCAACCTTGGCTCAAGCATCGGTATTTCCAAGGCTGGTAACAGAGAAGAGCTCACAGAGGCTCTTGAGCTTGCATTTGAGTTCTCAAGAAAGATCCTTGTTGAGCCTGCTATCGTTAAGCTCAAGGAGATCAACTGCTCTGTTCTTGGTGATTACGAGGAAGCGGAGGCTTCTGAGTGTGAGGAGCCCATCAACTCAGATGAGATCCTTTCATTTGAGGATAAGTATATTGGCGGCTCAGGTGCTAAAGGAGCTAAGTCAGGTGGCGCTAAGACCGGTGGTTCTAAGGGAATGGCCAGCCTTAAGAGAAAGATCCCTGCTGATATCACAGATGAGCAGAGATCAGAAGTTAGAAAGATGGCAGTTGATGCATTTAAGTGCCTTGGCTGCAGCGGTGTTTCCAGAATAGACTTTATGCTTGATGAAGAGACCGGAAAAATCTATCTCAACGAGATAAACACAATTCCGGGATCACTGTCCTTCTATCTTTGGGAACCCCTTGGCAAGAAGTATTCACAGCTTCTTGATGACATGATTAATATAGCAATTAAACAGGACCGCGAGAATCACAAGCTGGTATTCTCTTTTGAGACTAACGTTCTTGAGGGAGTTAAGCTTGGTGGTGGCTCTAAGGGAAGTAAAGTTTGATTAATAAAAAATAAGGCGTTAAACCAACGCCTTATTTTTTTCATATGTATCCTGAATTATTTTGTGACAATAGAGTTCGATATTTTTCTTGTCCTCGGGCTCAAGCTGATCCATATAGATGGGAGCGCCGTACTCGAGAACTACATGAGATTTTTTGATAAAAGGAAGATGATCTTCAAAAATTGCATTTGAATTATTGATGGTCATCGGAACAATGGGGCATCCGGTTTTCTGAGCTATTTTAAAGCTCCCCTTATGGAACGGAAGCATCTCATCAGATTTGTTTCTGGTGCCTTCCGGATAGATGGTAATTGAAATGCCGTTTTTTACCTTATCGATAGCGGAGAGGATAACCTGCAGTCCCTGTCTGATATCGGATCTGTCAAGGAAGAGACAGTCCATATTTCTCATCCACTGGGAGAGAACGGGAACCTTGAGGATTTCCTTCTTGGCGATATAGCCTGTGAGTCTCGGAACTCTTGAGTAACTAAGAACTATATCAAAATAACTTCTGTGATTACCAACATAGAGTACTGCTTTGTCCTTTGGAACATTTTCCTCACCGATGACTGTAAGCTTCGCGCCGGAGAGAAAAGCCACACATCTAAAGGCCCAGCTCACTATGCGGAGTGAGGCGGTCTTTTTCGCTTCAAGGTTAAATTTACCTACAATCCAGAGCACAAACTGAATAAGTATGCTGCAGAGCAGGAAAATAAACAAAAATAAAAAAACTAAAATAAGACGTATCATGAATGAATCTCCGATAAATTTATAGTATGATGTATACGGATTTTGCAGGAGATATTCATCAACCTTAAATCCATACAAATAATTATTATACCACAATAAACATACAGGAAAAGGAAATCAAAATGCTTCTGATTAAAAACGGACGACTTATAGACCCGGCAAGCGGTCTTGACGGATACAGAGATGTCCTCATTCACAATGGAAGAATCGCCAAAGTGGGCTACTGCGGAACACTTGATGACATGGCAGCTGAGGCTGCGTCCATGTATACAGAAGGCGGAGTGGCAAGACTTGATGAGATTGATGCAGGAGGAATGATTGTTGCTCCGGGACTTGTGGACGCACATGTTCATTTCAGAGATCCCGGCTTTACTGATAAGGAGGATATCCATACCGGCGCAGAGGCTGCCAAGAAGGGTGGATTTACCTCTGTTGTGATGATGGGAAATACCAATCCTTCACTGGATAATCCTGAGACAATAAGATATGCCCTCAAAAAAGGAGCTGAGACCGGCATTAGAGTTTTTACCTGTGCCAATATCACAAAGGGAATGCAGGGAAAAGAGCTGACTGATATGGAAGCCCTTCTGGATGAAGGCGTAGTTCTCTTTACAGATGACGGTAAGCCTCTCATGGATGAGAGCATCATGAAGAAGGCCTGCGAGAAGGCAGCTGCCCTTAATAAGGTGTTGAGTCTCCACGAGGAGGATCCTTCCTTTATAACTGACAATGGAATTAACGCCGGAGAAGCTGCTTGGGCGCTCGGAATAAAGGGCTCTCCAAGAGATGCCGAGATTGCTATGGTAAAAAGAGATATAGCACTGGCGAATGAAACAGGCGCACACATTACCATACAGCATATAAGTACTAAAGAGGCTGTGGATATGATAAGGGAGGCAAGGAAAACCAATCCCGGAATCCATGCGGAAGCAACGCCTCATCACTTTACACTTACAGATGAAGCAGTAGCAAAATACGGAAGCCTTGCCAAGATGAATCCGCCTCTTAGAAAAGAGAGCGACAGACTTGCGATCATCGAGGGATTAGCAGATGGAACGA
Source organism: Butyrivibrio sp. FC2001 (assembly GCF_000424125.1). Classification (NCBI taxonomy): domain Bacteria; kingdom Bacillati; phylum Bacillota; class Clostridia; order Lachnospirales; family Lachnospiraceae; genus Butyrivibrio; species Butyrivibrio sp. FC2001. The sequence goes on from NZ_AUJH01000003.1 coordinate 106,719, forward strand.
TTGAGACCATTGCGACAGATCACGCTCCCCACACAAAAGAGGAGAAGGAGAGGGAGATCACGAAGGCTCCCAGCGGAATTATAGGGCTGGAGACATCCCTCGGACTTGGAATAAGGGAGCTCGTGGAGAAGGGGCACATGGATATGATGACTCTGCTTTCCAGAATGACCTGTCTTCCTGCGGCCATATATGAACTGTATGCGTTTGTACCCGGGGATGAATTATCCTCAGACGGAAGGAATGTTATAGAAGCACTTCCTGTCGGAAGAATATATGAAGGCGGCCCCGCTGATCTTGTGATTTTCGCTGAAAAAGAGACCTATAAGGTTGAAGAATTTGCATCAAAGGCTTCGAATTCGCCTTTTTTAGGGGAGGAATTACCCGGAAGGATTCATTTCACCATATGCGGTGGAAATGTTGTTTACAATATATAAATCATATTACGTGAAAGGAAAATACCAATGTCCAAGAAGAAAAAGATATCGGCTGAAGTAATTTCGCAAAGCAGCTTAGCAGAAGGAATAATGGATCTCAGGCTAAAGACAGATCTTGCTGAGGATGTAGGTCCCGGACAGTTTATCGGAATCTATCCCTCTAACAGATCGACACTTCTTCCAAGACCCATAAGTATCTGCGGCTATGACAAAACCGAGAAGACACTTCGCATAGTTTACAGAATAGCAGGAAGCGGAACAGCAGAATTTGCCCTGTACAGACCGGGAGACTGTGTGGATATACTGGGAATTTTGGGAAATGGGTTCCCTGTGGATAAGGCAAGTGGAAAAAAGGTTCTTATTATAGGTGGTGGAATAGGTGTACCGCCCCTTCTTGGCCTTGCAAAGGAACTGAAGGAGAATGGCTGTGCAGCAGAAATATCCATGGTTATGGGATATAGAAATTCCGAGACCTTCCTTTCAGATGAGTTTGAAAAATATGGAAAGCTTTATATAGCAACAGAGGATGGAAGCGTTGGAACCAAGGGTAATGTAATAGATGCCTGCAGGGAAAATAAGATAGAAGCGGATGTGATCTTTTCCTGTGGACCTATGCCCATGCTACGCGGCGTTGCAGCTTATGCAAAGGAGATATCCGCAAAGGCATATATTAGTCTTGAGGAGCGTATGGCCTGCGGTGTCGGAGCCTGCCTTGGATGTATATGCAAAACAAAAAATGTTGATGACCACTCACATGTAAACAACGCTCGCATTTGTACAGACGGTCCGGTATTCGATGCCGATGAGCTTGAGCTTTAAGGCTTTTGATAGTGCGGAAACCAGAGAATATATGCAACAAGCATCATAAATAGTAGGAGAATGGGATGAATACATCAGTAAATATAGCCGGGGTAACCTTCAAAAACCCCGTAATGACAGCTTCAGGAACCTTTGGCTCAGGAATGGAATATGCGGAATTTGTTGATCTTAACAGACTTGGCGCAGTAGTGACCAAGGGTGTTGCAAGTGTTCCGTGGCCGGGAAACCCCACACCCAGAGTTGCTGAGGTTTATGGAGGCATGCTGAATGCAATAGGACTCCAGAACCCCGGAGTGGACGTTATGATAGAGAGGGATCTGCCCTTTCTTAAGGATTTTGATACAAAGGTAATAGTAAATGTGTGCGGAAAGAGCACCCAGGATTATGTGGACGTGGTAGATAAGCTTGCAGATCAGGACGGCGTTCACATGCTGGAGATAAATGTGTCCTGCCCCAACGTAAAGGAAGGCGGAATAGCTTTCGGACAGGATCCCAAGGCTCTTTTTGAGATCACAAAGGAGATAAAGAACCACGCTAAGCAGCCCATTATCATGAAGCTCAGCCCCAATGTCACAAGCATCGCTGAGATGGCTAAGGCTGCAGAGGCAGCAGGTTCAGATGCGATATCTCTTATAAATACCATAACCGGTATGAAGATTGATATTTATAAAAAGACATTTGCCATAGCAAATAAGACAGGAGGCCTTTCAGGTCCTGCAATTAAGCCAGTGGCTGTACGCATGGTTTATGAGGCTTCACATGCGGTAAAGATACCTGTAATTGGAATGGGTGGAATCGCAAATGCAGAAGATGCAATTGAATTTATGCTGGCAGGAGCAACTGGAGTTGCTGTCGGTGCCATGAACTTCCATGACCCCTACACAACACTTAATGTGGTAGAGGGCATAGAAAGATACATGAGAGAGCAGGGAATAAGCGATATCAATGACCTGATCGGTGCTGTAGATTAACGCTTTTCTGCCTTTAATCAAAAATAAAAGAAACTCTAACCTTTGAATCAGAGATTTTTTCTCCGTCCATCTGCAGTTCGTACTGCACATGGGCGGATATTTTTTTTGAGCTTATCTCCATCATGAGATTCCTTGTGATGGCTGTCATTTTCATAAGGCCATAGGGTGTCTGGTAATCGGTGTTCCAGATCTCGCCTAGACGAAAGTAAAGATCGGAGGAGAGATCTCCGGTTTTCATCATGCGAAGATATCCTTCTCCTATTTCAAGCCTGTTGCCTACATTAGCGGATGAATCATCTGAAGGGGCCTCCGAGATTTTGTCGTTTTCGGAAAATGTAATTATGTAGTTTAGTCCATCCTGTGTGCAGTGGGCTCTGTGCTCGGTTTTTATTATCTCAGGCTTACCGTCGCCGTGATCGTGAGCACCGATGATCTTAATAGTTCCTTCCATATATATCCTCGCGAAGTTATGATTATTAGTCTGTAGTTAAAGGTGTGGTGATAAACAGCTCGGGAGCAATGCCTCTGCTTCTGAGCTCATTTACTGCGTGCTCTGCGCCTGCAAGATTCTTGTTTTCAAAAATCCCGAATACTGTAGGGCCGCTGCCACTCATGCGGGCACCCATAGCTCCATTGGAAAGAAGAATCTGTCTGATATCCTCTATGACGGTATATCTTCCTGAGGTTATGGGCTCAAGAACATTGCCAAGGCGTTCTGTGATACCTGTAAGGTCCTCATTCTCAATGGCATTTACCATTCCGTCGATGTCGGGATGATTCTCGATTGGAGCAGAATCAAGGGTTGTATAAGCCCATGCAGTTGAAACATCAATCGGAGGCTTTGCGATAACTATATGACAGGAAGGCATGTCCTTAAGCTTGGTGAGCTCTTCGCCGATGCCCTCTGAAAGTGCTGTGCCACCTTTAATACAATAGGGAATGTCCGCACCCTTTTTTACAGCGAGAGCACATAGCTCGTCAGTGCTAAGGGAGAGATTCCAAAGCTCATTTAATGCAACATAGGTTGCTGCAGCGTCGGTACTTCCGCCTGCCATGCCGGCAGCCATGGGAATGTTCTTATCAAGGTGGATGGTAACACCCTTATCCTCAGCGTGGCAATGAGTCCTCAGCTGATCAGCGGCTTTCCATATAAGGTTGTGCTCATCTGTGGGGATTCTGGGATCTGCAGTTTCTATAACTATTTTATTATCATCACGCTCAGTGAAGGTGAGCTCATCAAACAGATCAATGCTCTGCATTATCATTCTGACAAGGTGATAACCGTCCTTACGTCTACCGATGACATCAAGGCCTAAGTTTATTTTTGCGTATGCTTTTCTTTTTAACAAATCTTTATCCTCCATTATTAATATGGCTGTTTGTATCATAGCATAAAATCAGGTGAAAACGGAAATCTGTAGGAGTTTATAAAATGTTTATAAGTGGCGGCATTATGGGGAACTGTATAGGAAATTTTATAATTATTTAATTGAAAACATCAAATAAAAATCTTAAGGTTAAGGTGAAAACAGTCGATAAATAAGATGAGTAATACTGTAAGTATGCCTTGGCATACCAGTCGTATCGGCGTCAGATCAATTGGCGTAGAAAAGGAGTTCATATGGGCGTAAACGGAGTTACAGGTTTAGACCAGACCACCGCATATTACGAGCCGACTGCGACCGCAAAAGCCACAGAAGAAAAAGCTGAAGAGAAAACAGCTAAGACCGCTGAAGCAAAGGATACAGAAAAGGCTGCGGTTTATGAGAAATCGGATAATGTTGCGGCATCGTCGACCAACAAGACTTATGTAAAAAATGAAGCTGTCATCAATATGCTTAAGAGTGATCTTGAGGATAGACAGAATCAGCTCCAGGATATTGTAACCAAGATGATGAGTAAGCAGGGTGTTGCAATAGGAAAAGCTGATGATATCTGGTCATTCCTTGCATCAGGCGATTTCACGATTGATGAGGCAGCTAAGAAAAAGGCACAGGAAGAGATTTCAGAGGACGGCTACTGGGGCGTAAAGCAGACCTCACAGCGTATCCTTGATTTTGCCAATGCTTTAACAGGTGGAGATCCCGATCAGATTGAAAATATGCGTTCAGCATTTGAGAAGGGCTTCAAAGAAGCAACAAAGACCTGGGGAAAGGAGCTTCCTGATATATCAAAGCAGACCTATGATGCAGTCATGAAGGGATTTGATGATATGGCAGCTAAGAACCAGCAGACACAGGCTCCTGTAGAAACCGGTGAAATAGAGGCATGAGTATAATTAAATATATGTAATATTAAAGGACTGTGGGCAATGCTCACAGTCCTTATTTCATGTACTGATATAAAATTATTTAATCGGCTTAGCGCCTGCCTTCTCCTGAGCCTTAGCAACAAGGTCCTTCCAGAAGCCCTTCTTCTTTTTTTCAGGAGCTGCGTTACCGCCTCTGATTCCCTTTACTGAGATAACATAGATTCCGCTGACCTCAGCCTTAACTTCCTTTTTAACAGGAACAGAATCAAAAATCTTCTCATCACATACAAGGTTCATGATCTGAGGACCAACCTTAACCTTAAGGATCGGAAGCTTGGAACGTCTAAGAAGCTTGGGAGTATTCTCCAATACTGCAGAGGGAAGACCTGCTTCATTGATCTTCATGCGCTTCTTGTCAATGATGAGCATTGATACACTCTGCTTCATGGACTCCATCTGAGCCTGCTGCTCTTCCTGACGCTTCTGAGCCCTTTTACCAAGAATTGTGAGCACTATAAGTGCGATTGTAAGTACAACAATAATTACTAAAAATACGATTAATACCGGATTCAAAACATTCCTCCAAACTAAAAAAATAACAATTAATTCCGATTTGCCCATCGCTGCGCAAAGACCATTTTAACATTGAATTAAGACGTAGGCAACAAAAATACTTTAATATAAGTATAAACTGTGCTAGTATTAAAAAAGTTTATTTTAATCTAAGAAAGCACTAAGGAGTAAATACTTATGAGAAAATTTTTAGCGGCTGTTTCCGCTGTGGTAGTCGCAGCAGGAATGCTTGCCGGATGTTCCAAGGCAGCAGACAATAAGGACGCAGCATATCTTAAGGATCTTAATCTTGATGATTACGTTACACTTGGAGAATATAAGGGAGTTAATATAGAGGTTGCATCACCTGAAGTAAGTGATGAAGAGGTTGAACAGTACATGCAGTATATCAGCTCTTCAATGAAGGCAACTGTTGAGGTTACAGACAGAGCCGTACAGGAAGGCGACACAGTTAATATTGATTATTCAGGAAAAAGAGTTGACACCGGAGAAGTATTTCAGGGTGGTACAGCAGAAGGTTATGACCTTACAATCGGTTCACATACATTTATCGATGGTTTTGAAGACGGTCTTATCGGCGCAGCTATAGGAGAGACAAGGGATCTTAATCTTACATTCCCCGAGAACTACAGCTCAACAGACCTTGCAGGCGTAGATGTAATTTTCACAGTAAAAGTTAATGGCATCAAAATCAAGCCCGACCTTGACGATGCATACGCAGCATCACTTGGAATCGAGAATGTATCAACCATAGATGAGCTTAAGACATATCTTAAGGACAGACTTATGGAGGATAAGCAGGCTCAGTATAAGAACGAGATCAATTCCAAGATCCTTGATGCAGTAACAGCTAATTGTTCATTTAATCAGCCGCCTCAGGCTACTCTTGATCGTTTCAAGGGCCTTTACACAGAGCAGGCTGACCTTGTTGCTTCATATTATTCAGCAAATTACGGCACAAGCTACACAACAGATCAGGTTCTTTCAATGATGATGGCTCAGGAAGGTTTCTCCGGAGAGCAGACAGATTATCTTGATAATAAGTCTGTAGAGCTTGCAGAGCAGTTCATTATGCTCGGTGCTATCGCTAAGCTTGAGGGAATTGATGTAACTGAAGACGAGCTTAATGAGAAGCTTGAGTCTGATATGTCAAATGCTAATGCAACAGCAGAAGAGGGTAAGGCAATTGCCAGCCTTGATGATTACAAGAAGACAGTAGATGTTGAGAATATCAAAGAGAATCTTCTTACAAATAAGGTTATCGAGTTCCTTGGTGAGAATGCAAACGTAACTGAGCCTGCTGAAGATGCTACAGAGGATGCAGAGGCAGCTGAGAGCACAGAGAATACAGAGACCGAGAGCACAGAAGAAACAGAAGAGGCAGAAAGCGCAGATTCAGCAGATACTGCTGAATAATCATATAAATGATTTATTGGATGGAGGCAAAAGATGGAACTGACAGATATCAGAGAGCTTTTTCAGGCTCCCGAAAAATTCGCAGATAAAGAAGTTACAGTTGGAGGATGGATCCGTAATATTCGTGATTCCAAGACTATCGGATTCGTTTCATTAAACGATGGTACATATTTCTCACCCCTTCAGGTGGTTTATTCTGATGAACTTGGCAATTTTGCAGAGGTAAGCAAGCTCAATGTAGGAGCAGCTATCATTGCTACAGGTAAGATTGTAATGACTCCTGATGCAAAGCAGCCCTTTGAGATGCAGGCAACAGGCATTGAGATTGAGGGACCTTCAACTCCTGATTATCCTATTCAGCCTAAGCGTCACACACTTGAGTATTTGAGAACACTTCCTCATCTTCGTGCAAGAACAAACACATTTGAGGCTGTTTTCAGAGTTCGTTCACTTGCAGCATATGCTATCCACTCATTCTTCCAGGAGAGAGGATTCGTATATGTTCACACACCTCTTATCACAGGTAGTGACTGTGAGGGTGCAGGCGAGATGTTTCAGGTAACAACCCTGGATCTTAACAATGTTCCCAAGACAGAGGACGGAGAGGTTGATTATTCAAAGGACTTCTTCGGAAAGCCGGTTAACCTTACTGTTTCAGGACAGCTCAATGTTGAGACCTATGCATTCGCTTTCAAGAATGTTTACACATTTGGACCTACATTCCGTGCTGAGAATTCAAACACAACACGTCACGCAGCTGAGTTCTGGATGATCGAGCCTGAGATGTGCTTCGCAGATCTTAAGGACGACTGTGACTGCGCAGAGGCAATGCTTAAGTATGTTATCAACTATGTACTTGAGAATGCACCTGCTGAGATGGAGTTCTTTAACACATTTGTAGATAAGGGACTTATCGACAGACTTAAGAATGTTGCAAACAGTGACTTTGGCAGAATTACATATACAGAGGCAGTTGAGATTCTTAAGAAGCACAATGACAAGTTTGATTACAAGGTAGACTGGGGCTGCGACCTTCAGACTGAGCATGAGAGATACCTCACAGAGGAGATCTTCAAAAAGCCTGTATTCGTAACTGATTATCCGAAGGAAATCAAGGCCTTCTACATGAAGCTTAATGAGGACGGCAAGACTGTAGCAGCTGCTGACTGTCTTGTTCCCGGAATTGGTGAGATCGTTGGTGGAAGCCAGAGAGAGGATGATCTTGAGACTCTTGAGAAGAGAATGGATGAGCTTGGACTTAAGAAGGAAGATTATCAGTTCTACCTTGATCTTCGCCGTTATGGTTCAGTTCGCCACGCAGGCTTCGGTCTTGGATTTGAGCGCTGCGTAATGTACCTCACAGGTATGGGCAACATCCGTGACGTTGAGTCATTCCCTCGTACAGTTGGTAACTGCGAGCTATAATAGAGTATTTTGAATTATTTGGGCTGTTGTATATTTTCTTATACAGAAAATGTACAGCAGCTTTATTTTTGTTATGCCGAATCATGGTATAATTAGAGTGTAAAAAAAGTTTTGTTTTATTTTCAAATGGGGATTCAATGAAAAGATTTTCTAGAAACATTTTAAATAGAGGTATTTGCGGAGTGCTGGCAGTGGCAATGCTGACAGTTACGGGTGCTCCTGCGCTGGCTTCAACAAGTGAAGAGCTTAAAAAGCAGCAAAAAGAGCTTGAGAAGCAGCAGAAGGATCTCGAGAAACAGCAAAATGCCATTGAGTCACAAAAAAAGGAGAGCCAGAGCGGACTCAACAATGCCAATCAGAATATCAGTAATATTGAGGGTGAGCAGGCTGAGCTCCAGGAAGGTATTGATGCAGCTAATGAGGAGTTGGTAGGCCTTCTTACAAGTATAGATCTGATACAGGCAGATATTGATGATACTCAGGTCAGAATAGAGAAGACCCAGCAGGAGTATGATGAAGCCAAGCTTCAGGAGGAGACTCTCTATGATGCGATGAAGAAGAGAGTTAAGTTCATGTATGAAAAGGGAGAGGTTTCATACGCAGAACTGCTTCTTCGTGCTGAAAGTGTCGGCGATATGCTGAATAAGGCCGGATATGTTGAGGAGCTGTATGATTATGACAGAAAGAAGCTGTCTGATTTCATTGAGGCTAAGAACGCAGCAGAGCAGTACGGAATTGAGCTTGAGGAAGCTAAATCCGAGCTTGAGACCTCACAGTATGAGCTGAAGGAAGAGCAGGCTCATGTTGAGCAGGTAATTGATACCTATAAGAAGCAGTATGCTAACTTCGATGTACAGCTTGCTAAGGCAAGGCAGGATGCGGCAGTTTATTCAGCCCAGCTCCAGCAGCAGACAGCTCAGATACGTGATCTTCAGGCTAAGATCGATGCCAAGGAATCCGAGGTAAAAAAAGCAAAGAAGGCTGCTGATGAGGCCACTGCAAAGGAAGCGGCTGAAGCTAAAAAGAAGAAGGAAGAAGAGGAAGCTGCTAAGAAGGCTAAGGAGAAGGAGCAGCTTGCTTCAAATAACCAGAATACCGAGGATAATACGGATACGGCCAAGGTGCCTACTGAACCGGCATCCAGTCAGCCAAAGGCAGTTCCTGCAGCTACAGGATCAGCTACCGGTCAGAACATCGCCAACTACGCATGTCAGTTTGTGGGTAATCCCTATGTGGCAGGAGGTACAAGCCTTACAAACGGTGCTGATTGTTCGGGATTTGTTTACGCGGTTTACAAGCAGTTTGGTATATCTGTGCCAAGATCATCATACTCACAGGCTACATACGGCAGAGAGGTTTCCTACCAGAATGCAAGCCCGGGTGATGTTATCTACTATGGAGGACATGTGGCGATTTACCTTGGTGGTGGCAGGATAGTGCATGCAAGTACCGCAAAGACAGGTATCAAATATGAAAATGCCACATACAGAACAATACTTACAATTCGCAGATTTGTGGGATGAGGACTAACAATTGGAATGGAATAGACTACTGTGCGGAGATCGAATCCGCCCTATAAAGAAACGTGAGGGCTCTCAGGATCTCCGCAGTGAATTTGAAAAGGACTATCATAGAATAATCGGAAGTGCTTCCTTTAGAAGACTTCAGGATAAAACACAGGTATTTCCACTGGATCAGTCTGACTTTGTAAGGACAAGACTGACCCATTCTCTGGAGGTTTCCTCCTTTTGTAAATCACTTGGACAAAACATAGCCAGAAAAATAGTTACTGATATTAAGGACGAGTCATTTGATCCGACATATCAGCAGGATGTCTGCGACATTTTACAGTGTGCAGGCCTTCTTCATGATATCGGTAATCCTCCCTTCGGACATTTTGGAGAGACAGCTATAAGAGAGTGGTTTAAGGAGCATCTTCCGGAACTTGAGTATGAGTCTGAAAATGGAGAAAAAAGAAAGCTGACGGATATTTTAAATCCGCAGATGCAAAATGATTTTTATCATTTCGAAGGTAATACCCAGGCCCTTAGAGTTGTCACAAAGCTCCACTATCTTGTGGATGAGCATGGAATGAACCTTACCAAGGCTCTTCTTGCTACGATTATCAAGTATCCTGTTTCTTCATTGGATGTGGATAAGAACAGCCCTGATGTATGCTGTCACAAGATGGGATATTATTATGCGGACCGCGAGCTTTTCAGAGATATCGAGGACTCCTGCGGGCTTAACGGTAGACGCCATCCTCTGACATATATTCTGGAGGCTGCAGATGATATAGCCTACAGGACAGCTGATATAGAGGATTCTTATAAAAAGGGACGTATCAGCTTCGATATGCTTGTAAGAGAGCTTGAGCTAAGACGCCATGAGGACCAGTCTGATCCGGAGTACAGGTCCCTTATTGAAAGCTTAAAGTACAGATATGGCAAGGGTATTGAGCATGGCGTAAGTGATCCCGGTGAATATGCTGTTCAAAACTGGATCGTGGCGGTTCAGGGCAAGCTTATATATCTTGCCACAGAAAGCTTTGTAAATCATTATAACGAGATTATGGATGGCTCCTTTGGTCAGGAGCTTCTGGAAGGAACAGAAGGAAAGCATATAGTTGATGCGCTTGGAGAAATTGCGATTAAATACACCTTTACTTCAGAGCCCATCGTGAAGATAGAGGTCAGCGCAGACAGGATACTTACATACCTTCTGGACAGACTGGTACCTGCTGCAGTTTATTATGATACAGACGTTAAGCTTCGTCCCATAGATTCAAGGATGATTTCTTTTGTATCTGAGAACTATAAGAAGATTTACCATATTTATTCACAGGGAAAAAGCGAAGAGGAGAAGCTTTACCTCAGGCTCCTTCTTGTTACGGATTATGTCTGCGGCATGACTGACAGCTATGCCAAGAGGCTGTATCAGGAACTCAACGGTTTGGTTTAACTGTTTTAAATTGAGAGTTTTGGCTTGCAATTTTGTTATCTAACATTTATGTTATTTTAAGTGGTAGGATGAATGACGCTTTTTGAACAATGTGTTCAGAATAAGAGTGTGATTCATCAGAGACAAAAAGATAAGAAAGAGGACAATATGGCGAGAGAAATGGTTGTAGTTCTGGACTTTGGCGGGCAGTATAAGCAGCTGATCGCAAGAAGAGTCCGCGAGTGCAATGTATATTGTGAGATTCACCCTTACAATATAGGACTTGATAAGCTTCGTGAGATGAATCCCAAGGGAATCATTTTGACGGGTGGACCTAACAGTGTTTACGGTGAGAATGCCGTTTTGTGTGAAAAAGAGCTCTACGAGCTTGGCGTTCCTGTAATGGGAATCTGCTACGGCGCACAGCTTACTGCATTCTTAAATGGCGGAGAAGTAAAAACGGCTCCTGTCAGCGAATATGGTAAGACAGAGACAAATCTTGATACTTCTTCAGAGCTTTTTGCAGATTGTAAGTCCGTTGTTACAACATGGATGAGCCATACTGACTATATAGCTAAGGCGCCGGAAGGCTTTAAGATTACGGCGACCACTTCTAACTGCCCTGTGGCAGCTATGGAGAATGCTGACAGAAAGATTTATGCAGTTCAGTTCCATCCTGAGGTTATGCACACCGAGTGCGGAACACAGATGCTTAAGAACTTTGTAATGAATGTTTGCGGATGCGCTGGCGACTGGAAGATGGCTGACTTTGTTGAGAGAAGCATCGCAGAGATCAGAGAGAAGGTTGGAAACGGCCGTGCACTCTGTGCTCTTTCAGGCGGTGTTGATTCATCCGTTGCAGCCGTACTTATGAGTAAGGCTATCGGTAAGCAGCTTACATGCGTATTTGTAGATCACGGTCTTCTTCGTAAGAATGAAGGCGATGAGGTTGAGGCAGTATTTGGACCCAACGGTGCATACGACCTTAACTTTATAAGAGTTAATGCTCAGGACAGATTCTATGAGGCACTTAAGGGTGTTGAGGAGCCTGAGAAAAAGAGAAAGATCATCGGTGAGATGTTCATCCGTGTATTCGAGGAAGAGGCTAAGAAGATCGGAGCCGTTGATTTCCTTGTACAGGGAACTATTTATCCCGATGTTGTTGAGAGTGGTATTGGCGAAAGTGCCGTTATCAAGTCTCATCACAACGTAGGAGGACTTCCCGACTATGTTGATTTTAAAGAGATTATTGAGCCTCTCCGCATGCTCTTTAAGGATGAAGTAAGAGCATCAGGACTTGAGCTTGGTATTCCGGAGCACCTTGTATTCAGACAGCCTTTCCCTGGCCCTGGCCTTGGAATCCGTATCATCGGTGAGGTTACAGCTGAGAAGGTTAGAATCGTTCAGGATGCTGACGCAATCTACCGCGAGGAGATCGGTAAGGCAGCAACCGCTTACAAGGATGAGCACGGTGTTAATCCTGAATGGCTTCCTGCGCAGTATTTCGCAGCGCTGACAAATATGCGTTCCGTTGGTGTTATGGGTGACTTTAGAACCTATGACTACGCAGTAGCACTCCGAGCAGTTAATACTTCAGACTTCATGACCGCAGACGCAACCAATATTCCCTGGGATATCCTGCAGACAGTAATGAACAGGATCATCAACGAGGTTAAGGGCGTCAACAGAGTAATGTATGACCTGACCAGTAAACCGCCGGGAACAATTGAGTTAGAGTGATATTATAAGCCCTAGAAACCGTTTTAATAGCGGGCTCTAGGGCTATTTATTTGAGTTTGTAAAAGAATATAGAGATATAGATTGGAGAAAAAATGAGTGCACATATAGAGCAGTTTAATGCTAAGGATTCCAGTATAGAAGGACTGAAAATAATAAGTGCAAAAAGTGCCACAGACGACAGAGGAACTGTGCGAGAATTATTCCGTGGCAGTGTTTATGCAGAGGTACTTCCTGATACAGTAAAGGGATGGAAGCAGATAAATCTGACAAGAACTAAAAAAGGAGCTGTTAGAGGACTCCATGGTGAAGCAATGAATAAGCTTGTTACTGTGGCGTATGGTTCAGTTTTTGGAGCTTATGTGGATACAAGACCTGACAGTAAGACTTTTGGGGCAGTTCAGACTGTACATATCACACCCGGAGTTCAGGTATTTGTGCCTCAGGGCGTATGCAATGGTTTTCAGGCGCTTGAAGATGCTGAGTATCTGTACTTCTTTGATAATGAATGGGCTCCGGGAATGCCGGGAACAGCACTTTGTCCACTGGATCCTGAACTTGAGATTAAATGGCCGATAGATATCGATACAAATGATTTAAATCAGATTTCGGAGAAGGATTCAAAGGCACCAACGCTTACTGAATTACGAAAAAAGCTCGGAATGGACTAAAATTTGAAAAGGTGAGGGGACTATGAAAAGAGAAGGAGGAGTTTTGTATGGAGGATTACAGCTTACAACACAAAAAAGCCTGGGAGTTTGATGCGTATAATTTTTGGGTAAAGACGTCAGGTACTCCGGAGGAAAGAGCAGCAAAGGACAAAGCTGATCCGAAGAAAATGCTAAAGTATCATGCAGGCTATTTTGACACTTTCGAAGGAATCAGGGTTGCGAATATCTGCGGGTCATGCGGGAAAAAGGCAGTGCCACTGGCACTTCTTGGAGCTGATGTCACAATATTTGATATTTCTAAGGACAATAAGAGATACGCTATGGAAACCGCAGAAGCTGCGGGCACTTCAATAAATTTTGAGGTTTGCGATATTCTCAAGATTGATATGAACAGGTACGCAGGGTACTTTGATGTGGTGTTCATGGAAGGTGGCATCCTTCACTATTTCCATGACATAGATGAGTTTATGAATATCATGAACTCTCTGCTGAAGGCAGGAGGAAAGCTTATCTGCAGTGATTTCCACCCCTTCACAAAGATTTCGGATATCCTGAAAACTCAGCAGCCCACAATGAGTTATTTTTCCACAGAGATATTTGATGGTGAGATGGCTCATGCGAGGTTCTATGATGAGGAGATTCGCAGGCAGATACCAAAGTGTAAGTACAGAAAGTATACGATAAGTGAGATCATAAACGGTATCATTGGCGCGGGATTTACGCTTGAACGCTTTGACGAGCACCCTTCATGGGAGGATGAAACACTTCCCGGGGAATTTACAGCCATCGGAAGAAAGAATGGGTCCGCGCTATGACTATACTGTGGACTTTTTGCAAAAGGCAGCAAGTCTTCAGGAGGAGGAAACGGGAGAGCCCGTGAGCTGGCCTTTCATAGAGGAGAAATATTTTACGGAGGCTGCTAAAATAGTGGGCATCCCTGATTACAGACAAAGAGCATAAAGGATAACATAAAATGGTAGATGGGCAAAACTCATCTGCCATATTTAGTTAGAAATAGTGTAAAATAGTAATGTTATTGCTGACTGGCTTAAGAAAGAGGGATGGCATGCACAGACTTTATGAAAATGATGATTTAGTAGTCTTTTGGAACTCTGATAAGTGTTTTCATGCAAAAAGGTGCGTTCATGGCAGTCCCGGAACCTTCAATCCGGGTAAGAAGCCCTGGATTGACTTAAGACATGCCGAGAGCAAGGAGATATGGCAGGCAATATCAGAATGTCCGTCAGGTGCGCTTAGCTGCATATACAGACATGAAATCGATGTGGTCATGGATGAAGAGGGTGGCCGCAGCGTAGCTTTTGATGGGGATAAAGAAATCGGAGAATGCAATTTCGAGGCTAACGAGGATGTATGGAATATCTATCACACCGGAGTTTCTTCTGATTATCAGGGGAAGGGCATAGCAAAGCGACTGGTGTATAAGGTTCTTGAAGCGGCTGAGAAGAAGTGCATGAATATCGAGGCTTCCTGCTCTTATGGCAGGAAGGTTCTTGATAGTTAATTTTTGAGGGGGAACAGGTATGAGCATAGGTGTTAATAATTGGGGCATTTGTGCTTTACCGTTAAATATAATAAAAAGGGAGTACACAAATGAAGAAGAGGACAATTGTTAAGGTTGGGAAAATTATTGTGGGGGTTGTGGCAGTACTGTTTGTAGTTGGTTCTGTCGGAATGGCAAAGCTTGTTTGCGACGGTGTGTTTTACCAGAATAAAAACAATGACACACAGGGTAATTCAGTTAAGCAGCTTGCAACCTATGGATTTGATCTTGAGGGCTTTAATGCTAAGTATACAGGCGAAGATATTGCGGTGACAGCAGAGGATGGAAATGTTGTTCCCGGAACATATTTTGATATGGATAGTGATAAATGCGTAGTACTTGTACACGGTGCAGGTGGTGACAGAGTAGCTACATATCCTCTGGCACAGCAGTATATCGAGAGAGGCTATGACGTAATTGCCTTTGATGACAGAGGTCACGGAGTAAATCCTGATGATAAGGTTACTTTCGGAATTCATGAGGCGCGTGACGTAAAGGCACTTGTAAAGTATGCAAGGGAGGAGCTTGGGGACTCAGAGGTAATAGTTCATGGCCAGTCCATGGGCGGTCAGGTGACTGCAGTTTATGCATCAAACGTAACTCCCGGAGCAGTAGAGGCAGCAGATGCAGTAATATGTGACAGCCCTGTTCCCGGAATGGAGTACATGATCAGAAGCGTCATTGCAGATAATCCGGAGGATATGGATTCAGCTTCAACATCATACTTTATTAACACTGGTAAGCTTTACTCAAAGCTTTTCTACCACGTTAACTGGGATGAAGGCGATACAATCAAGGTTGTAGCAAATGATCAGCTTCCGACACTTATCTTTGTTTCTGAAAAGGATGAGGTTTGCCTTCCTGAGAAGGTAGAAGAAGTATATGAAAATGTAGGAAGCTCAGAAAAGAGCATCGCTTATGTAAACAGTGCTCATATCGAAGGCGTAATCGATGATCCTGAAGGCTACATGGAATATGTGGATACATTCCTTGAAAAAGCCGGATTATAATAAGGACTAATAAGTGTTAACGTCATTACTTGGCGTTTATTCGGAATTTAATTGTTTTTTAATAAGCAGTTATTCAGGAATTTACACGGAACAAAGATATAAAAATATTCAGCATAACAATTATTAAAAATACAAAATGTTCATTTTAAGGGCATTTTGTATTTTTTTAGTTATAGAAAACCCTTTTGAAGCAAAGAGAGCCTTGTTGAAAAGTGACAATCAAGTAGCTGCTATTTTGTGGATATATTATATTTGTTTGTGATTATGGCAGTAGTATTATTTGACAAAAGTAACACTGTAACATGCCATGCACTAAAATCAGGGAGTAACGCTTATGAGGAATAGATTAAGAATGACAATGGCTTTAGCCGCAGCAATAATCATGACTACATCAGTAACTGCTTTTGCAGGCTATGCCAAAGAAGAATCCCCAAAGGGACCATTAACATCAGATCAGGCCTTGGAAGTAGCACTCGAGCATTCGGGATACACAAAGGATGAGGTTGATGTAATAAAGTTAGAGAAGGATATTGATGATGGTGTGGAAAAATATGAAGTTGATTTCTATGTTGGAGTCAATAAGTATGAGTATGACATCGATATCAATACCGGAAAAATACTTGAATACGAAATCGATGATTAAATATGTCGGTGTATAGCTGAAGTATTTTTAATTGAATAACGAATAAAATGGAGTCATCTGATAAAAGCGGATGACTCCTTTTATGTGACGAAAACAGATAATTGCTAAAAAGTATGGAATGAAGTACAATAAGGCTTCTAGGCTACAAGGAGGTATTTTTAGGGAAATAGTATGAAGGAACGAGAATCAATTGGGAGCAGGCTTGGCTTTATTCTGCTGTCTGCAGGCTGCGCTATAGGAATCGGTAATGTGTGGCGCTTCCCGTATATGGTAGGTGAAAACGGCGGAGGATTATTTGTCCTTGTATATGTGCTGTTTTTGCTGATATTAGGGGTGCCGATACTGACGATGGAGTATGCGGTAGGAAGAGCGAGCAGACTAAGCGTTCTTCCGGCATTCAAAAAGCTTGAACCAAAGAATAGTAAGTGGCATATTTACGGATATTTTGCTATAGCCGGTAACTATATTCTGCTTATGTTTTATTCAGTGGTTTCCGGTTGGATACTGAGGTATTTTGTATTATCTTTAATGGGGGCTTTTCAGGGACAGAGTCCTGAGAGCATAGAGAGGATTTACCAGGAAATGATGGGAAGTCCTAAAATACTGATACTTTTCATGTTTATTACCATGCTTATCACAGTCTTTGTAACATCTATGGGACTTCAGGAAGGCGTGGAGAAGATAACGAAAATCATGATGATCTTACTTATCATTATCATGATCGGACTTGGAATAAAATCCCTTACACTGCCGAAGGCTGCAGAGGGAGTGAAGTTTTATCTTATGCCTAATATCGAGAATGTAAAAAAGGTCGGTGTGGGAAATGTTCTTTACGGAGCACTGAACCAGAGCTTTTTTACACTAAGTCTTGGTATCGGTGGAATGGAGATATTCGGAAGTTATATTAAAAAGGACAGAAGTCTTGTGGGAGAAGCCCTGCTTGTTGCAGGACTTGATACCTTTGTTGCTATAGTTGCAGGACTTATCACGATTCCTGCATGCTTTGCTTATGGCGTAGCTCCGGACAAAGGACCGAGTCTTATTTTCCTTACTTTGCCCAATGTTTTTGCAGCAATGCCGGGCGGAAGAATAATTGGAAGTCTCTTCTTCCTCTTCATGTATTTTGCAGCACTGTCCACAATGATCGGTGTATTTGAAAATGATGTAAGCTTTTCAATCGATCTTTTCGGCTATGACAGGAGAAAGGCAGCAGCCTTTGCTGGACTTGTCATTACACTGGGATCGATCCCCTGCGCGTTTGGATTTAACGTATGGAGTGATTTTCAGCCGCTTAAGCAGGGCAACTGCATAATGGACCTGGAGGATTTCATAGTTAGTAATCTTCTCCTTCCAATCGGTTCCCTTATATGCTGTCTGTTCTGCACCAGTAAATATGGTTGGGGCTTCGATAATTACATCGAAGAAGTTAACAGCGGCGTGGGTATAAAGATGAGCACAGCCCTTAAGTGGTACTTCAAGATCGTGCTTCCTGCTATACTGGTGTTCCTTGCAGGCTATGGCCTTTGGAGCTACTTTGCATAAGCCATTACGTGATAGAACACGAATATAATGATATATAAACTGGCGTTATCATTGAGTTAACAGCTCATAGGTAACGCCATATTTTTTTGCTATATCAGCAGCGTAGGAAAGCCCTACAGGCGGAGCAAGTCTTATCTTGTAGGAACGAACGCCGTTATCTGAAGCAACGATAAGCGAAGCAGCCTTATAGGGAAGGTTGTTATCGTTTAGTTCATCAATATCGTAGGCAAGCTTGTGCATGTGGGTGTTGTAAATGGTTCGGCAGCCCTTTTCAAGTATTGCTTTTGAACAGTCTCTTGCAATGAAATATCCCTCCTCAAAAGAGGTGGTTGAAAAGGTTTCATTGAGAAGTAGGAGGCTGTTTTTGGTTGCATCAGTAAATATGGTGCGGAATCTTTTGCACTCTTCGCCAAGTCTTCCAAGGTCCAGAGTCTGATCCTCATCAGCTGGGAAATGAGTATAAATGGCATCAACAGGAGTGTATTCGAAGCTAAATCCCGGAACATAGATACCACCCTGAGCCATGAAGAAAAGCTGGCCCACAGCCTGGGTTATAGTGGTCTTACCGCCTCGGTTGGCACCTGTGAGCATATACAGGCAGTGCTCATCTGAAAAGTCGATATCATTTGTGACAATCGGTTCCTCTTCAAGAAGATTAGCATCTACAAGCTTCATGTTGTAGATTCCGATAGCGTTCATGGATTTTTCGCTACCTTCGGAGGGCATGATGACAGTAGGCTTGCAGAATTTAAAGCCCTTTGCTTGCATCTTTTCAATATATTCAGCCCATCTGATGTAGTAGATGAATTCCGGCATGAGGTCAGTGATGTTGGTGATTGTGAGGGTTGTGTATTTTCCCAGAACATCACGAAGGTGCTTAACGGTACTGCTTAGCATTCTTTCGGTCACATCATCCATGTGCCTGGGAAGGCTCCTGGTATGATTATCAGACTCTGACACATATTTCATAGTCATGAGAGCCATGGGGCTAAAGGCAGCAAAGGGAATGATCATGTTGTCATTTGTGGCCCTTTTTAGCGTGAATTCGTCGTATTTATAATCCTCCCTCCAGTCGTTTCCATCCTGGATAATGTCTTTTCTTGTAACCTTATCCACAAAATGGCTTACGATATGTGACTTGGTAAAAGGCTTATTATTAAGAGATATAACGCCGATTCCGCTTACCTCAAAGCGCTCATTTAAGTTTACGCCAAGGGTGATACTCCTTAGATTCTGAGTGTCTGCCCTAAGGAGACTGATATCCTTCTTCAGACCCTCATAGCCATTATCGGTGTAGAGTTTTTTGACATAGTCCTTGAGGGCAAGCAGTCCATCGGAGTGAATGTCTGCGGTTGACAGGCACTCATAGATGGCATCAAGGGACTGAATATAGTCACCTATTTCTTCAAGTCTGTGAACGAGATCCCAGACGCCGAGCTCGTGGTCGTGATCATGCTTGTGACTTCCATAATCGCGAAGGAAATTTATCCTGTCAAAAAGCGCAACGATTTTGTTTCGCATATCTCGATTTTTCATGAGGTCATCGAATATCTCGCTCCTGTATTTTGCGTTCTCAGGAGAGTCTGTCATCATGCTCATAACATTGTAAATATAGGTCTGCTCCGCAGGCTGGATGGACAGCTTAGTAACGATATTGTCCATACCTATGTCATGAAGAGTTACCTCGCTCAATTTTTTGTATTCTAAATTCTGATCTGGAAATAAAAGACTTATTTTTTCTGACATAATTTTCCCCAATAAAAGATTCCCTTCCCAACCGGGCGATGAAAAAGAGCATACCCGGTACTTTTTTCATAAGATTATTCTAAGATAAAAATGCGAGAATTTACAATGCAATTTATAAGGAGATCATTCAGAGGGTTGAAAAAGTGTACAAATAGTCGTACACTAAATTCTGATATTTCAAAAACACAGAAATGAAAAGGAGTTTTATGAGAACACGAGATAACTACTCGGTGCAGCTATAAAGCTGACAGCGGTTGTATCGAGGTTAATATTTTTGTAAAGCTGCCAGAGGCTGCACCGGTCAGATAATGGATGCGACGAATAAACTAATTTACTAAAAACATTGTTTGAAAAAGGAGCAGTTATGAATACAGAAAGAATTGAAACATTAAGAAAAAAGTGGCTTGAGGAAGAGAGCATCGCGCATATAAAGGGATGGGATTTTTCTCACATCGATGGACGATACACAGAGCAGGATGATCTTCCCTGGAGTTATGAGGAGATCATAAACAGGTACAGAACTCCGGATATGAAGCTTCTGGACTTTGACACAGGCGGTGGTGAGTTCCTTCTTTCACTGGGACACCCCCATAAGAATACAGCAGCAACGGAAGGCTATCCGCCGAACGTTGAGCTCTGTAAGGAAACACTTCTTCCCCTTGGAATTGATTTCAGGGCCTGCGATGATGCGTCAAATATTCCGTTTGATGATGGCACTTTTGATATTTATATAAACAGACATGGTGACTTTGATCCCAGGGAGGCACAAAGAGTGCTGAAGAGTGGCGGAATTTTTGTTACCCAGCAGGTTGGATCAAAGAACGACAGAGACCTTGTGAAGATGGTGCTTCCTGAGGTAGAGGAGCCCTTCCCTGACAACTGCCTGGAGATTCGAAAGAAGCAGTTTGAGGAGGCTGGCTTTGAGATTCTTGAAGCTGATGAAGTATACAGACCAATCAGATTTTTCGATGTCGGAGCTTTCGTGTGGTTCGCTCACATCATTGAGTGGGAGTTCCCGGGATTTTCAGTTGATAAGTGCTTTGATAAGCTTCTCAAGATGCAGGAAGAAATCGATAAGAATGGTAAGGTTGAAGGTACTATCCACAGATTTCTGATTGTTGCCAAAAAGAAAGCTTAACGGGAAACTGTTGACAATGCAATTTTGAGGTGCTTATATTATATATAGCGCTTAGAAAACTATTGGAGGTATGAGGAGATGTTGAACAGGTAAATTGATTCATAAAAAATTTTGCATTACGCAGATTGTTGAGAAGGTCACCTTTTGATGACTTTTTTAATGGTGGATCATTTTATCTTGTAGATATCTTTTCATAGAACCAATTTATATATTATTTGGTAAGTCCCTATCTATGCATATAGGGGGATTTTATTATGATTAAGATTACAGATCCGTCTGCGTAATGCAGGCGGATTTTTTTGTTGCACAAGACCGGCAAGCGAATGGATGCTTGCATACAAATTCATTTGCCGGTTGTAAGAACATGGAGCACGAAGTGCGGAATGTTCGTGTGCGAAATCGAGTAGGAGTCAGCCTACTCGATTGGATATAAATGATTAATAAAGCTTAGTAGAAACGACTTAACGGAGGTTTACCGGAATGGAAACGAAGAATAATAACCCTCTTTGGACGAGGGATTTTACGATAATTACAATTGGCAGTGTTGTCTCAATGTTTGGAAACAGTCTGGCAGGCTTTGCAATGAGCCTGATGGTGCTTGATTATACGGGCTCAACCTTTATGTATGCACTGTACCTTATGACATACACTGTTCCGCAGCTTATAGTACCTATTATTTCAGGAGCTGTTCTTGACAGATTTTCAAGAAAAAAGATGATCTATACACTGGATTTTGCCAGCGGAGCCATATATCTGACCATGGGCATGCTTCTTTGGAGCGGATGGTTCAGCTTCCCTATCTTTGCACTGTTTAGTCTGGTGATAGGATCAATAAACAGCATATACATGGTGGCTTATGACAGCTTTTATCCACTCCTTATTACAGAGGGGAATTTCTCAAAGGCATATTCGATTGCGAGTACCCTTGAGACTCTGTCTAATTTCATGGTTCCACTTGCAACGGTTTTATATAACCTTATGGGACTTTGGCCGATGCTTCTCGTAAATGGTGTGAGCTTCTTTGTAGCTGCATGCCTGGAGGTCAATATAAAGGCAGAGGAGAGCTATATAGAAAAACAGAGTCAGAGACTGGACACACAGGATATGAAACGTGTGGAGAGAGTTCTTTTTGATATAAAAGAAGGCTTCCTGTATCTGTTTTCAGAAAAAGGACTTATGGTCATTGCTGTCTACTTTTTATTTAGCGCTATGGCCGGCGGAGCAGCAGAGGTTATATGCCTCCCGTACCTTAAGAGCAACTATAAAAACGGTGAGTATTTATTCCAGTGCATTTTCGGCATGGCAGTTATCGGAAGAGGCATTGGAGGCATGTACCACTACAGGAGAAAGATACCTGAGCAGCTTAAGTTTTATATCGCCCTTATGGTGTACGTAATCATAGGTGTCTTCGAGGGACTTTATCTCTATGTACCTGTTAATGTAGCGATGCTTATGGGATTTATAGTCGGAATCGGTGGAGTTACCAGCTATACCATAAGAATTTCATCTACACAGAGCTATGTACCAGATGAGACCAAGGGAAGATTCAACGGTGCCTTTCAGGTGCTTAGCACATCAGGTGCCCTGATTTCACAGTTTTTTGCAGGAGTGCTTACGGTCTATATGGACCAGAGAGCGGTACTGCTCCTGTTTGAGCTTGTGAGCGTAGGTGCAGCTATTGTATTTGTGGGCTTTAACGGAAAGCATGTTAAGCCAATCTATAACAGAAGTATGTAATTTGAATTTTTGAAAGGAGGTACTATGTCCGGACGAATACTTATAAAAGCAGAGAATATAGTCCACTCCTATGGTGAGCAGACAGTCCTTAATTTTGACAGGTTTTATTTATACGAAGGTGAAAAGATCGGTCTGGTGGGGGTAAACGGAGCAGGAAAAAGCACGTTGCTCAAAATCCTTGCTGGCGAGATATCCCCATCAAAGGGCACGGTGACAAGAGAGTGTGAGCCCTTTTACTTTGAGCAGTTCGGTCTTGGGATAGCAGGTAATAGCGGAAGCGCGGACCCTTCCGGAGACGATCTGGATAATACATACATGGGCGCTGCCTATGATACCGACTACGAGGAAGCCGGAAAAATGGGAGTTCAGGATCAGCTCTGGCAGGAAAATGTCAGCGGCGGAGAAAATACCAGAATAAGGATTGCACAGCTTTTCTCCAGCCCGCAGGCGGTTGCGTTCTTGGATGAACCTACTTCAAACCTTGATTATGAGGGAGTGGAATTATTAAAAAAGAGGCTTGGTGAGATTGAGACCATGGTCATCATAAGTCATGACAGATCGGTTCTTAACGAGCTCTGTGACAGGATAGTTGAGATATCCTTTGGAGAGCTCACAAGCTATAACGGTAACTACGACGACTATGTAGTACAAAAGGATGAGCAGTTTAAGACAAAGCTCTCTGAATACGAGAATTATCAGGCTGAAAAGAAAAGACTTCAGGGTGTATATACCCAGAAAAAAGCCAAGGCCAAGAAGGTGGAGAAAAAGCCAAGAAATATCTCTTCCAGTGAAGCCAAGGCGAGAGCTCTTTGCGGAAACAGAAAGCCGGAGGACAAGGCTAAAAACATGGAGAAAAGCGCTGCCAATGTCCTTAAGCGAATAGAGCACATGGAGGTTAAGGAAAAGCCAAAGGAGGAGCCCACGGCAAGACCTGATTTCAGACTGACAAATCCTCCGAGAAACCCGATTGTCATAAGAGGAGAGCATGTGTCATTTTCGTATGATGACAAGGTTATCCTTGATGATGCGGACTTCATGATAAAGAACGGAAGCAAGGTTGCCATCCTTGGCAGTAACGGTGCAGGGAAAACGACGCTTCTTGAGCTTATCAGCAAGAGAGAAAGGGTGTATGTTGTACCCGGTGCAAAGATCGGATATGCAAGACAGAATATGTCGCAGATAGATTATGACAGCACGGTTATTGAAAACATAAGGCGTGTCAGTATACAGACCGAGAGCTTATCACGTATAATATTATCCAGATTACTACTTACGGAAAAGGATATGAACAAGAAGGCATCCCAGTTATCGGGTGGTGAAAGGATGAAGCTGTCCTTTGCGATGCTGTTCGTATCTGATATAAACCTGCTTATTCTGGATGAACCTACAAATTATCTGGATATTCCATCAGTTGAGGCTCTTGAGAAGCTCCTGATTGAGTATGAAGGAACGCTTCTTTTCACATCTCATGACAAGATGTTTGTGGACAGGATCGCAACCGGCAGGCTCTATATCGAGAATGGAAAGATAAGAGAGGAAAACTAATATGGCAAAAGAAGTTTGGCAGCCGGGAAATATGTTATATCCGATACCTGCAGTAATGGTGAGCTGCGGAAGAAAGGGCGAGACCCCGAATATCATAACTGTGGCGTGGGCAGGGAATGTTTGCAGTTCACCTGCTATGCTCTCCATTTCAGTGAGAAAGGACAGATATTCCTACAGCATCATCAAGGATACGGGAGAGTTTGTGGTTAACCTCACAAGCAGCGAGCTGGCAAGAGCTACGGACTGGTGCGGCGTGCGTTCAGGCCGTGATTTTGACAAGTTTAAGGAGATGAGACTTACGCCTCAGGAATCCCAGAAGATAACTGCACCCGGAATAGCCGAGAGCCCTGTTAATATCGAGTGCAAGGTTAAAGAGGCGCTGGAGCTGGGCAGTCATGTCATGTTTGTGGCAGAGGTTGTGTGCGTTACCGTGGATGATAAGTATCTTGATGAAAAGGGACGCTTTGACTTAAACGGAGCTGATCTTATCGCATACTCCCATGGAGAGTATTTTAAGCTTGGCAAAAAGGTCGGAAAGTTCGGTTACAGTGTTGCCAAGAAGCAGGGCAAGAAGGCATCTTCCAAGAAGGATAAGTCTTTTGCAAAAAAAGACAACAAGCAGGCAAAACAGAAGAAGGATAAGAAAAAGAAAAAATAAGTCCATGACTAAAGGAGACAGACTATGGCTGTAAAATTCATGAGAACAGGACAACAGGGAATACTTGTAAGGGATGAGGAAACAGGCTGTAAATTTGGAATAGACTTGTTTTTGTCGGACATGGACGGAAGACAGGTAGAGAATATCGTTAAGATAGAGGACCTTGGAGACGTATCTCTTATTTTCGGAACCCATGACCACATCGATCATATAGACAGGGATGCATGGGTGAAAATTGCAGGCCTTTTTCCTAAGACAAAGTTTGTAGCTCCAAAGTTTTTTGAGAAAACTCTTCCCGGAGAGCTTGGAATAGACAGAGAGCGTATCATATTTGTTGATGAGGGGATAAGCGCAGATGAGGGAGATGTCCATATAGAAGCTATTCCTGCAGCCCATGAATTCCTTGATGCTTCAGATGACGGCCTTCACCCGTACCTTATGTATATTATTACTTACAAAAATACTAAGATATGTCATATGGGTGATACCTGCCTTTATGAAGGTGTATATCAGAAATTAAGGGAAAAGGGTTCCTTTGATGTTATGTTTCCTCCAATCAATGGACGAGATGCAGAAAGGCTCCGCGATAACTGCATCGGAAATATGACCTATCAGGAGGCAGCAGATCTTGTGGGAGTTTTGAAACCGGGGCTTGCTGTTCCAGGGCATTACGATATGTTCGCTTTTAATGGCGAAGATCCTAAAAAATTCGTTGATTATGTGGAAATTAAGTACCCCGAACAGAAGGTAAGAGAGTATAAAGCAGGCGAAGAGTTTTCATGCTGAGATTTTGTAAACGGTTTTAAAATACGCAGTAATTGAAGAGATAAGGGCAAGTTCTGATAAGAGTTTTGGACTAATATACGCTAAGTTAATAGAGAAAAAGAGTGTTCCGGGAATGTTCTTCCCGGAATTCTTGCTATAAGGATAAATTATGCAGCAGACAGCAGATACGAATTATATTGATTATGGAGGAAGCTATGCTCACACCTGACAGACTTGAAAATGACAGACGTTTTAGTGCTTTTGATAACGGCGAAGTTTTATATAACAAAAAGAAAAATCATCTCCCTGCAATGGGATGGAACAGCTGGAATGCCTTCGGAAGCGGAAACACAGAGGCCCTTACCAAGGTTATGGCGGATAAGATCACGGAGCTTGGTCTTGATAAGCTTGGATATGAATATGTGATTCTTGATGACGGTTGCTACAAGCCTGAGAGAGTGGATGGCAGACTTTCAAATGAGGAGAATAAATTCCCTTCAGGCTTTAAGGCTCTGTCTGATTACATTCACGATAAGGGACTTAAGTTCGGAATGTACAATGACATAGGAACCAACCTCTGCGCAGGAGCTGCGGTAGGAACCTGCGGTCATGAGAAGGAGGATGCCAAGAGCTATATAGAGTGGGGAGTAGATTTCTTGAAGGTGGATAACTGCTACTATCCCTTCGACAATGCGACATTTTCCAATCCTGAAAATGCTGCTTATACCTTTGCACCAAATATAAGAGCTATTAAGCTGGTAGATAAAGCGGATAATAGCGATACAGAGTGTATACTTCCCGCTGTGGAGGCAGAGCTCACAGGAAGTCGTGCAAGCATAGAGGATGATCATATAACAGGCCTTGGAACCTTTGATGGCACAGGTCCTGAGTCATCACCAGTTGGAATTAGGAGTAGCGAGCTTATTTTCCATGTATCCGCAGCTGATGAGATGGCAGAGTATGAGATAGAGGTTGAGTATCAGGCAGGCGCCAGAGAGGGTGTTGGCAACTGGCTTCAGATTGCTGTAAATGACGAGCTTATCTTTGATGATTTTCTTAATAAGGATATGATACCTGCCCTTAAAAAGGAGGAAGGCGAAGAGGAGAAGGAGCTTTTACCCTTTACCTGGAGTGAGCCCTTAAGGATAAAGCTTAAGAAGGGTGAAAACACGATCCGTCTTATGAACCACAGAAGACAGGAGAATACTCTTAATTCCTACGCAAGACTCCTTAAGGAATTATCTAACATTAATCCTGACAATGAGATTATTTACTCCGCCTGCGAGTGGGGAAAGACTCATCCTCAGAACTGGGCTTATAAGGTGTGCGATTCCTGGAGAATACTAAATGACATAACCTTCCGAGTTGGAAGTGATGGAGATCCTGGACACGGTGCGTGGGTTGAGGATTATACCACCAGCGTGACAACTCAGTACAACAAGGCAGTAATCATGGATGAATTCGCAGGCCTTGAAAAGGGCTGGAATGACCCTGATATGCTCATGATAGGAATGAATGGTCTTGATGAAACTCAGTGCAGAACACACATGACAATGTGGTGCATGATAAATTCACCGCTTATGCTGGGACTTGATTTAAGACGTGTTCAAAAGGGTGACTGGATCTATAACATTATCGCTAATAAAGATGCTATAAGAATAAATCAGGATGCTCTTGGAATTCAGGCAAAGAGAGTGTATTCAACCCTGCAAAAGACAGAGCCTGACAAGGAGTATATCAGAGACATAGACAGGATTGATGTTCTTGTAAAGCCTCTTGTAAATGGTGATTTTGCCATCAGCTTTATCAATGTAAGCAAAGAGGATAAGAACCAGAATATAAGCATTGATATAGATAAAATCAGGGAGCTTTTTGGAGATAAGATAAGGAAAGCTTCAAAATACAGTGTTAAAAACATCTGGACAGGGGAAGTATCAGAGAATGCTACAGGGGCTTTTGGGGCCACATCCATTAAGGCTTGTGATAACCTGACATTTATAGTAACACCCATAGCCTGAAGAAAAAGCGGATTGGAATAATGAATATAGAAGCCTTTATTGATTACATAATAAGTGAATACGAGATGGCTCATTCTGATAAAAATGATATTGATATAGATCATTTCTGGAAGGAAGTGATGTCATATTTTTCAGAGGATATGCTTGGGAGCCCTGTTAATAAAAAGAGTGCTGCCAGGATTTTATATGCCTTTTCAAGGATAGTTTTGAAGCTCCCGAATTTAGACTGGATCAGGTCCAAAAAGCTCAGGGATATCTATGAGTGCCGCGTGTGTGCAGAAGCCATAGCGCAGATGTATGAGCGCGGTATCATAGATGGTGTAGGACCCTGTATATTTGGAATAAACGACACTATGAAAGCAGAAGAACTGCGCATGGCAGTCGAAAAAATGGTTCAAAAAAATACAAATATTATATGGAGTTTATAATCTGATTATATTTGTCTGTTAAAGTAATAATATACACGTATCATGGCATGCTATTGGTCTTATGAGGTAAGTGCATGGCGATAAAAAATGCGAATTATTATGGATACGACAAAAAAACATTAGAAGATTGTTCGGCATTCATAAACAGCACAAACAGAAAGCACGTTGAGATCCTGAATGGCTGGTTTTTTGCGGTCAATGTTTTGTGTATTGCTTTCAATGCATTTGGACTATTTAGTGTCAATCAGAGCAAGATACATCTCTATACCATTTTTGCTGTTATAGCTGCGGCATATATAATTGCTGCCAGATTAGTGGGTAAGAGGGACTCCACAATAGGAGTAACCATTCTTTCCGTAGCATGTATTTTGACATGGATGATCTTTTCCGTACAAATATCTATTGATCAGCCATACATGGTTGCAACTTTGTTTATGGTAATGACGGTTGTACTTTCCTTTTCCTTTATTGCGACAATGCTAAGGGCACTGCTTTTATTGGGAATATGTACGGCTGTTTTTCTTTATTCTTCTTTTAGTGTTAAAACTGCGGCCATAGCAACGCAGGATCTGTATAACGCTATTATTTTCCTGACTCTTTCCATAGGACTCCACTTTGCGTTCCAAAGAGCAAGAGTTCAGCAGTTTATTACTTATCAAAAGAACATTCAGATTCAAAGAGAGTTGGAGATACAGTCCAGCTTTGATGCGCTGACTTCACTTCTAAATCGCGGCAGGTTCTTTTCTCTGGCCGGAAATATCCTTAACAAACCACATGATGAATATATGGCTATATGCCTGCTTGATTTGGATGAGTTCAAGCAGATAAATGATAAGCTGGGTCACCAGATGGGTGATAAGGCTATCCAGATTGCAGGCCAGACTATTATAGATACTCTTGGAATAGACATGGCCGAAAAATGGGCATTCCAGGATAAGGTTATTACCGAAGGTGTGAGCTTCCCTGGAAGGCTTGGTGGTGATGAGTTTATTGTACTTATCAAGGGAAAGAAAAATCGTGAGGAGGTTACAGAAGTCCTGCAGCAGATGCTTCAGGCACTTAATGCTGTCGAGATTGGAGAGCTTCACGGAATTCATGCATCCTTTGGTGTGACAGAGATTACAAGAGAAGATATGGATATTGATGAAGCTTATAAGCGTGCTGACGAAGCCCTGTATGAGTCCAAACGTGCAGGCAAGAATCAGATACGATTTGTAGATATTGCAGATTAGGGCAGGGGGGAACACTATGGTTTGGAATAATCCAAAGTTAATCGATCTGCTTATTATATTTGCAATTATAATTGTAGTGCTTGCTACTATGTCCCTTTATTACTATCACATGGGTAAAAAGCGGGCTGCAATTTTACTTGAACTTCTGGTGGGAATCATTGAGGCTGATAATCCGAACCTTGGAGGACATTCGCTTTATGTTCACAATCTCACAATGCTTATCTATCGCTTTATGCCATATCCCCAGAAGCTCCTTATCAGGGAGAGAGATCTGCATTATGCAGCACTTCTCATGGATATTGGCAAGCTTGGAATTCCCTATGACATTATGGAGAAGAGTGGCAAGCTTGATAAGGAAGAGTGGGACATAGTAAAAAAGCATCCGGATATAGGTGTCAGAATGCTGGGAGAACTTCCTGGATTAAACAAGGCACTTTCGTATGTTCTTTATCATCATGAGAGGATAGATGGTACAGGTTATCATCAGCTTAAGGGGGATCAGATTCCGCTTGGAGCAAGGATAATCGCAGTTGCGGATACATATTCCGCACTTACAATGAACCGTTCCTATAAGGCAACCTTATCTTATGCTCAGGCCATAGCTGAACTTAGGTCGGTAGCAGGCTCGCAGCTTGATGAGGGGATTGTTAATTGCTTTTGCAACATACCTATGAGCAGAATTCAGGCATGTATGGATGATGTTCGTAGAAAAATGAAGATTTCATCTGAGCACAGAAAGGGGAGCTGAAGCATGTGGTGGAAAAAAATGGTTTCCGTCCTACTTGTGGCAGCCATGATGACGGGAGCGATTTCCTGTGGGAAGTCTAATAGCTCAAAACGTGAATCGGGAGTGGATCCGGAGACGGCTCCGCATATTTCGCTTGCGCTCAGATCCGGAGTATATTCTGATGCTATCCAATCCTGCCTTGCAGATTTTGAGAGAGAAAATCAGGTAATATGTGATGTTTATGATTTTGGTGAGGAAGAGCTTCACAGTGGTATTCTTGAAGATGCTACTAATGCAGAGGGGAAATACGATCTCTGCATGGTTGATGGTTCCTGGAAGGCAGAGCTGACCACTGAAAATGTACTTTTGAATTTATCAGCGGAAGGGTATGAGCTGGATGACGACATAATAGAAGCGACGAAAACTATCTGCTATGGCGAGGGTAATCTCTATATTGCTCCTTATTATGGCAATGTGACGGTTCTGTTATTTAATAAAGACCTGGTAGCAAAAGCAGGATTTAAAGGAGAGGAGCTCTCATCACTTGAAGCTATAAAAGACGTGTGCAAGGTTACCAAGGAAAAGGGTAATCTTGGCTTTATGTACAGAGGTGATTCGCCCAATAATTATGTGGTTGATTTCCTGCCGATTCTTTGTTCATTTGGTGGCTGGGTTGTGGATGAGAACAACAAGCCGACGGTAAATACGAAGGAATTCAAGGATGCCATGAACTTCTATCTGGAGCTCATCGCTACAGGAAAATCGGAGAGCAGAGATGATCTGATTATAGCCATAGCTAATGGTGCAGCTGCCATGGCTGTAGGCTGGCCTGGCTGGTACACTCCGACCACCAGATCTTCTTCGGATTATGTAGCAATACACGGGAGAGTTACAGATGATGCTGTAGAATACAATGCAAATGTATATGGAATATGGACTATAGGAATTCCTAAGAACAGCACCAATAAGGAAATGGCAATTAAGCTCCTTAAATATCTGATGGATCCGGAAGTGCAGAAAAATACCATAGAGTACGGCGGAGTTCCCTGTAGATATTCAAGTCTTACCGATGAAAAGATCTTAGCTGATAACCCTCCCTTTAAGGCAGTATGCACGGCACTTGAAAATGGTGTTTACAGACCTGTGATGAAGGAATGGCCAAGCTTTTATACTATTCTTGGAAATGAGATGGAAAAGATTATCTCAGGTGAAAAGAGCGTAGATGCAGGACTTGAAGATGCACAGAAAGAGCTTGAGGAAATGCTCGAAAACAGCTGATAAAAAACCTTCCTCTTTGTTATATAAGCAAGGAGGAAGGTATTATTTTGCCGTGGCGAAAGTCTTTTATAATTATTCAGATTCTTGGCGCTATGCCAAGCTTTGCATGCATGATCTTTTTACTCTCATACATTCTCTTATCAGCGAGAAGATATACGCTGTGTGAATCTCTGTGGTTAAGCTCTGTGCTATAGGCAAAGCCAGTGGCTACGCTTCGTCTGTAGCCGGGATAGAGAACGTTCTTAACCTCCAACGCATCCTTAAGTCTTGTGATCAGAGTCTCGACTTGGTTGAAGTATTCCTCTTTTAGTATGGCCACAAATTCATCTCCGCCTATTCTTGCTATAAAGGCCTTTGATTCAAAGCACTGTTTTAGCACGGATGCGAATTCTATCAGGTATTTATCACCTGCTGCATGGCCTTTTTTATCATTTATTTCCTTAAGACCATTGAGATCCAGACTTATTATGCAATATTCATCTGTGCTTTTATCAAGATCAGACATATATTTGTCGTATCTTGAACGGTTCGGAAGATCGGTAAGACCATCTGCGTACGCCAGATGAGTAAGTGACGCATACTCTTTTCTCATGGCGAAGGATTCGGAGATGTATATGAAGTAGTTGATCAGGTTGGCAAATACAAATATCAGTCCGCCCATGGGGATAAGCCTTGAAGTCAGCATGGACAGAGGGATTATGCGAACGAGCTCCAATGTAAAGGCTATGAAATTCACCGGGTAGGACATTGTAAAGAAGGTCAGCCCCACCATTTGGATGATTTCTGCCGGAAGCAGTTTTTTCTGTTTTATGTCCTTATAAAAAGTGGCGCATAAGAACAATGAGCACATGATGGAGACACACTGGAAATAATGGAGTGTGCGGTCCATATGCATGATGTTTAAAAAATGAAGCGCTATCAGAGTAAGACATATGATCGTGCTTGTTCCGGCCACAACAAGGAAAATCCAGTCCTTGTAGTGGTCCTGAATACATCCGATTATTGTGTAGGTCAGAGGAATCATCAAATATAGTGAGAAATATTCAACCTCTGAGGATTTGGAATTCGTAAATAGAAAGAAATCAAGGAGATTGAAGTAGGTCAAAATCCAAATTCCCAGATCTACAAAAAGTATTGATGAAAAGAGTTGCGACAGGATAGTTGGCAGGGTCTTATAAAAACTAAGGGTTATGATACAGAAGGCCGCACCAAATATTATAAGGAAAATACCTGAAGCCAGAGGGAACATATTCTGGAAAAGGTAACCCCTTATAACGTCATGATACTCTCCGTAGATGGGAGGAACAAAGTATGAGTATGTGGCTTTTTCAGGTACATGTAGGTCAATCCTTACAGAAATGGGTGTGTCCTTCCTGGGAAGCGTTATCATATTATTGCTTTTTCCGATGAAGGATCCTTCTTCAAGCAGATCATTGAAGCCTTCATCTATAAGCTCATTATCAGCAAAAAAATCAAATGCAGAGTATCTTGAAGGAAACATGATCGTAGGGAATACATAAGTGCTGCTGGCAGGTATGACCCTGGACAAAGAAATAGTAGCGTCCTTTCCTGTAGGGAAGGTTATATTATTTGGAATATAATTCAGGTCTATGTTCTCATATACGGTGTCACCAATAGTAATGGTCCAGCCATCGCTTATCCGTTCCATTTTTTTCTCATACACAGGATAGAAGAGATAATGGCAGATTGCGGCCAGGATAAGGAATGTAATAAAGGCAATTATCAGAAACAGGATTCGTTTACGCATGATCTGCTTCACCTCCTTTGCCGTGGAGAGAAGAACCTATAATATCGTTCACAAATCTGTCTATTTTGGAAGCGTGGTGAGATTCCTTTTCCTCATACATACGGTTATCGGCAAGCACAAAAACGCTGTTAGCGTCCTTTTCGCTTACTTCATTACTGTAAGCAAATCCACAGGAAGTGGATAGATTAAAGCTTTTTTCTGTCTGGTTAAATGTCTTAATGCGAGATCTCAGATCGTCGATAAGCTTCTCGCAGGTGCCTTTTACGGGATTCTCAATTGCAATAAGGAATTCATCGCCACCGGTTCTTCCTATAAGTGCTGAGCCCGCAAAGGTCTGCTTCAGAATATCTGCAAAGGAAGAAAGCATGCGGTCGCCCTCCTGGTGCCCCAGGCTGTCGTTTACTGTTTTCAGATTGTCCATATCCAGACTTATCAGGGCGAAATTGCCCTGCACTGATGCCATGTACTGCATACATTTTGCACGGTTCATAAGACCTGTCAGGGAATCGGTATAGGCGAGACCTTCAAGGTGTTCCTTCATGTATATGGAATTGATATGCTCGATTCCGTGGTAGAAGTAGAACACGAAAAGGCATAGCACGAAGCAAAGGGCACCGATGGTCATGAAGTTGATGTCCACGGATACTTCGCCGCCTGCTACGAAGAATTTGAAAATGTTGTATTTTATGATGTCAACAACGGAGCAGATTATGAAAATAACCAGGCCCAGAACCAATACACTGTCAGAGGTTCTGGGGGTAAACTCCAGAGATTTTTTCTGTTCGTTATATCGCTTTGCCACATTCAGCACAAGCTGAGGAAGAATCATAATCGCCTCAGAAAGAGCAATAATGTGGAGTGTAGATACGAAGTTATTTATATGAACAACTTTGAAAAGATGCAGCGCTAAGGTAATGATCGGGAAAAGAGCATTGATAGCTATGAGTGTTTTATTAAGGATGGTATTAAGCTCCGGGTGCGATGAAACGAGAAAAGTAATAATTGCAAAGGGTACTGAGTACAGAGTCACATATTCAAGCAGACAGAAATAAACCTCATTATCGGAAATGAAGCAGAATATGTCGTTGAATGCCAGGTTATAGGCGCCAAGTACAAAGGATATGATCGAACTGAATATCAGGGAAAGATCGTGACCGTGATACATGTATAAATAGGATGAAAGCGTAAGTAAAAGGAATGCAAACAGGGTCAGAAAGCCTCCGATAAAGAAGGGAAGGCGCTTTTTCTGGATATAGGCAAGCTCCACGTCATTGCGATTGCCGTAGTAGACCTCTGAAAGACCTGAAAATGCGTTGTCTTCGTAAACTCTGAAGGTAATGGTGATGCGCTTTCCGCCTACCTCGCTGATGTTGCCCAAAGGGATAACGTTAAAATGCTTGGGAATCAGTTCACCTCGCAGAGCATAATCATCTCCGTAGGAGTAGATTACCTTGCCGTCTATGGTTGCAGTAACAGCTGCCTGGATTGATCTGAACATAAGGCAGGCAGAGGGCACTTCTTCTTTGGGAATAAGCCTGCTGATCACGACTATATCATTGGTGTTGGCGGTTCCGATATCAAGATTTTTAAGAGCCGCGTTCTCCACCTCGAAATCACCATGCTTAACAGACCATCCTTCATTAAGAATGGTCATATAATAAGTACTTGGTGTGGTCATAAAAGCGCTGCCAAACAGTATCAGAATAACCGGGATTAGTACAAGCAAAATTGGCAGCAGCCACACATTTATATGCATGTAATCTCGTAATCTCATAGCAGTCTCCTATTATTAAGTATAGCAATAATCGTAGGCGTGGTTTATAAAAAAAGAGTTTATTTTCTGAATTTTGTATAACAATAAAGCCCTGAGACTCTTTCGAACTCAAGGCTTTTATTAGTTGGGTTTTAAAAGCTTCCGCTGCTTCCGCCGTGGGATGTACCGGAAGAACCACTATGGGTGGAGGATCCGGAGCTTTCTTTAGGTCTTGCAGTACGGGTAACAGCTTTTCTCATAAATCTGTCGCTCTTACGTGTAAGAGCAAGTCCCTTCTGGGAGTAGTTTGATGCTCCAGCTTCCCTGTGAACTGTCTTTAGCTGCTGTACGAAACCAATCAGCGGGATAAGTGCCAGAACCAGTCCGGCAACCAGGCAGATCAGGAACTTGGGGAAGTTAAATGTTCTGCGCGTTTGGATAATGCCCAGTCTGTAATCGCAGGCTGATATGAATTTATCAAACGCACTGTAGTACTCACCGGCAGATAGATCACTACCGCACTTACTTATAAGAGTTTCCTGCGCTGAGTCGGTGTAGACCTTAATGGCACTACCGGTTGTGGTAATATGCCACTGTCTGCTGCCCATATCTATGAGAAACAGGATACCGTCATGGGAATTGCCATAACCGTAGCCGTTATAATCATAGAAATCATCGCCGTACTCTTCGACGGTTCTGTTACCGAGGGTGTCAACGGTTACCAGCACAATTGCGGAATTATACTTTGATTCCACCTCGTAGATGTGGCTGGCAAGGGAGTTCTCCTCATCATCTGTTAGAAGATCAGCTGCATCAACAACCGGGAACAGAGATCCATCCTGGCAGTATACCGGAGCTACCATGCCTTCGCCGTCGGCCTTTGCTGTGAAGGGCATAAGCAGCGGCATGATCAGTATCATGCAGATCATGAGCACCGATGCATAATTAAGTTTTCTTTTGTATTTCATAAACTGACCCTTTCACTAACTGTTGATAATGATTAAGCAAACAATAATTGCCAGAACCGTGAAGCCAAGTGCTGAGAGCAGATATAAAATAAGTGCTCTGCCCTTGTCTACAGGGAGATTTCCGACAAACTTACCGCTCTGACCATTCATGGCAAACAGATAGTTGTTGCCATTCCAGCTGGTATTAAGGAGCCAGACAGGATAGAGGGCGTATTTATGTCTCAAGCCTCTGACGTTTTGCTGCTTAGAGGTAATAGCTACGGTAGAATATCCGGAAACGGAATTCCTGATATCGCTTTCTACTGTGTGCTTCATACGCTCAACAATATGTGTTTGGGTGTCTTCAGCCTTGATGTCATATCTGTTAGCCAAAAAGCCTGCGAGATATCCGCCGTTAAAGGGCACTGCCTCGCTGAAATTAAAGGGCTCAATGGATTCCATCAGGTCATCAGGCATCTCTTTTGATGCATCGTGAGGAACATTGGCAAATTCTTCGACACCGCTTCTCTCTACATTGTAGTAGCTGGTCTCGGTGTAGTTGTAGTCACTGTCACTCCAGGTTCTTACCTTGGTTGCAGAGAATTCGTAGTCGCCATCAACCTTGCCGTCATAGAGCCAGTAAGGAATGTATATACCACGAATCTTATCAATGTGATTCTGTGCGAAGAAAACCTTGGGTAAAAGGAGCTTCCCTTTTACATAGCCTGCGTAGGCATTCATGGCATCCTGCTTGCTTTTTTTGAAGGGGATGACATAGTCCGGACGAAGGTCGCCGGCAAACTTCTCCTTAACAACCACATTGTTACTGCAGAAAGGACAGGTAAGTGAGCCTTCATTTTCAGAGGCCACAATCTCGCCGCCACAGGACTGACAGGAATAAACAACCATTCCGTCAGTTTCACCGGGCTGCCACTCATTGCCTTCATGCATCCACTCGTTGCTGTCAGCCTTTGCATCCTTATCCTGTTCCTCTTTTCTGGGAGCAACATAATCGCTTACCTTGATCTTGTTATCGCAGTAAGGACATGCCAGGAGCTGACTAGCCGCATCGAAGTTCATTATCCCGCCACAGGCGGGACATTCGTATTCAGTTAATCCCATAAATCAATTTCCTATTAAAATATTTCCTGTTTTTGAGCCATCAAGCCGATTATGGTCTGGGCTTGCCGCAGTTTGAACAGAATTTGCCGCTGTTTACAGTTCCGCAGGAGCATGTCCAGTCAGCGCTGGGTCTGGGCTGTCCACAATTTGAGCAGAAGTTACCGTTGTTAGCGGTTCCGCAGGAGCATGTCCACCCAGCCTGGCTCTGGGGCTGCATCTGAGGCTGCTGAGGAGCTGCCTGAGCCTGCTGCTGACCCATAGCGAAGAGGTTAGCTGCGCTTGCGCCGCCTGCCTGCTGAGCCATGTTCATTCCTGCAAATGCCATCATGGGGCCTGTACTTGTATTCTTTGCTGCATCCTGCATAGCCTGAGCCTGAGCACCAACGAGAGCGCCTGCAGCCATGTTGGGATTGGAATAAACAGCATTCCTCTGAAGCTCTTTGATCATCTTCTCGTCTTCTTCAGAAGCGTTTACAGAGTTGATACCGAAGGTAGAAATCTTGATACCATAGGTGTCACACCACTTTGAAGAAAGTACTTCGTTGAGTGCGTCAGCGATCTCGGTTGTGTGTCCGGGAAGTGCACTGTAACGAACGCCTGCCTCTGAAATCTTAGCAAATGCAGGCTGAAGAGCTGTAAGAAGCTCACTCTTAAGCTGAGATTCGATATTCTCTCTCTTATACTCGCCTGTGAAGTTACCGCAAAGGTTTGTATAGAAAAGAATAGGATCGATGATCTTGTAGCTGTATTCACCGTGGCAACGGATAGAGATATCAACATCAAGACCGATGTTTCTGTCTACTACGCGGAAAGGAACCGGGTTAGCGGTGCCGTACTTGTTGCCGATGATATCCTTTGTGTTGATGAAGTATACGCGCTGGTCGTTACCTGCGTCGCCGCCAAAACCAACACGCTTACCGATTTTCTTGAAAGTTTCTTTAATGTTAGAAGAGAGATCACCATAGAAAAGTGAAGGCTCTGTGCTAACGTCATAAACAAATTCGCCGGGCTCTGCGCAGATTTCAGTTACCTTACCCTGATCAACGATAAGCATGCACTGTCCGTCTGCTACAGCAATGATTGAGCCATTTGAAATGATGTTGTCGTTACCCTTTGTGTTGGAGCTTCCCTTGCCGGTTCTCTTTGAAGCCTTGATCGCAAGTGTGTCTGTAGGAAGTGCATCACAGTAGAAATAGTCCCTCCAGGAATCAGCAAGTACGCTTGATGCAGCGCCAATTCCAGCTTTTAAAATACCCATACTAATATATCCTCCTTTTTGTCATTTATTTAACGTCAGCTATTTGCAGTTAACGTTAAAAAGGCATTTGTTTTGTCTGAACAATTTCAGACACTGAAAAAATTATACCACAATAATCCTGGTTATAATAAAAAACATGAGCAAATAAAAGCCATTTTGCCGCTTTTTGCAAATATTCGTACACATCTTGCAGCCGCGTAGGGAATAAAAAGGTATTCATTTGCTATATAATAAGTATTCATGCGCTTTTGTGCGGTATAGAGTATAATAGAGAGTGAGTTATTACAAAATGGAGCAGGTTGCCCTGATTA
This sequence comes from Butyrivibrio sp. FC2001, assembly GCF_000424125.1. Lineage (NCBI taxonomy): Bacteria > Bacillati > Bacillota > Clostridia > Lachnospirales > Lachnospiraceae > Butyrivibrio > Butyrivibrio sp. FC2001. Next base: position 145,143 of record NZ_AUJH01000003.1, read on the forward strand.
TATGAAAAAATGTAAATTGACGTATTTGAATAAAGAATATGAAATATTTGAGGGAACCCTTCTGTCTGAGTTCATGATAAGGAACGGTATTGAACAGGAAAGGCCCTGCGGAGGAACGGGAAGGTGCGGAAAATGCAGGGTGAAATTCATCTATGGAGCACCAAAAACCGGAAATGCTGACAGAAGCTTTTTGACAGAAAGTGAGATCGAAGCAGGGATAAGGCTCTCCTGTAGAGCTGTCATTACCGAGGATGCCAGAATCGATAAGGTCTATTACAGCGATAATATATCCGATAATCTGCAGAGCGGAAGTAAAGCCCCCATAAAAAAGCCTCAGGCTGATGAGATTAAAGGTGAAGTCAGCATAGCTCTTGATATAGGAACGACTACTATCGCGGCTGCCGTGATGCAGGAAAAAGATGGAGACGATCCGGAGCAGGTCTCCAAAACCACGATCATGAATCATCAGCGAAGGTACGGGGCTGATGTGATTAGCAGGATACAGGCTGCAAACTCCGGAAAGGCTAAGGAGCTTAGGGACTGCGTCGTAGATGATATAAAAAGTATTACCGCGGGACTTGAAATAAAGCAGATGATGATCGCAGGTAATACCACAATGCTACACCTTCTTACAGGGGACTCCTGTGAGGGACTTGGGAAAGCTCCCTATACGCCAGTCAGATTATCTTATCCGAAGCTTAAGGCGAATGAACTTTTTCTATATAAGGAAGAAAGGGAATCAGAAACGGAGTGCCTGCTTGCTCCAGGGATATCGGCATTTGTTGGTGCCGATATAGTTTCCGGAATGTATGCTCTTTCCTTTGACAGGATTCCGAAAGGGAAGCGATACATGCTGATTGACCTTGGTACTAACGGGGAGATGGCAGTTGCTGATTCCGAGAGGATAAGCGTATGCTCCACGGCAGCAGGTCCTGTGTTTGAAGGCGGGGGAATATCCTGCGGAATGCCAGGGGTTACCGGAGCAATAGAGCATGTAACTCTGAAGGAGGATGCGGAGCTTGGGGTTATAGGCGGTGAGAAGCCCTTAGGAATCTGCGGAAGCGGTGTGCTGGAGCTTGTTTCTGAGCTAAGGCGTACCAAGGCAATAGATGAAACCGGACTTTTTGAGGATAAATATTTTGAAGAGGGCTTTCCTTTATATAAGGGGGATGAATCTACCGAAGGAATATTTTTTACCCAGAATGATATAAGAGCGGTCCAGCTTGCAAAGGCCGCTATAAGAAGCGGAATAGACACTCTCCTTGAAGCACATGGCTGCAGACCTGAGGACATCGATAAGGTGTATCTGGCGGGAGGCTTTAGCGAGCATCTTGATACCTCTAAGGTGAGGTTTTTAAAGCTGCTACCTGAGGAGTTTATCGGAAGAGATGTATGTGAATGCGTAGGTAATACTTCTCTCTTAGGCTGTATTAAGGTGTTAGGTGATAAGGATTTTACGGACAGAATGAATACAATAGTAAGCATGGCTGTGGAAATAAAGCTTGCTGAGACAGACGAGTTCGGAGATTCTTTTATAGAAACGATGAACTTCTGAAAAGTTAAATGTTTATAAAAATTTTATATTTTACACAATGTTTTTTGAACGGGCGCGATTGATTTATGATTCTGTTATACTTATAATAGAACGATAAAAGATTTTTTAAGAGGTAAGCAATGGATAACAATTATACAAACAATAATGGCTCCGGGGGAGATAACGGACCAAAGAAGCAAAACGTCCTGCTTCTGGTTGTGGCAGCGCTTATAGCTGTGCTGTTTATGACCTACATTATGCGGGCAGTTACTTCTACAAGTAATAAGGAAGTGACTTATTCCGAGTTCATCCAGATGATAGCTGACAAAAAGGTTGAAAGCGTAGTTATCGAGGATGACAGGATCAATATCATACCGAAGGTAAGCTCGGATGAGCTTAAGTATAATCCTTTCTATGGCTCAACCATGGTGATGACTTATTACACCGGTAAAGCCGAGGATGATTCCACACTGACCAAGAGACTACTTGATGCAGAGATTCCCGTATCAAGTGAGGTACCTGATTCTTCAAGTGCCATCATCTCTTTTGCAGTTTACTATGTTCTTCCTATTTTACTGATGTGGCTTATCCTGTCCTTTGTTTTCAGACGTATGTCAAAGGGCGGTGGTCCTCTCGGAATCGGAAAAAACAATGCAAAGGTATACATGCAGCGTGAGACCGGAGTTACCTTCAAGGATGTAGCCGGTGAGGATGAGGCTAAGGAATCACTTGTTGAGGTTGTTGATTTCCTTCACAATCCCGGAAGATACGTTAAGATCGGTGCCAAGCTTCCCAAGGGTGCCCTTTTGGTGGGACCTCCCGGAACAGGTAAGACTCTTCTTGCCAAGGCTGTTGCCGGTGAAGCACATGTTCCTTTCTATTCTCTTGCAGGTTCAGACTTTATCGAGCTCTATGTCGGTGTCGGTGCAAGCCGCGTCCGTGAGCTTTTTGCAGAGGCCAGTAAGAATGCACCCTGCATTATTTTCATAGATGAGATTGATGCCATCGGTAGAAGCCGTGACAGCAAGTATGGCGGCGGAAATGAAGAACGTGAGCAGACACTTAACCAGCTCCTTTCTGAGATGGATGGTTTCGATTCATCAAAGGGTGTTCTTGTACTTGGTGCTACCAACAGACCTGAGATCCTTGATAAGGCGCTCCTCAGACCCGGACGTTTTGACAGACGTATCATCGTTGACAAGCCTGACCTTAAGGGACGTGAAGAGATACTTCGTGTTCACTCCAAGGACGTTAAGATGGATGAGACAGTTGATCTTAAGGCAATTGCTCTTGCAACAAGCGGTGCAGTCGGTTCTGACCTTGCGAATATGATCAACGAGGCAGCCATCAACGCAGTTAAGGCTCACAGAGAATATGTATGCCAGCAGGATCTTATGGAAGCTGTTGAGCAGGTTCTTGTAGGAAAAGAGAAGAAGGACAGAATCCTTTCCAAAGAAGAGAGAAAGATCGTATCCTATCACGAGGTCGGTCATGCTCTTATCAGTGCAGTTCAGAAAAATACAGAGCCTGTACAGAAGATCACAATCGTTCCCAGAACTATGGGAGCTCTCGGTTATGTAATGCAGGTTCCTGAGGATGAGAAATATCTTCAGACAAAGGATGAGATAATTGACGATATCATCGTTTCTCTCGGCGGACGTGCTGCAGAGGAAGTTATTTTCAACACCGTAACAACAGGTGCCGAGAATGATATTGAGAAGGCTACATCAATGGCCAGAAGCATGATTACCATGTTCGGTATGAGTGATAAGTTTGGTCTTATGCAGCTTGAATCCATACAGAACAGATACCTTGACGGAAACAGAGTGCTCAATTGCAGCCCTCAGACAGAGTATCTGGTGGATGAAGAGGTTAAGCAGCTGCTTTCCGAGTGCTATGAGAAGGCTAAGCAGATCATCCGCGATCACATTGATACAATGGATAAGATCGCACAGTTCCTTATTGAGAAGGAGACCATCACCGGTAAGGAATTCATGAAGATCTACCGCGAGGTTGAGAATATCCCTGAGCCTACAGAGGAAGAGATAGAAGCTTCCAAGCACGGAAGAATCTATGCTACACGTCCTGAGTCGGCAGCAGTTGGAGAGAATGTACCGATTAAGGAAAAGGCAAAGCCTGCAGAGCCGGCACCTCAGCCTGCTCCCGAGCCTGCCATTCCGCAGCCGGGTACATATAATCAGCCGGGGACCTACAATCAGCCCCAGGGTATGACATATCCTCCGCAGAATGATGCGTATAGCTACAGGCCTCAGAGTACTCCCAGATCAATTTTTGATGCGGAAGTAAATGATTCCTATAGCACACCTTCAAATAATGCAGATAATGCCAATACTCAGAATGATAATTCTGATCAGGGTCAGCAGAGTGGCGGCCGCTTCTCTCATGTGCCTGACAATTTTGATAACAATAATAACTAAAACTCATATTAAGGCTGTCGCATAGCGGCAGCCTTTCTGCTAAGATTTAATATATGGAAGAAAAATTCAACATTCAGGATGAACTAAAAAAGCTCCCTAAACAGCCGGGTGTTTATATCATGCGTGATGAAAATGACACCATTATGTATGTGGGAAAGGCGATAAACCTCTACAACAGAGTGCGGTCTTATTTTCGTAAGATAGTGGGACGAGGTCCGCAGATCGACCGCATGGTCAGTCAGATTGCAAGGTTTGAGTACATTGTGACGGATTCTGAGCTGGAGGCTCTGGTCTTAGAGAATAATCTTATCAAGGAAAACAGTCCCAGATACAACACCATGCTTAAGGATGATAAGACATATCCTTATATCAAGGTCACCATTTCTGAGGAATTCCCCAGAATATTGTTTTCAAGACTTATGAAAAAGGATAAGTCCAAGTACTTCGGGCCCTTTACCAGTGCAGCTGCTGTTAAGGATACAATCGAGCTTATAAATAAAATATATGGCCTCAGGACCTGTAACCGCGTGCTTCCAAGGGATATAGGTGTGGACAGACCCTGCCTTAACTATCACATGAACAGGTGCTCTGCGCCCTGTGACGGTAAGATAACTAAGGAAGAATATGCGGAGAGGATACAGGGTGCCCTGGATTTTCTTGATGGAAATTACAGCCCCATCATAAAGGACCTCAGTGAAAAGATGGAAGCGGCATCGGAGGAGCTGAATTTCGAGAGAGCCGCAACCTACAGGGATTTACTTGCAAGCGTAAGGCAGATAGCCCAGAAGCAGAAGATGACTGATGCGGCTATGGAGGATAAGGATATTCTGGCAATTGCCTCCGATGAAAATGATGCTGTAGTGCAGGTGTTTTTCGTGCGAGATGGAAGACTAATCGGACGCGAGCATTTCTATATGACCCATGTGTCAGAGAATCCGCAAAGCGAGATACTTCTTAACTTTGTAAAGCAGTTTTATGCAGGAACTCCATTCATTCCCAGAGAGCTTATGCTTCCGGAGGCCATCGAGGATATGGACGTTATTGAGCAGTGGCTCACCCAGAGGAAGGGTAGCCGCGTATATCTCAAGGTCCCGGAGCGAGGGCAGAAGGAAAAGCTCATGGAGCTTGCAGCCCAGAATGCTGAGCTTGTTCTAAGTAAGGATAAGGAGAGGCTAAAGAGGGAAGAGGGAAGAACCATTGGAGCCGTGAAGGAGATTGAGAAGCTCCTTGGACTTAAGGGCCTCATAAGAATGGAAGCCTTCGATATATCCAATATAAGCGGCTTTGCCAATGTCGGATCCATGGTGGTCTATGAAAAGGGAAAGCCAAAGAGAAGTGATTACAGGAAGTTCAGGATAAAGTCCGTTACAGGTCCTGACGATTACGCATGCATGAAGGAAGTTCTGACCAGAAGACTTATGCATGGTCTTGAGGAAAAACATGAGCTTGAAGTAAGGGAGATTGATGCAAGGTATGGAAGCTTTACAAAGTTCCCGGATCTCATTCTTATGGACGGTGGAAGAGGCCAGGTAAATATTTGTCTTCAGGTTCTTGAGGAGCTGGGAATCAATATCCCGGTGTGCGGAATGGTAAAGGATGATAACCACAGAACAAGAGGACTTTACTTTAATAATGAAGAAATAGCCATAGACAGGAGATCTGAGGGCTTTAAGCTCATAACAAGAATTCAGGATGAAGCCCACAGATTCGCTATTGAATATCACAGATCGCTAAGAAGCAAGGCTCAGGTAAAGAGCTCCCTTGATGAGATTCCGGGAGTAGGACCTGCCAGAAGAAAAGCTCTTATGCGCCATTTTAAATCCATAGAAGAAATAAGAAACGCTGATGTGGAAACTCTGAAACAGGTTCCCGAAATTCCGGAGAATCAGGCGAAGCAAATATATGAATTCTTTCATTCGTCTGAATTGTAAAAGCCTAGCGGTTATGCTAAACTGTGGTAAGTTAGAGGGAGGTGTCTAATGTCAACGGTAAAGCTTAAAACTGTCATAAAAAAGATGGAACTGGAAAACCTTACACCTGAACTTGATGTTTCCAGAATCCGTATTCACCAGCCTGATATAAACAGACCGGCGTTGCAGCTGGCAGGCTATTTTGAACACTTTGAGGCGACAAGACTTCAGGTAATCGGTTTCGTAGAATACACCTATATGGAGTCTATTCCTTCAGAGGATAAGGAACGCGTCTATCGCGAATTTTTGTCTTTTGATATTCCCTGCGTGGTATTTTGCAGAAATCTGATACCGGATCCGCTTTTCGTAAGAATAGCTATTGAAGAGCAGGTTCCGATCATGGTTACAAAGAAGCCGACATCTTCATTTATGGCGGAGATAATTCGTTGGCTTAATGTTGAGCTTGCTCCCTGCATTTCCATTCACGGAGTACTTGTTGATGTATATGGTGTCGGAGTTCTCATCACAGGTGAGAGCGGAATCGGTAAGTCAGAGGCTGCTCTTGAGCTGATCAAGAGAGGACACAGACTTGTATCCGATGACGTAGTTGAGATAAGGAAGGTCAGCGATGTGACACTTATCGGAACAGCCCCGGATATCACCAGACATTTCATCGAGCTTCGCGGTATCGGAATTGTAGATGTTAAGACACTTTTCGGTGTATCAAGCGTACGTGACACACAGAATATCGATCTCGCTATAAAGCTTGAGGAGTGGGATAAGGATAAGGAATACGACAGACTCGGTCTTGAAGAGGAGTACACAGAGTACCTTGGTAACAAGATCGTATGTCACAGAATCCCGATTCGTCCCGGTAGAAACCTCGCAATCATCTGCGAGTCAGCAGCGGTTAACCACAGACAGAAGATGATGGGCTACAATGCTGCACAGGAGCTTTATAACAGAGTTCAGAATTCACTGGCCAAGGGTCACGAGGATGATGATTAATATTTTTGTAAAGGGTAGAGGTATTTTTAGTAATGGATAATCAGTCTTCAGGAATTGTGGAAAAGTATGTATTCGGTGTAGACATAGGTGGAACAACCGTTAAAATCGGTCTCCTTGATATGGACGGTCACAAGATCGAGGTATGGGAGATTCCCACCAGAACAGAGGATGAAGGAAAGAATGTCCTTCCGGATATCGCTGAAGCAATCAGAAAAAAGATGGATGAGAGAGGAATCAAGGACTCTCAGGTAGTTGGTGTTGGAGCAGGTGCTCCCGGACCTTTCGCAGATGATGGTACTATTTTCAAGGCTGTTAACCTTGGCTGGAGCGAGTTCAACATGAAGAACGAGCTTCATGATCTTGTTAAGATCCCGGTTAAGTGCGGTAATGACGCAAACGTTGCAGCACTTGGTGAGTACTGGATGGGCGGTGGTCAGGGCTACAAGGATATGCTCATGGTTACTCTCGGAACCGGTGTCGGCGGTGGTATTATCCACAATGGCAAGATCTTCAACGGTGCTAACGGTGCAGGTGGAGAGATCGGACACATCCATATCAATGATAATGAGACACTTAAATGTGGATGCGGTAAGAAGGGATGCCTCGAGCAGTATGCAAGTGCTACAGGTGCCAACCTTCTTATGAACAGAATTCTTGAAGCAAGCGATGAAGAGAGTGTTCTTCGCGGAAAAGATTTTACCTGCAGAGATATCTTCGATGCAGCTAAGAAGGGCGATAAGCTCGCTAACGATGCACTTAACCAGTACGGCGAGTACCTTGGAAAGGGTCTTGCAATGATCGCATCAACCATCAATCCTGAGATAATCGTATTTGGTGGCGGCGTATCAAAGGCAGGAGATATCCTGTTTGACCTTGTTCGTCCCTCATTTGAGAAATATGTATTCCCGGGCGCTAAGAGAACAAAGTTCGCACTGGCTAAGCTTGGAAATGATGCCGGAATTTTCGGCGCAGCAAAACTTGTTTTGGATTCGGTTACAGAGAAATGATATTAGACTTGTATGATAAGTTGTCCGGGGTATTACCGGAAGAAAACATCATAAAGGACGAAGATATGAGCAGGCACACCACGTTTCGCGTCGGTGGGCCTGCCGATTATTTTCTAAAGATTGAAAGCTACGACAAGCTTAAGGAGGTCCTGTCGCTTTTTAGAAAAGAGGGACTTACCATGCAGGAGGATTATTATATCCTCGGTAATGGAAGTAATCTTCTTGTGGCAGATGGCGGCTACCGTGGCGCTATAATCACTCTTGGCGGAGAATTTGCAGAGTGCAGTATGGAGAGTTCAAATGTTATTAAGGCCGGAGCAGCTGCATTAAATGTGGCAGTTGCTAATCTTGCAAGAGATAACAGTCTCACCGGCTTTGAATTTGCACACGGAATTCCCGGATCCATAGGCGGTGCTCTTGTTATGAATGCAGGTGCCTATGGCGGAGAGATGAAGCAGGTAGTTAAGAGTGTAACTGCTATTGATGAGAATGGCAGTGAGGTTATCCTTAGCCTGGATGAATTAGAGCTTGGTTACAGAACCAGTATTTTCAAGAAGAAAAAGTATGTTATTACAGGCTGTCTTATTGAACTTAAACCTGGTGACCGTAATGAGATAGAGAACACAATGAATGAGCTTAAGGAAAAGCGCGTCTCTAAGCAGCCCCTTGAGTATCCCAGTGCAGGCTCTACCTTTAAGCGGCCTGAAGGGTACTTTGCGGGAAAGCTGATAGAGGATGCAGGACTTCGCGGATATTCCGTAGGTGGTGCTCAGGTTTCAGAGAAACACTGCGGTTTTGTGGTCAATAAAGGCGGTGCAACAGCAACTGATGTATATAGACTGATAGCTGATGTTCAGAAAAAAGTTTTTGAATCTTCCGGAGTTAAGTTATCGCCGGAGGTAATTCTTTTAGGAGATTTTGAAGCATGAGAATCGTTATTGTCACGGGAATGAGTGGTGGCGGTAAGTCCACTGCTATTCATATGCTTGAGGATGCAGGTTTTTACTGCGTTGATAATCTGCCCCCGAGCCTATTTGAGAAATTTGCTGAACTCATAACTCTACCGGATAGCGAAGTAACCAAGGTCGCTGTGGGATTTGATGTCAGATCCGGTACGAAATTCGAGGATGCTCCCAGGGTAATTGAGGAGCTTCGTAAAAGAGGGCTTCCCGTGGAGGTTCTTTTCCTTGAGTGCTCGGATTCAGTTTTGGTCAAGAGATATAAGGAAACAAGAAGGCGTCATCCTCTGTCCCCTGACGGAAGAATTGAAGACGGTATCAGGAAGGAAAGAGAGATGCTTGCTAAGGTAAGAAAGCAGGCTGACTACATAATCGATACCTCCCAGCTACTCACAAGAGAGTTTAAGGCTGAGATGGAGAGAATATTCGTTGCTAATGAGAAGCACAATAACCTGATGGTTACGGTTCTTTCCTTTGGATTTAAGCATGGTATTCCCTCAGATGCTGATCTTGTTTTTGATGTGAGATTTTTACCTAATCCCTTTTATATCGATGAGCTTAAGCACCTTACCGGCAATGATAAGCCGGTTCAGGATTATGTGAAAAGCTTTCCGGAGTGCGAACAGTTCCTGGAAAAGCTGAAGGATATGCTTGAATTCCTGATGCCGGGATATATTAATGAAGGTAAATACCAGCTTGTGGTGGCAATTGGCTGTACAGGCGGTCAGCATAGATCGGTTACCATTGCCAATGAGATTTATGACAGATTAAAAGAGGCTGATAATTTCGGAGTGAAGATATATCACAGGGATTTGAAGCATGCAAGGTGATGTAGATGTCATTTTCGAGTGATGTGAAAAATGAACTTGCGAAGCAAATAGCTTCTCCGCGCCATTGCAGACTTTCGGAGCTCTCAGCGCTGATCCTCGGATGCGGGGCTGTGGGAAGGTCGGAAGACGGCATATATACTGTGTTTTTGCAGGCAGATGCGGAGGCTCAGGGCAGAAAGTTCTTTACAATACTAAAAAAAGCATTTAATATAGCGGCTAGCGTGCTTGATAAAGTGCCACCAATGCACTCAGGAGGAAAGGTTTATGTGCCTGTCCTTCAGGGAAAAGAAGAGGTTTCTTCTATATTAAAGTCGATTCATATAGTTGATAACGATGACAATATCAGGACTGTGGATGACGGAGTAAGTCATAGAATTGTAAGACAGTCTTGTTGCAAAAGGGCATTTTTGAGAGATACATTTTTATGTATTGGCTCAGTTAGTGATCCGAGTAAATCATATCATCTTGAATTTGTGTGTACGTCACAGAGATTTGCAGATGATCTGAAGAAGATGATCGAGAGCTTTGACATAGAGGCTCGCATAGTAATGCGAAAAAAATACTATGTCGTATATATTAAGGAGAGCACATCAATTGTCGATCTGCTTAATGTGATGGAGGCTCCCGTAAGTCTTATGAATATGGAGAATGAGCGTATTGTTAAAGAGATGCGTAATTCCATAAACAGAAGGGTCAATTGTGAGACTGCCAATATCACAAAAACAGTCAATGCAGCATCGAGACAGACCGCTGATATTCTGTATCTGAGAGAGCATTACGGATTTGAGAATCTTCCGAAGGGACTTGAGGATATGGCCAGGGTCAGGCTGCAATATCCGGATGCAACATTGTTAGAGCTTGGGAAATATCTTGATCCACCGGTTGGAAAATCAGGTGTTAATCACAGGCTCAGGAAGCTCAGTGAGCTCGCAGAGAAGCTGCGAGGATGAGCGACGCTGCGATTTCTGCAGTAAGAGGAGGAAATTATGATCACAAAATCTATCGAAATCAAGCTTCCAGGCGGACTTGAGGCACGTCCGGTTGCCGAGTTGGTTCAGCTTGCAAGCCGCTACGACAGCACAGTGCACATCGAGGCACAGTCTAAGAAGGTTAATGCTAAGAGCATCATGGGGATGATGACACTTAGTCTTAGCAGTGGCGAGGAGGTAACAGTGATTGCAGATGGCGCTGATGAAGCCGATGCAGTTGCAGGTATGGAGAGTTTTCTTATTGGGAATCTTCAGCTTTCTTGATACAAATTGAATAAATATATAGAAAGCCCCGGTTACATTCACTATAATGAATGTAACCGGTTTTTATTTCATAAGGTAGGGGAGACATTATGAGTAAAAAGAAAATGCTATTTGTCTACAATCCAAAAGCTGGAAAAGAAAGAATCAGAAGTAATTTACTGGATATAATCGATACTTTTACAAGAGCTGGATATGAGGTGACTGTATATCCTACTCAGGAGCCGGGAGATGCCATAGAAACCGTGAGGACCAGGGAAAACATATATGATATCGTTGTCTGCAGCGGTGGGGACGGAACACTTGATGAAGTGGTAAATGGTATGTGGAAATCCAAGAAGCGCATTCCGATTGGATACGTTCCTGCAGGATCTACCAATGACTTCGCGATGAGTCTTGGTATTCCCTCAGCCATGCATGCTTCTGCGGAGGCGCTTGTTACCGGTAAGGAGTATCAGTGCGATATAGGTGTCATGAATGATGAGACCTTCGTATACATAGCTGCTTTTGGATTGTTTACCGATGTGTCCTATCAGACAAGACAGGATGTAAAAAATGTCCTTGGACATATGGCGTATATACTTGAAGGTGCAAAGAGGCTTTCAGAGATCAGATCCTATCACGTGAAGGTGACTACTGATGAAGCTGTGATAGAGGATGATTTTGTTTTCGGAATGGTTACAAATTCTGTGTCGGTAGGCGGATTTAAGGATATTACCGGAAAGCATGTAAAGCTTGATGATGGTGTATTTGAGGTTACGCTTGTAAAGCTTCCTGACAATATGCTTGATATGAGTAATCTTATGGCTGCATTCCTTAACAGGGATATAGATACGGAGCAGATGTACTGCTTTAAGACAAAACACGTAGTGTTTGAGTCGAAGGATAAAATCGCATGGACCAGAGATGGAGAGTTCGGCGGAGAGCATACCTATGTAGACATAAGAAATGAGAATAAGGCAGTAACAATACTAGTGCCGAAGGATAAATAAGATCAATTTATGGACGGGTGACCGGTGTCGCTCGTTCATTTTTTGTTCATAAAACGTTTAAAGACTATTAACGCCAGATTATTTCTTGGACATTTATTTTCGATATACTAAAGATGTCAGATGAAGAAAGGCAATACCAATAAAAATAACTTTTTCATAATAAGCCAAGCAAGTCTTAACTTGCTTGGCTTCCTCCCTTTTATGGGGTTCTTTATTCGATGATTTCCGGTTCCGGATAATCTACACCGAAGGTTTCAACTGTAACTGATTTCATAACCTGGTCTGTTGTAGGTCTGTCCATCCAGTCAGTCTCTGTCTCTGCGATCTTGTTAACAACATCCATACCCTCTGTTACCTTACCGAAAGCAGCGTATGCGCCATCGAGGTGAGGAGCGTTCTTGTGCATGATAAAGAACTGTGAACCTGCAGAATCCGGAATCTGAGTGCGGGCCATTGAAAGTACGCCCTCTGTGTGAAGAAGGTTATTCTCAAAGCCATTCTGAGAGAATTCACCCTTGATTGAGTAGCCGGGGCCGCCCATTCCTGTTCCGTCCGGATCACCACCCTGGAGCATGAAGCCCTTTATTACGCGGTGGAAGATAACTCCATCATAGAAGTTATGGTTGATAAGTGAAATAAAGTTGTTAACTGTGTTGGGGGCGATTTCGGGATAAAGCTCTGCTTTGATAACGCCGCCGTCCTGCATAGTAATAGTTACGATTGGGTTCTTGTTTTCAGACATTTTTTTCTCCTTGTCTATGCTTGAAAAATAGTTAGAATTTCTCCGAAATTTACGCTTTTTCGTGGTAGAAATCCGCGATTAATTATACAATATACAAGAGGTATATAAAAGTTGTTAAGGGAAATCATTTTTTGTTTGAAAAAGGTGCCCGGTGAAGGGGTACGGGAAAAAATTAATAGTGCTGTAGAGTATCTGACAGAGGAAGGGCTCAGGTGCGACCTTCTGATGCCCGAGGAAGATGAGCAGTGGATAGAGGGACTTACGCCATGGTATATCTCACGGCTTGAGGACAGAAGATCAGGAGACCTGCTCATAGTATCCGATTCCACACAGATGGCGGATGACCTTATAGAGAGGGACTATTATGTGGTGGGAATATGGCATGATGAAAACCGCTCCGAATCCTTTGCGGGACTCAAATATGTATTCACGGATATCGAGGAAATAGCCAGAGATTCCTATGAAAAGGCATACCAGAGATATGCCCAGCTGCCCTGGGAGATTCTGCGTACGGAGCGCTGCATCATACGGGAGACCACCGTTGAGGATGTGGATGAGTTCTATAAAATATACGCAGATCCCGAGATGACAAGGTACATGGAGGGATTGTTTAAAAATCCTGAGGATGAGAAAAAATATACCAGGGACTACATTGAGAAGGTATATGGACTTCTGGGATTTGGCACATGGACTGTCATAAGAAAGGAAGACGGAAGAATCATAGGCCGTGCAGGCTTTAGCGTTCGAAATGGCTTTGACGATATTGAGCTCGGATTTTTGATAGGTACTGAGTTTCAGAGAGAGGGCTATGCATACGAGGTATGCAGTGCAATCCTTGATTATGGCAAGCAGGTACTTCAGTTTGACAAGGTACAGACCTTTGTAAAGGCTGAGAATCTTGTGTCCATTCATCTGTGTGAAAAGCTTGGTTTTGAGATTTTGGAAGAGGTGGACATAGAGGAAAATATTTACGGAGAAGAGTATCACGACGGCGTAAAAGTGGCACCATCCGAAGCGAAGTTCGGCAAATATATAAGAATGGTGCTTGCTATTTAAAATTTTTTAAGTTACCATACACTTTGGAAGAGAGAGGAATTAGATTACGTAGTACCCAGGATGTGTAGGAGGTATGGATGAGTTCTATGGATTTGTTTTCACTAATTGCAGGGCTTCTCGGAGGACTGGCTCTGTTTCTGTATGGTATGAATGTAATGAGCGGTGGGCTCACCAAGGCAGCAGGAGGAAAGCTTGAAGCTGCGCTTAGTAAGGTGACAAGCCATCCCATCATTGCATATCTTTTCGGTGTGGGTGTTACCGCACTTGTTCAGTCATCATCAGCGTCAACCGTAATGGTTGTCGGTCTTGTTAATTCAAGCATTATGACACTTAAAGAAGCAGTAAATGTCATTCTTGGTGCGAATCTTGGTACGACATTTACAGCATGGTTGCTCAGCTTGAATGCTATCAGCAGTGATAATTTCTTTATTAACCTGCTGAAGCCTACTTCATTTACCCCATTCCTTGCAATAATCGGTATCGTTCTTTACATGTTTTCAAAGAGCGATAGAAAAAATAATATTGGTCTGATACTGATCGGCTTTTCAGTGCTGATGTTCGGAATGAGCATGATGTCAGATGCAGTATCACCTCTTAAGAATGACGAGGGATTTCAGAACGTGCTTATGACCTTCAGCAATCCTTTTATCGGATTTCTGGTTGGCGTGTTCTTTACAATGGTAATTCAGAGTTCTGCAGGAACTATCGGTATTATGCAGGCTTTGGCGGCATCTGTTCACATCACATACAGCGTTGCTCTTCCTGTTGTAGTTGGTGCGGAGGTAGGAACCTGTATAACAGCTATTCTTTCATCATTCGGTGCTAATAAGAATGGTAAGAGAACAGCTCTGATGCACTTGTATTTCAATATCATAAAAGCCGGAACCTTTATGATAGTCTTTTATATCCTGCATACAGCACTTGATTTTGCATTTATGCATGAAGTAGCAGGAATGGTTGGAATAGCTTCCATTCATACACTTATCAACCTTGTGGCAACACCTCTTATGGTGCCCTTCTCCGGACTTCTTGTTAAGATGGCATACGCTACCATCCCGATTGATGATAAGGAGAGAGAAGAGCAGGAAGAGATGCAGGGAATCACCAAGCTGGATCCCCGATTCCTTTCAAACCCGCCCTTTGCACTTGAGCAGAGTAAGCAGGTTGCCATGGATATGGCTGAGTTTGCAAGAGAGGGGCTTGAAAAAGCGATTCCGCTTCTTGAAAACTACGATGCAGAGGCTGCTGATGAGGTCAGACGCCTTGAGGAGAAGGTTGACCGCTATGAGGATCAGCTTGGAACCTATCTTATGCAGATAAATAACCATCATCTTGCTGAGACGGATTCAAGACTTTTGTCAATTATTCTTCACTGCATAACGGACTTTGAGAGAATAAGTGATCACACTTTGAATATTGCTCAGGTTGCCCGCAACATGAATGACAAGAAGGAGCATTTTTCATCAAAGGCCAGCGAGGAGATAAGGATATTCTCCAACGCTGTTAAGGAAATCGTTGATCTGGCCTTTACATCCTTCCAGAATCAGGATCTTAAGCTGGCAAAATCGGTTGAGCCCCTTGAAGAAGTAATTGACGGTCTTAACATGGAGGTTAAGCGCAGACATGTAAGACGTCTCAGAAAAGGAAAGTGCACCATTGATATGGGCTTTAGTCTTTCAGAGCTTGGAACCGACTATGAGCGTATCGCCGACCACTGTAGTAATATAGCGGTATGTCTTCTTGAGGTCAGTGAGGGACTCTTTGATACTCACGAATATATCGAGCACCTCAAGGAAGAGAAGAACCAGGAGTTTGAGATAGCTGTTGATCTTTACGAGAGAAAGTATCGTCTTCCTGCCATGAAGAAGGGCTTTGAGGAGGAAGAAGAGATAGATCCTTCATTTGCCGAGAATCATGAGACAATAGTAAATATTATGAATTCCGATGATAAGGAAATAATTGACGAGGCTCTTGAGGCCGCAGGAGTGAAGGGTGCAGAAAATCTCACTGAGAAGGTAAAAGAGAAGGTCAAGGATAAGGTTAAGAAGAACAAGGACAAAAAGGATAAAGATAAAAAGGACAAAAAAGATAAGTCCAAGAAGGATAAGGACTGAAAAAGTCTTGTATAAACTGCCGAAAAATGGCAGATGGGTTTTTAGAAAGGATTTTTAATGAGCACCAGAATTATTGAGTTAAAGAGAAGCGTATTTGAGAGTAATGATGAGAGAGCAGACCTTTTAAGAGGCGAGCTTAAGGATAAGGGTATTTTCCTTTTAAACCTTATGTCATCACCGGGATCAGGAAAAACAACAACACTTAAGGCTACAATCGCAGCACTTAAGGATAAGTACAAGATCGGCGTTATGGAAGCTGATATTGATTCAGATGTTGATGCAATAAAGATTGCTGAGACCGGAGTTAAGGCTATTCAGCTTCATACAGGAGGAATGTGTCATCTTGATGCTGATATGACAAGACAGGGCCTTGATGCACTTGTTGAGGGCGATGTTGAGCTTGCTATCCTTGAGAACGTTGGTAACCTTGTATGCCCTGCTGAATTCGATACAGGCGCATCAAAGAATGCAATGATTCTCTCAGTACCTGAGGGACATGACAAGCCCCTTAAGTATCCTCTTATGTTCAGCATCTGCGACGTTGTTCTTATCAACAAGATTGATGTAGCTCCTTATTTCGATTTTGATCTTGAAAAGTGCAAGGAATATATTCACATGAGAAATCCTAAGGCTGAGATCATTCCGATCTGCGCTAAGACAGGTGAGGGTGTTGATAAGTTTGCTGAATGGCTCAGCGCACAGGTTGAGGATTGGAAGAAATAATGACATTAGGAAGAATTCATTCTATAGAAACCTTCGGCTCCGTTGATGGGCCGGGGGTTCGTTTTATCATATTTTTAAAGGGCTGTAATCTCAGATGTAAGTATTGCCACAACGCAGATACCTGGAATCCGGAATCAAAGGATGTAAGGTCTGCCACGGAGCTTCTTGATAAGGCTGAGCGCTACAAGAGCTACTGGGGAGATGAGGGCGGAATCACAGTGAGCGGAGGAGAGCCTCTTTTACAGATTGATTTTCTGCTGGAGCTTTTTAAGGAAGCAAAGTCCCGCGGAATAAATACCTGTATTGATACGGCTGCTGAACCCTTTACCAGAGAGGAACCCTTCTTTTCAAAATTTAAAGAGCTTATGGAATATACTGACCTTCTTCTTGTTGATATAAAGCACATAGACAATGAGGAGCATATTAAGCTCACAGGTAAGCCTAACGAGAATATCAAGGACTGTCTTCAGTATTTATCTGAGATCGGTAAGCCAATCTGGATCAGACATGTGCTGGTTCCCGGTATTACTGATAACGATGAATATCTTCAGAAGACAAGAGAGTTTCTTGATACTCTGACAAATGTTCAGAGAGTTGATGTCCTGCCATACCATTCCCTGGGACAGTTCAAATGGGAAGAGCTTGGTATGAAATATCAGCTTGAGGGAGTGGAAGCGCCTTCTGCTGAAAGAATTCAAAATGCAAAGGACATACTCAGAGCAAACTGAGTAGTAAAAAAATATACAAGCAAATAAGAAAAAACGTTAAAAAATTGCCAAAGTTGACAAAAGTTATCAACTTTGGCTTTTTTTCGCGGTTTTAGGTTGAAATGTTTCTCCTAATATGTAAGAATACGAATTGGTGTCATAAGGCAGAAATACATATTGTGTCGAGGTTTTACCAATATACAATATGTTGTGGCTTGCGATTTTGGGCACAAAATTCTTTCTTATTACGTTGCTGTTGCAACTTGCAATAGATCCGAGGGTGGTATCGTTTTTTCACAAAAGAGAGGAGTAAAATTTTATGAGAGAACAGTGGAGAGGATTTAAAGGAAATAAGTGGACTGACGAAGTTAACTTAAGAGACTTTATCCAGAACAACTACACTATGTACGAAGGAGACGAGAGTTTCCTTGCTGATGCTACAGAAGCTACAGATAAGCTCTGGGGCAGATTACAGGAGCTTCAGAAGGAAGAGCGTGCTAACGGTGGCGTTCTTGAGTGTGAGACAGAGGTTGTTTCCGGTCTTACAGCTTATGGCCCTGGATACATCGATGAGTCTATGAAAGATCTTGAGACAGTTGTAGGTCTTCAGACAGACAAGCCTCTTAAGAGAGCATTCATGCCTTATGGTGGTATCAAGATGGCTGAGCAGGCTGCTGATACATACGGCTTCAAGGTAAACGAGAAGTTCCACAAGATCTTTACTGAGTATCACAAGACACACAACCAGGCAGTATTTGATGCTTACACACCTGAGATGATGGCAGCTCGTCACAGCCACATCGTTACAGGTCTTCCGGATACATACGGACGTGGACGTATCGTAGGCGACTACAGAAGAGTAGCTCTTTACGGTATCGACTTCCTTATCGAGCAGAAGAAGGAAGATTTCTCACTTTGCGGATGCGGCGTTATGACTGATGATGTTATCCGTCAGCGTGAGGAGATTGCAGAGCAGATCCGTGCACTTCGTGGCATGAAGGAGATGGCTGCAGTTTATGGCTTTGATATTTCACAGCCTGCTAATAATGCAAGAGAGGCAGTTCAGTGGTTATACTTCGGCTACCTTGCAGCTATCAAGACACAGAACGGTGCTGCAATGTCAGTTGGACGTGTTTCTACATTCCTTGATATTTATATTGAAAGAGACCTTAAGGAGGGTACACTTACTGAGGCTGAGGCACAGGAGCTCATCGATCACCTTACAATGAAGTGCCGTATGGTTAAGTTCGCACGTATCCCCAGCTACAACCAGCTCTTCTCTGGTGACCCGGTTTGGGCTACACTTGAGGTTGGTGGACTTGGTATGGATGGTCGTCACATGGTTACAAAGAACGACTACAGATTCCTTCACACACTTGAGAACATGGGACCTTCACCTGAGCCTAACCTTACAGTACTGTATTCTTCAAGACTTCCTAAGAACTTCAAGAAGTATGCAGCTAAGATCTCTGTTACAACATCTTCAATCCAGTACGAGAACGATGATGTTATGAGACCTGTATGGGGCGATGACTACAGCATCTGCTGCTGCGTATCAGCTACACAGACAGGTAAGGAGATGCAGTTCTTCGGTGCAAGAGCTAACCTTGCTAAGTGTCTCCTTTACGCTATCAACGGCGGTAAGGACGAGAAGTTCCTTGACAAGCAGGGTAACCACATGCAGGTAGGTCCTGAGATGGCTCCTATCACATCTGAGTATCTTGATTATGACGAGGTTATGCACAAGTATGATCTTATGATGGATTGGCTTGCAGGCCTCTATGTAAATATCCTTAACCTCATTCAGTACATGCACGACAAGTACTACTATGAGGCAGCTGAGATGGCTCTTATCGACACAGATGTACGTCGTACATTTGCTACAGGTATCGCAGGTTTCTCACACGTTGTAGATTCACTCTGCGCTATCAAGTATGCAAAGGTTAAGACTGTTCGTGATGAGTCAGGCCTTGTTGTTGATTACCAGATCGAGGGTGACTTCCCTAAGTATGGTAACGATGATGAGAGAGCAGACGAGATCGCTGTATGGCTCCTTAAGACTTTCCTTAAGAAGGTTAAGAAGAACCACACATACAGAGATTCAGAGCCTACAACATCTATCCTTACAATTACTTCAAACGTAGTTTATGGTAAGGCTACAGGTGCTCTTCCGGATGGAAGACCTGCATTTGCACCTTTCGCTCCTGGTGCTAACCCGGCTTACGGCGCAGAGCAGAGTGGACTTCTTGCTTCACTTAACTCAGTTGCTAAGCTTCCTTACGAGTATGCTCTTGATGGTATCTCAAATACACAGACCATCAACCCTGGTGCTCTTGGCCACGACGATGAGGAGCGTGCTGAGAAGCTCGTTAACGTAATGGACGGATACTTCGATCAGGGAGCACACCACCTCAACGTAAACGTATTTGGTGTTGAGAAGCTTAAGGACGCTATGGAGCATCCTGAGAAGCCTGAGTATGCTAACTTCACAATCCGTGTATCTGGTTACGCTGTTAAGTTCATAGACCTCACAAGAGAGCAGCAGATGGACGTTATCAACAGAACTTGCCACGAGAGCATGTAACTCGTTGTGAATAGGACGGCGCCCCGGACCATAATGGTCCGAGGCGCCTATTTTATTGGCAAAAGAGTTAGAAGACTCGTGGCAAAAACAAGGAATGTATAAGGATAATTCTTGAGAAAAAAGATGCAATGCTTTATTATGTTATAGGTTTTGAAAAATTATATGGAGGAAAACAGTATGAAAAAAGTAGTAAAAACAATGCTCATGTTAGCATTGGCAACAGCAATGGTTTGGGGGAAGGGGGACGATGCTAAAGCAGCAGTAAAAACAACCGAGCTTATTGCAAATCAGGAAATAACAGATAAGCTTTACATGAATGGTGAAAATGATCCCAATGTGTACAACTTTACAGTAACAAATAATGGATATGTGAATTTCGTATTTACAGGTACCGGAAGAACTGAAGAGGGAGTATTTACACCCAATAGCAATGACTGGTGTGATTATAAAATCCTTGTAAATGGTAAGGAATATGAGCATGGAACCGTAAAGCTTAAGGGCGAAGCATTTAACTCAGACGTTTACTCATTTAAAGAGGGAACAGTTATAAGTGTTCAGATGAGTACTGAAAGAAAAACAGAGAAAGAGTATTTTCAGTATAAAATAAAGGCTGTAACAACACAGCTGAATAACAATGAAACTGAGATAAATGATTCTAAAAAGCAGGCAACAAAGCTTAAAGCAGGTAAAAATCACAGTGCAGTATTGACCGGAAAGAATGAAGATACAGACTGGTTTGTATTTAAGGCAAAGAAGGCAGGAAAGTATAAGATCAGTATGACTGCCAAAGATTACAGGTGGAACACAGGAGTCCAGACTTACATCTATTGCACAGTTAAAAAAGGCAGTAAGACAATCGTAACAGATAAAGAAGTAATTGGAGGAGAAAAGGCTGTTACCCTGTTTAAAGGCAATCTGAAAAAAGGCCAGAAGGTATATATTAAAGCAGTACAGGGATCATGTGCATATCACTCTGAAATATATAATTTAAAAGTAAAGAAATACTAATTTATTTATCGAATATATAAATCAAAAAGGGACTGTCAGTGACAGTCCCTTTTTTAAACGGCTAAATGCAGAAGCTGTGTTGCGATTGTAAAGTATGCCAAAAGAGAAATTGCATCAACAATGGTTGTGATCATAGGCGATGCCATTACTGCAGGGTCAAAGCCTAGCTTGTCTGCACACATAGGCAGTAGACATCCGATACTCTTTGCGATAATAACAACAAGTACAAGTGTCAGGCATACAACAGCAGCCACCTGAATTTCAAGCTTGTCGATAATTAGCAGTTTGACAAAGTTAGCTACTGAAAGAGTAACACCGCAAAGTACGGCTACTCGCACTTCCTTCCACCAAACCTTAAACAAATCTGCAAATTCTATCTCGCCAAGTGATAAGCTACGAATAATTGAAACGCTTGCCTGTGAACCGGCATTACCACCAGTGTCCATAAGCATTGGAATATAGGCCGTCAACACAACATAAGCTGATAGCGCATCGGAGAACTTGGTAATTATTGCTCCGGTAAAGGTCGCACTTATCATCAAAAACAACAGCCAGGGCATTCTGTTTTTATACACATCCAAAATTCCGATACGTGAATACGGCTTATCGGAAGGGATGATAGCTGCCATTTTCTCGATATCCTCGGTAGCCTCTTCTTCAATGATGTCGACAACATCATCGATGGTGATGATACCGATCATGCGATTCTCGTTATCAACCACAGGCATCACGGTGAAGTCGTATTTCTTGAACATGTTAGCAGCTTCTTCCTGGTCAGTCATAGTATTGATACTAATGACGTGGGTATTCATGATGTCTCCGATTTTCTCATCGCCATTCTTGATAAGCAAATAACGAAGGGCTACGGTTCCAACCAGGATTCTCTGATTTGTAACAACATAACAGGTATTTACAGTCTCAGAATCAAGGCCCATTTTCCTTATTCTGGCTATAGCCTGCTCAACTGTCATGTATTCCTTGAGGTCTATATACTCCACGGTCATGATAGAACCGGCAGAGTCCTCAGGGTATCTAAGCAAATGATTTATATCAGCCCTTGTATCAGGCCTTGCATTCGCAAGAATTTTCTTTACTATACTTGCAGGCATCTCCTCCAAAAGGTCAGTAGCATCATCGGCCATCAGGTTATCGATGATGTTCCCTGCTTCTTTATCGGATAGAGATTGAATAATGTACTGCTGATCCTCAATTTCGAGGTTGGCAAATACATCCGCAGCCATGTCCTTAGGCAGGATGCGGAACATTTTTAATGAATCTTCATTTTCCATGTCGTCCATGATCGCAGCGATATCCGCAGTATTCATCTCGGCAAATGTCTGACGAAGCTTGGTATACTGCTTGCTCTCAAGGAGTTCACGGATTACGTCAATGATTGTATTTTCTTCCATGGAAATCTCCTTTCGGTGTGGTTTTCTATTAAGTTTGTACTTCGAGGCAGAGGATTATCGCTACTTGCATGTTTAATCTTCTTCATAAAACCACCACCTTTCTTTTGGAGATTTCCCGATATGCGGGATTTATATATAATGAATGTTCCGGAAGCCAGTCAAAAACGTATATTGCTTTTAGAAACTTTTGGAACACACTATAGTTTATCACATTTTGAAGCAAAATGGCACGATAAAAAATAGCTCCTTTAATTGGATGTGAGAACTATGTCAAAAATAGCCCTGCATTTTGCAGGGCTATTTTTGTATCAGATGTAGATAATGAGAGTAATCTACAAATGTTTTAAAATACTTTTATTTCTTTTGCGGGAGCTTTGGCAAAAGGTCCCGGTATAGCAGCGGGATTTCTGTGTGCTCCGAAGTAATCCGCATCAAATGTTATAGGACTTTCATCGGGATTTTCGAAGTATTGTTCTGGCTCAAAGGCTTTTCCGAGAGCTTCAGTTGTAAGGATATTGCAGGTAAAGTCGCCGAGCTTGTCAAAGACATCAGTTTTTACATACCAGCTGCCCTTCTTCTCAGATACGGTAACGGATACCTTGGACTTCTTATCAACAAGCTTGTTCTTTTCCTTCTTATAAACAGTTGCTCCGTCGAAGTAAGCGTTTCCGTCAATCCATACAGGAAGGTGGCCAAAGTGAGCTTTTGCCAGGCCGCCCATGTCAGGGTGCTTGGTGAAGTCAAACTGATCTGCCCACTCTTCGTAGGTGGGGAAGATATCAAAGGGTGCGGTTCCTACAACCTGGTAGTCAGCATCCTGAGCTGTCTTCTTTTTGTCAGTTACCTTGTACTGCTGAACGAAAATGTTGTTGTATACTCTGTCATCGCCGTGAAGGATAGTCATAAAGCCTGCAACCTCTGTGCGGTGACGGATGTGATAAGGAGTATATCTGGGCTCTCTCTGATCATTTACAATGCTGTCTACACCGGAGTTGATAAGGCTGAAGCTTCCAAGTACCAGGTTGTGGATAACAGCGATACCCTCGCTGGGGATAGTGATTGATACAGGTGAGAGCAGAAGGTTGTTATCGATAAGGGTAGGTCCGTGACCAACCTCGATAAATACATCAGTATCAAACATTGCTCCGGGAGCCTGGTCGATGCCATCAGGTCTGCAGTTGTCATGCATGAGGTTCTGAGAGATTCTGGCACCCTGTGCCTGCCAGTCGAGCCATACACCCATGATGCAGTTGTGGATGTGGTTTCTTCTGATGGTTACGTCGATAGCAGCGTGAAGCTTGATTCCTGCAGTCTCTGCGCCGCCAAGCTGCTGTGAGTTACATACATGATGAATGTGGCAATCCTCGATTGTTGAGAATACACCGCCCATACGACCTACGATACCGGTCTGCTCGCAGTGGTGAATGTGGCAGCGTCTGATGATGTGATGACCGATGTTCTCCTTGAGCCATCCATGATACTGACCGCGGCAAACTGCATCGCGCTCCATCTGTGTAGGGCTCTTTACATGGTTCTTGGTAAAGTACATGTCGTTTTCGGGATCGTAATATTTTCCGAGAGAGATACCACAGCATCTGCTGTTACTGATCTCGCAGTCCTCGATGATCCAGCCCTTACTCCAGTGAGGTCCGATCATACCATCCTGGTATGCAGCAGGCGGAGCCCAGGTTGTAGCTGCCTTGTTAATGGCAAAGCCGCTTACGGTTATATAATTTATGCCGTTCTCATCGGGCATAAAGCAGTTTCTTCTAACGCTGATCTCAACCTTTTCCTTGTTGGGATCAAGCTTCTGGAAGTTAGCGTAGATAACGGTCTCATCGCCGTCCTGCTCTGTGTACCACAGATACTTTGCTTCGTCAGGATGCCATGCGAAGGGATCCGGCTCGCCCTTCTTGCATTCTGCAAGGGAGTCGGTCTCATACATCATGAGATCATTGATGAAAACAGAACCTGTGTGACGGATCTTTGGTGAGAAATACCAGTCACCATATACGCGTTCAATATAAGGATTAAAGTCGCCGAAAATGGCGTTGTTGATGCGGGCACTGTATATGCCGCCCTTTTCCTTTTTCCAGTCTGTGATGAGCTCAGCACCGGTTATAACAGCGCCTAAAGGCTCCTCAGAACGATATGTAATTCTTGCGTTTTCTTCTCCGGCATTCTGCGGAACAACGCGCTCGCGATAGATTCCGGGCTTTACGATTACTTCATCTCCGGCTTTGGCAATTTTTGCTGCTTCATTAATCTGCCTGAAAGGTGCTTTTTCGCTTCCATCGCCCCCGCGAAAAGCATTGGCATCTACATAGTAAATCATACATTTCCTCCCAATAAATATGTAAAAACAAATGATGGATTGTATAAAATATGATTTATCGTACGATTTAGAAATGGCTATGTCAATAATTTGCATAAAAGTTTAGCTGTGATAGCAATAATTATATGCAATATGACAATAAATGAATAGCCGTAGGTAATGTGAAAGTCTAGTATTAATGTGAATCAAATTTGTTTATCTTGTCTGAGAGATAAACTGGGGAGGTGCAATTTGACAAAGAAAAAAGCGTATTCATTTCAACTTTTCCTGTTAGTGCTTCCGTTTATAGTGTTGGTATTGCTTTTCTGCTATTACCCGCTATACGGATGGTTGTATGCATTCTATGATTACAAGCCGCCTAAGACACTGGCGCAGAGTGCATTTGTCGGATTTAAGTGGTTTTCATCACTGATCAGCACAGATGTTAAGGTAAAACAGCTCATCCAGGTACTTAAAAATACATTTGCGATGAGTGGACTTACTCTTGGAACGAGCTGGCTTCCTATGTTGTTCGCAGTATTTCTCAATGAGATCAGAGGCGTTAAGTTCAGAAAGTTTGTACAGACTGTAACAACACTTCCTAACTTCGTCAGCTGGGTTATGGTTTACTCAATAGCGTTCTCACTGTTTAACAGTACAGGTATGATGAACTCACTCCTTATGAAGATGGGAGTTATCAGTCAGCCGATTCTTTTCCTTCAGTCATCATCACATGTATGGTTCACACAGTGGCTGTGGCTTACATGGAAGAACCTCGGATGGGCAGCAATCATGTACATAGCTGCAATTTCCAGTATTGATGATGAGCTCATTCAGGCAGCTAAGGTAGACGGCGCAACAAGAATGCAGGTTATATGGCATATCACAATTCCCAGCCTTCTTCCTACATACTTCGTTCTTCTGGTATTAAATGTTGCTAACTTCCTTAATAACGGAATGGAGCAGTACTACGTATTCCAGAACGCATTTAACAAAGACTACATTCAGGTTCTTGACCTTTATGTTTACAACATGGCTATGGGTAGTGGCGGTTACTCAGTTTCAGTAGCGATCAGTATGCTGAAGAGTCTTGTCAGTCTCGTACTTTTATTCATAGTTAACAGAGCCTCCAAGTCCATCCGTGGCGAGAGCATTCTTTAATAGGAGGTGAATACTATGGCTATAACACATACAATGACAAATTCGGTGAAATCAATGAAGGATTCAAATAATACAAAGACAAACCAAAAGTCCAAGATACGAATGAGTGCAGGAGATCGCGCAGTAGAAGTTATATGCTATATCATTTTTGCAATAGCAGCGTTCCTGTGCCTGTATCCTTTCTATTACATAGTTATAAACACAATAAGTGCGAATGATATCAGTGCGAGAGGTGACATCCTTTTTGTTCCTCAGCAGATTCATTTCCACAACTACATATCAGCATTCAGAATCGAGGGACTTCCTCAGGCATTCAAGATCTCTCTTATGAGAACAGTTCTTGGTACAGGCCTTACAGTTTTCGCATCAGCATTCCTTGGCTTCATGTTCACTCAGGAAAAGATGTGGATGAGAAAGTTCTGGTACAGAGTAGTTGTTGCAACAATGTATTTCAACGCTGGTATCATTCCGTGGTACCTGGTTATGAAGACAATGCATCTGACCAACAACTTCTGGGGATACATACTTCCCGCAATAGTATCACCCTTCAACCTGATACTTACAAAGACCTTCGTTGAGTCAGTTCCGAAGGAGCTTCAGGAAGCAGCAGAGATGGATGGCGCCGGAGTACTTACAGTATTCTTCAGAGTCATCATTCCTGTAATCAAGCCCATCATGGCAACAGTTGCTATTTTCTCAGCTGTAAGCCAGTGGAACGCTTTCCAGGATACACTGCTCCTCATGACAGATACAAAGCTCTATCCGTTGCAGTTCGTGCTTTACCAGTACCTGAATCAGGCAAGCTCACTTGCATCACTGGCACAGAGTACTTCAAGTACAGCATCCCTTGCAGCAGCTGCAGCAACAGCACAGACTACCACAAGTGTACGTATGACAATAACGGTTATCGTCGTACTTCCTATCATGCTTGTGTACCCGATCTTCCAGAAATACTTTGTAAAGGGAATTATGATTGGAGCTGTTAAGGGCTGACATTGAGGACTTGATGAGGTTATTTCGAATCTAGTCCGAAAGTCGTTCTGGCGAGGGCTTTAGCCCGAGAGCAGAACTTCCTTAGCGAGAGCGGAACTTCCTTAGCGAGAGTGGAACTTCTTTAGCGAGAGCGGAACTTCCTTAGCGAGAGCGGAACTTCCTTAGCGAGAGCGGAACTTCCTTAGCGAGAGCAGAACTACCTTAGCGAGAGCGGAACTTCCTTATGAAGCTGGAATTATTACCGTTAATTTACCCTATTCATAGGGTTTATAAAAAAGGAGGAATGAAAAATGAAACTTAAAAAACTTTCATCTCTGGCACTTACAGCAATGCTTACTGTAAGTATGCTTGCCGGATGTGGCGGTAGCACAGGTGCTGACCAGGCCGCAGGCGGTACTGACACAAAGACAGAGACCACAGAAGGTGGGGAAGCTACTGAGAGTGGCGACAGCGCAGAAGCACCTGCAGCTAGCCACGATGAGACCTACACAGTAGATTTCTACAACGTAGCAGCTAACTTCCAGGGTATTCAGCCCGGCTGGTACGGCAAGATCGTTAAGGACAAGTTCAACATGGACCTTAACATCATCGCACCTCAGGTATCCGGTGATGGCGCAGCTCTTTATCAGACAAGATGCGCAGCTGGTGCACTTGGTGATCTTATCATCCTTGATAACGCTGATGCACAGGAGTGCGTAGAGTCAGGACTTATCCATGATCTTACAGATGTTATCGAGAAGTATCCTAACCTTGCTAAATACATGGAGCAGATCAAGAAGTTCAACGAGCAGATGGGTGATGGCTCCAAGATTTATGCTATTCCGCTTGAAATGAACAACAATGGTCCTACAGACTACAAGCAGCTTCACGTTTATTCTTATCCTCGTATGGGATGGGATATGTACAACGAAGCAGGTGCTCCCGAGCTTAAGAACCTTGATGACCTTCTTGCATGCTTAAAGAGCATTCAGGATGCACATCCTTCAAACGAGAATGGCGATCCCGCTTATGCAATCTCACTTTGGAAGGATTGGGATTCACAGTACATGGAGAACGTAGCTCAGCTTACAAAGTGGTATGGCCAGGAAGTTAACGGCTCCGTACTTATCGGCACAGACAACAGCGTAGCTCCTATCACAGATAAGGATGGCGCTTACTACAAGATGCTTAAGTTCTTCTATCAGGCAAACCAGATGGGTCTTGTTGATCCCGACTCTGCAACTCAGGACTGGAATGCAATCGTTTCTAAGATGCAGGAAAAGAGAGTATATCTCTACTGGTACAGCTGGCAGTATGGTTTCTGGAACAGTCCTGCAAAGGGTGAAGAGGGAACAAACTATGTTGAGATCCCTGTAGCTGACACAAACCTTTACCAGCCATCTGACACCTACTATGGAGATGGTCGTGTTCTTTGTGTAGGTTCTCAGGTTTCTGACGAGAACTTCAACAGACTTATGGAGTTCCTTGACTGGTACGCTTCACCCGAGGGTGTTCAGATCCAGCATGCAGGTACAGAAGGTCTTACATACACAGTTGAAAATGGCAAGTACAAACTTACAGAAGATGGTCTTAACAGATTCTCAGCAGAAGTAATCGTTCCCGAGGAACTCGGTGGCGGTAACTGGAATGATGGTAACAACCAGATCAACCAGTGGATCGTAGCTTCATGCGACATTAACCCTGAGACAGGTGAGCCTTATGCTTCAGATATGTGGTCAACATCAATCGAGATGAACCAGACAAAGACAACCAAGGAGTGGTCAGAGAAGTTTGGTGCAGCAGACGACGTTGAGTACCTCAAGAAGAACAACATG
Organism: Butyrivibrio sp. FC2001; assembly: GCF_000424125.1. Lineage (NCBI taxonomy): Bacteria > Bacillati > Bacillota > Clostridia > Lachnospirales > Lachnospiraceae > Butyrivibrio > Butyrivibrio sp. FC2001. The sequence continues at coordinate 173,696 of NZ_AUJH01000003.1, forward strand.
ATGACAGTTGTTCCTTCAATCAACATCGCTCTTGCAATCGATACTACAGACATCAGCCTTATCCGTAAGCAGTGCGGCGACGTTATCAAGGATTCTTCTTGGAGAATGGTATTCGCTAAGGATGATGCAGATTTCGATGCACAGTGGGATGAGATGGTATCACAGCTCGATGGTCTTGGATTCCAGGATCTTGTAGCATTTGATACAGAGAAGTATCAGCCTATGCTTGATGCAAGAAAAGCAGCTCAGTAAATCATATTTACCTTAATAAAAAACATATAAAGTTCACCCTGATGGTATTTAATACTGTCAGGGTGAATTTTTTCATATAGAAAATGAAAAGCTTGTGATATATTAAATATGCTGCGCGTTATTTAGTTATATGCGAATATTCGCAAGAGGAATGGAAATGATATTACTTGAGCAGATGTTTGTCCTGTTTGTCCTTATGCTGGTGGGAATAATATGCAGGAAAACCGGAATGATGAATGATAAGGTAAGTAAGGGAATGTCCGGAATAGTTGTCAATATTGCAAGCCCGGCCTTCATCATATCCGCAGGATTAAACAATGACGAGATAGTTTCAAACAGGCAGCTCCTTACATGCCTTTTGACATCTGTTTTCATATATATGGGACTTATTCTGATAGCGATCTTTCTGCCCCGCATTATCAAGGCAAAGAAAAGCCATTACGGTACCTACAGAGTAATGACGATCTTTTCCAATATAGGCTTTATGGGATTCCCTATAGTATCAGCTACCTATGGAAGTCTTGGACTTTTATACGCAGCGTTCTTCCAGTTTCCCTTTAACCTGCTTATTTATACCTATGGTATCCGTGCCATGCAATATGGAACAGAGGAGGAATCCGAGGGCGGCTTATCATGGAAGCTTGTCATAAATGCCGGAGTAATTGCGGTTTTCGTTTCTGTGGTATGTTACCTGACTCATATTCATGTGCCCGGACCTGTTGAAAGTGTCATAACGGGACTTAGCGGCCTTACAGTTCCCATGAGTATGATGGTAATCGGATATGCTCTTGGCGGAATGAAACTTAAGGACCTGTTTTCAGATTACAGACTGATGCTGTTCTCGGTCATAAAGCTTATAGTTATTCCTATAATCGGTGTATTTATCCTCAAGATATTCATCAGAGACACAACTCTCCTTGGAGTGTGCTTTATTATGATAGCAACACCGGTAGCAAGTATGACTGCTATGCTGGCGCAGTATTACGGCGGTGATGAGGAGACTGCATCCCGCGGAGTTGCGCTGACTACGCTTCTTTCCGTAATAACAATTCCGCTTGTTGGTGCAATTTGTCTTAGGTGGTAGAGTTTAAATTTTATAATTTCTTTATGCATTCTTGCCATCTGCTTCATTGAGTGCCCCTTTTCGCGGTGATAGAATTAATCTGTAAAACTGTGGTTTTATGTATTTTTGTTGCGTTTAAAAATGCACGAGCATTTATTTTCTTAACCGTAGTATTTATGAGGGGATTTGATGAAAAAAATGAAGAGGTGGCAGACCTACGCCCTGATGGCTGTCTGCATTCTCATCAATCTCATAGGTAGAAAGGCAGCAGCCACATTACAGCTTCCCTTCTGGCTGGATGCAATAGGTACTCTTATTGCGGCTATTCAGCTTGGTCCGGTATACGGAGCTGTTTGTGGTGCTGCGCTTAATATTCTTTTAGGTATAGGAAGTTCTAATCAATTGGCTAATTTTTCCTATATCATAGTTTCTGTCGGCATTGGTGTTTCTGTGGGAATGTTCTACCCTAAAGCCGGTTCCCATAACATGTTCAAAGTTCTATCCACTGCAGTTTTTGCTGGATTTATAGCAGTTATTTTGTCCACGCCTCTCAATATATTCTTCTATGACGGAAGAACAGGTAATGTTTGGGGAGACGGTCTTATAGCTATGCTATCCAGGGATATTAATGTTCCGGTTGTCTGCACATTTTTGGGAGAAGCCTTTGTCGATATTCCGGATAAGGCTTTAAGCGTAATTGTAGCTACAAAGCTTATTCACGCATATCATTTTTTGACAAACAGAAGGAAAAAGGGCTTTAGGAAAAAAGCCATGCTATGGATACTTGTACCTCTGGCATTTATGGCTGTTCCCTTTGATACAAAGGCCAGGGACATGGCTTCTGAGTACGCTATTATCCAATATGATACGGATGATGGTGTTGCTTCCATGGAAATAAATGCCATAGCCCAGACCAAGGATGGATATATATGGGTCGGAACCTATGCCGGTCTATACAGATTCGATGGATATAGCTTTGAGACCGTCAATATTGATGACAAGATAAGCAATGTAATGACGCTTTTCGTAGATAGAAGAGGGAATCTTTGGATCGGTACCAATGACAGTGGAATAGCCTGTTATAATCCTAAAAATAATGATATTGCCTTCTATACTGCAGAGGATGGTCTTCCTTCCGATTCAATAAGAGCAATCTGTGATGATAAGCTTGGCAATATATATGTGGGAACAGCTACGAAGTTCTGCATTATCACAAGGGATAAGAAAATTAAAAACTTCCCTGAGGATGAGATATATGGAGTAAGATCCCTGTCCTGTAATGTGAATAATGAAGTTGCAGGAGTCACAAATTCAGGAACCCTTTTCTTTATCAAGAATCTTGAATGTGTAAACAAAACTGTTCTTGACGATGAGCACTTCGTATATTGCGCAGTAGCGGCCACAAATCATGAAGAATTTCTTGTGGGAACAAGCTCAAATTACGCGATATATACAACTATCAAGGACAATAATATTGTTATTGGAAAGAAGCTTTATATAGAAAAAGGAGAGTATTTTAATAAGCTCATCTTTTCAGAGCAGAATAATGGATTCTTCTGCGCCCTTGAGAGCGGAAACGGATTCCTTACAAGAGAAGGTAAGTACACAGATATGTCCACAGCGGACTTTAATAGTGCTGTGAGCGATATCATAGTAGATTATCAGGGGAATATATGGTTTGTTTCCAATAAACAGGGCATAATCCGATATACCTGGAATCCTTTTATGGATGTATTTGCCAGAGCGAAGGTGCCGAATGATGTTGTAAACGCAACCATGATCAAGGATGGCCTTTTGTATGTTGGAACAAACAGCGGACTCTACACTATTGATCTGAAAACCTACTATTCTGTGCCAATAGATTATCCTACATATCTAAAAAATGTCAGAATAAGAGATCTGATGGAGGACTCCAAGGGAAATGTATGGGTAAGTACCTATGGAAAGAGCGGGCTTATCGAGCTTAAAGCAGATGGATCATTGGAGAGCTTTAACATCAGGAATAATAATACAGAGGGTGGAAGATTCCGTTCGACACTGGAGTTGTCAGACGGTACTATTGTTGCTGCAAGCAGCACGGGTATCAGCTTTATTAAAAATGGAGAAGTGACCGGTACCATCGGAGAGAAGGAAGGACTTACAACCCAGGTCCTTAGTATGATCGAATACAAAAAGGGAGTAATTGTAGCAGGTACCGACGGTGATGGCCTTATAGTAATTAAGGATGGGAAAATTGAAAAGAAATTTGGCAAAGATGAAGGCCTGGATTCACTGGTTATCCTGAAGGTAATTCCCTGTGGTGGCGAGGATTGCATTTATGTAACAAGTAATGCTCTCTATAGATTTGATGGAAACGAGGCAACAAGGCTCACAAATTTCCCATATAACAATAACTATGATGTATTTTTTACTAATGATGGGAAGGCGTGGGTTAGCTCCAGTGCCGGAATATATATTGTAGATAAGGAAGACCTCATAAATAATACAGACGACTATAGCTATTCACTGCTTAATAAGGCGAGAGGACTGGATACATCTCTTACAGCCAATTCAAAAAATGCTTACGACGGAACATATCTGTATCTTAGCTGTATAGATGGTGTAAGGAGAATCTCGGTAGGCGAGGATAACTTCGTTGACAGGGATTACTCGATCAGGATAAGTAAGCTCGTTGCAAATAATGAGATCATTATGCCAAACAATAAGGGAGAATATATAATTCCTGCGACATCAGGACGTATTACCTTTAATATCGCTTCCCTTAATTTCACACTTTCAAATCCTATGATGCACATTTTCCTGGAGGGCTCCGGAGATGACGGCATATACTGCCATCAGAGGGAGATGCAGGCGCTTAGCTACATTAACCTTCCTTATGGCGATTATACCCTGAGAGTGCAGGTCTATGACTCTGCCGGAAGGAATATCGTTAGAGAAGAGAAATTCCATGTAATGAAGGAATCGCAGATATTTGAGAGACCATATTTCAAGATATATCTTTTTACGGTCTGTGCCCTGTTTATTCTGTTTATAGGCTGGTTTGTCGGCAATATCAGAACTGGTATCACGAATATTGAGAGATGGCAGAAGGAAGCCAAGATCGATCCCATGACGAAGTTCTGGAACAAGGGCTTCACAGAGCAGTTTTTACCTGAAGTATGTGAGCAAAATGAAGGCATACTGATGATGATCGACCTTGATAATTTCAAGCTGGTTAACGATGTTTTTGGACATGATATGGGCGATAAGGTGCTTATCAAATTTGCAGAGCTGATAAGAGCCTGTCTTCGTGATGACGATTTTGTTGGCCGTGTTGGTGGTGATGAATTCCTGGCATTCATTCTTGGAACTTCATCGGAAAAGGCTGTGGCGGAAAAAGAGAAATTCCTTAACGAGCAGATACTTATCGCCGGTAAGGAGCTCATGGGTAAGGAGATGAACATTCCTCTTGGTGTGTCCATCGGAGCTGTGGCGACAGCGGAAGAAGGCGGAGACTATAACGAGCTTTTCAGAAAAGCGGATAAGGCTCTGTACAACGTAAAGCAGAACGGAAAGCATGGTTACTTCATGTACAGAACGACCGGATATGTCACCGGTGATGAGGTAGAGGCTAACGGTATTGCAGGAATCAAGATGATACTTGAGGAGCGTGGAGGCGTCCATAAGGGAGCCTACATGGTCGATTTTGATAAGCTTCAGATGATCTACAGACTCTTTGCGAGAATAGCAAAGAGAACCATCGTTAATATCTGGATTGTTCAGTTTGTTTTGAGAAAGGATGATGGCGGAGAAGTAGAGAAGTCTGTCATGGATGCTTTCCTGGATCTCTTGGGAGCTAATCTTAGAAGCAACGATGTAGTGGCACTAAACGGCAAGAATCAGGCGATACTGATCCTTACTGATGTGGCAGAGGGCGAAGAAAATGTGCCGATAGACAGAATAATAGCTCAGTGGAATGCCATTGAAGGCCACGAAGGTTATACACTAACGTATGAGACGGATGGAATGTGATGATATTAGTAAACACACCAATACAAGGTGTCGTTGTCGAATACCAGCTGCTCTGATGCATCAAAAGAGCTCCAGTCCTTCCCCTTGAAGTGCTTTTTGTAAATAGCTTTGTCCATCTGGACTTTCTGATATTCCCTGCCATCTGACACATAGGTGAGCAGGGAATACGCTACCAGAGGAAGAGTTCTTTCGTTAATCTGTCCGCAGGTATAGTAGATTCCTTCGTTTACAAGAAAAGTGTTTTTATCTGTGGCCCAGGCAACCTTGGTAATTGTGTTGCCGGTCTCTCTTTCATAGTTCAAAATTTCAGAATATACGCTTCTTGCATCGGATAAGTCGATTTCATTGCTCTTGTAGTGGTTCTGGGCAATCTTGTATATAGATATTATCTGAATGTAAAGAAAAGCGCAGAGCACAAGAATCATGGGTAGCATGGTTCTTTTTCTTTTGGAGCCGACGATAACGGAAGCCATTAGTATTACTGCAAGAGCGGCGTAAAGACCGCCGAGAAGACGCGGTGTTTCTGAACCTCTTGGAAGAATCATGGCTGTTCCGAATACAGCAATTATGATAAGAAAAAGGCTAAGTGACTTTTTGAGATTAGCTGATGAAATGACAAAAACCAGAACTGCAAATATGAGTATGATAAGCAGGAAATATGCGGGAGGCAGCAGCCTGTAGCCGCTCTGGAAAAAGAGCAGCATACCATGAATGATGTTTTTAATCTCACCGCGGATTCCAAGGAAATTAACCGCCTTTGGAGTGTCGCCAAGAAGTGCGGCAAAAAAGCTGCCGGATACGGTTGTCAGAAATGAAATTCCTGCTCCGAATATTATGAAAAGAATGCCCTCTGCCACAAGCTTTAATGAAACGATCATGTCATCTTCAAAATACAGATAGCCAATGATGCAGATAACAGCGATCATAACGGGAGCCTGATAAAAAAGCGCAGATATCAGAAGGGTAAGGAGTCCTTCAATGAGTTTTTTTCTTGATACAAGGTAAGCACCTATGGCTGAAAATAAGTATGCCAGAGAAAAGCCCGGGAAACATTCGGGAAACATAAAGCTCTCGCAGAATAAGCCGTTGATAAAAATAAGGGAAGTGGATAAAACAAGAGGAATGAGCTCCTCAAAGAATTCCCTGAACATACGCTGATATACGGAAAGCGCAAGGGCAGTATTTACTATGAACATGATGTAGAAAATGTGGTAATGCTCTACTGCGTTGATACCAAGCTCATAAAGTCCCATGCTGAATAAATACGCAAAATATCTTCCGTAAGTAATCCAGGTCTCGATGTTGATAAGGGGGATTGCATGCTGAGAAATGGTGTCAGCACCAAAGCCCTCACGGTAAAATACACCGTAAGAGATCACAAGTAAAAAGATATTTATAAAAAACAGTTTTATAAAGGTTGCGTGTTTATCAGTTTTTAAGCCCATAAAAATGAGACCTCACTTAGGTTGTTAGTATCAGGACTTACGTCCGAATTTCGAGCAAAGAGTGATGGCTGCATAGGGAATAAGGCTGTATGCATACATGTAGACATACTGACTCTTTGTCTCAGAAATAAGATGGAATATGAAACCGCCCAAAAAGAGAAGCAGGTAGAAAAGCTCGGAGTCATCCCCGCTCTTTTTAGTAAGGTTCATAAAACACCATGCTGCTGCAAGCAGATATATACTAATCATAACAAGATTCATGTATTTCTCAAATACCATCGCTACATGGCCACCAGTAAACAGACTGTGAAGAAGCTTGTCCGTAACGACCTGATCGGAATCCTCCAGAGGACCTGACCACAGTGACTGAAACAGCGGATCGTTCCAGGTTGAGTGGATCTTATCTATGAAAAATTTCCTTGCAGCGGCTGAATTGTTTTTCCAGTGCTCTGCAAGATTTTTCATATCTTCGAAGGCAACCTTTTTTGATGCCTCTATATCATAGTTATTAAGCTCAAAGGTGTCGTAATTGTAGCCGTTATACCAGCCTCCAAGTCTGCCCTTGCCCATTTCCTCCGGCTGAAGGCCCATGGTGACATTAAGGACATAGGGAGCTCCGCCGTCAAAGTCTACGCCGCTGATATTTCTCCACATCTGAAGGAATGCCTTGTTAGGAGCGATGGATAGAACAATGACGATCACAAGGATTACAAGCTTTCCCTTTGAAAAGCGCTTTAGCAGATCCATGAAAATGATAATGGCACAGGCCACTGCTGCAATCAGGTAATTGGGCTTAAATATAACTGCAATTCCAAGACTCAGTCCGCAGAAAATAAAGCTTAAGGGTGAGTGGTTTTTGATGTGCTTTATAAGAAAATAGTAGCCCAGACATAGGAAGAAATGACCGGGAATAGTTCCGTAGGTAAACAGGATATAGAACAGCATCGGAACAAAGCCGAATGACAGGGCGATGCTGTAGTTAATAACCAGCTTGTTCTTACTTAAAAGCTCTGTGATCCTCCACTGAAGGAAATTGATGCCGAGAATCAGGATGAGATTAGCTATGAAGAGAATACGGGTACTGTTCCAGATGGATAAAAGTCCCATCTCAAAGGTTACCATGCCCAGCTGATAGGGGAAAAAGCGGAGATAATAGCCCCCAGTCAGTCCCTCATAGTCAGCATCAAGGAACTTTTTAGCATATTTGTAGATCATGTAGGGATCGCTTCTTATTGTATCCGGAACTCTGAAGGTCAGGTACAAACCAGCAATAATGTAAATAAGTGAGCAGATTAAAAAGAGCTTACCCGGTGTGACCTTTTTAAGTAAGTCTCTGAACTTCCAGAGGGCGAAGAAAAATACGGGAATGAGAATAAAGAAGACCATGCCGTTTTTATAAAAGACCATTCGCTCCTGACTGCTGCTGTCCAGATGTCCGTAAATGAATATGCTGGAGACTGCAAGTATTAAGAGGAGTGAGAGTCCCAGTATGGTTATGGATTTATAGCAAAATGAATGGAAGCTTTTCATTTAAACATTCCTTTTTATCAGCATTTTTGAAAGCGGAATCGCTTTACCTACCAATATATCATATTGTTTTAAGATTTTATAACAAAGTGGCAGTAATTGTGCTAAAATGATTTCTGATGTTTAGAAGTAACAATCAGAGTTACTAGTAGTTTAGTAAGGAGAAATTTTAAAATGCAGTCACGTACACATACATGTGGTGAGCTCAGAGCTGAGAACGTGGGTAACAAGGTTAAGCTTGTAGGCTGGCTTGAGAACCTTCGTGAGGTTGGCGCAGAGCTTGGCTTTGTGGTATTGAGAGATTTTTACGGAACAACCCAGATCGTCATCGAGACAGAGGAGATGATGAAGGTTGTTAAGGGTATTAATAAGGAATCAACTATTTCTGTTGAGGGTACAGTAAGAGAGAGAAGCTCTAAGAACCCCAAGCAGGCTACAGGTGATATCGAAGTAGTACCTGAGAAGATAGATGTTCTTGGCCGTTGCAGATACAACGAGCTTCCTTTTGAGATAAACAGAAGCCGCGAGGCTGATGAGACAGCACGTCTTAAGTATCGTTATCTTGATCTTAGAAACCCTGAGGTTAAGAAGAATATTATTCTTAGAAGCAATGTTATTGCTGCTCTAAGAAGCTCAATGATCGAGCATGATTTCATGGAGATCACAACACCTATTCTTACAGTTTCATCTCCTGAAGGTGCAAGAGACTACCTTGTTCCTGCAAGAAAGCATCCCGGAAAGTTCTATGCACTTCCCCAGGCTCCTCAGCAGTTCAAGCAGCTTCTTATGACATCAGGTATCGATCGTTATTTCCAGATCGCACCCTGCTTCCGCGATGAGGACGCAAGAGGCGACAGATGTCCCGGTGAGTTCTATCAGCTCGACATGGAGATGGCATTCGCTACACAGGAGGATGTATTTGAGATCTGTGAGGATGTTCTTCCTCCTATCTTTGCTAAGTATGGTACATACGATAGAGCATCAGGTGCTCCGTTTGCAAGAATTCCTTACCGTGAGGCTATGGAGAAGTATGGTTCAGATAAGCCGGATCTTCGTATCGACCTTACAGTTCAGGATGCTACAGAGGTTCTTAAGGATTGCGGATTTGGTCCTTTCGCAACCAAGGCAGAGGACGGCAGCGATACAGATGTAAGAATCAAGGCTGTTGTTATCTCTGACTTCAAGGAGAGCCGCAAGTTCATCGATAAGACTATCGCTGACGTAGAGGTTCAGGCGGGTGTTAAGCCTTACTGGTTCAGAATAGATGAGAATAACGAAGTAGTTGGCGGTATCGCTAAGTTCGTTCAGGAGAACAAGGACGCTGTTATTTCAGCTCTTGGCCTTAAGGCAGGTGATCTCGTAGTACTCAGCTCAGGTAAGCTTCTCCAGGCTCAGAAGACCGCAGGTGTTGTTGTTAAGACTTTTGGTGCTGCTGTTCCCGGACACATGGATAAAGAGCAGTACTCATTCTGCTGGATCGTTGATTTCCCTATGTACGAGATCGGCGAGGAGTCAGGTGAGCTTGAGTTCTGTCACAATCCTTTCTCAATGCCTACAGGCGGAATGGAGACACTTCTTAAGGCAGAGCGCGGTGAGATGGATCCTCTTGATATCATGGCTGACCAGTATGACCTTGTATGTAACGGTATCGAGCTTTCATCAGGTGCTGTTCGTAACCACGATCCTGAGATCATGATCAAGGCATTCGAGCTTGTTCGCCTCGGTGAGGATGATGTTAAGGCTAAGTTCCCTGCTATGTACAATGCATTCTGCTACGGCGCACCGCCGCACGCAGGAATAGCTCCCGGAGTTGACCGTATGATCATGCTCCTTTCAGGTGAGCCTACCATCAGAGAGGTTATTCCTTTCCCGATGAACAAGAATGCGCAGGACATCATGATGGGTGCTCCCGGCGAGGTAACAGAGAAGCAGCTTGAAGAGCTTCATATCAAGACTGTTGTAGAAGAATAAAAATTGGATTTTATGCCCCTTGGATTTTTCCAGGGGGCTTTTGTATATTCAAAAAATGCTCTTAAAATCGATATATTTTCCGCGAATAAAAAGTAAAATGTTTGTAAAATCGCTCACAAAGAATTGTTTTTTCTGACTAATCCTTGTATTATTGAAATATATGTTGCGGTATTCCGACCTTTGATTAAAATTATCAGATATGAATGGCGGAAACGCAGATAATATCTATAAAAATTGAGTTTAAAGCAGAAAGCTAAAGACAATAAATGATCAAAAAGACAACGGATTTTTCAAAATTAATGACCCAGTTTGCGATGGTTGGGCAACTGGGCTTATCTCTTGTAACACCGCTCTTAATTTGCATATTTGCGTGCTACATGCTGACAACCAGACTGGGTGTTGGCACATGGGTGTATATTGTGGGCTTTTTCTTTGGGATCGGGGGTTCATTTATGACGGCTTACAAGGTTTATCTTGAGGTCGAGAAGAAAAACGAGAAAAAGAAACGCTCAGAGAAAGAAGTGTCTTTCAACAAACATATTTAAAAAATAATGGAGAGAAAAGTTTTGTTATGGTGATTCAGGATGCAGTCAAGAAGGAGACTTCGTTCATTGCTGTGGGGACAGCGGTGGCGAGCCTTGTTGTGTTAGCAGTATTTTTTGTTTTGCATCAAGTGGTGCCTGTGGATGCGCCTTTTGGCTACAAGGTACCTTTTGATTATACGGTCTTCTTAGGTGCGATAGGTGGAACTGTCGTAGCTGTGGGGAACTTCTTCTGGATGGGCCTTACAGTGCAGAAGATCACAGGGATGAATGAAGAGGAGATGGACAGGGCGAGAAGTACCATGGCTGTAAGCTTGCGTTATCGCACGATGATGCAGCTCCTATGGGTGATTCTGTCTATCTTTGTGCCGGCTATAAATCTTGTAACCGGTGTTATTCCTCTATTTATTCCGAGTATTTTAATAAAAATTCGCGGGATTCTAACTGCGAGGAAAGGAAGGTGAAAATAAAGTATGAACTTTGAAGTAGCCGGCAGTAAGATCTATTACACCATCCACACCGGCATACCGATCCTTGGAGATTTTAATATCACTGAGACATTGGTTGTCAGCTGGATTGTAATGGCGATTATAACGCTGCTGTGTATCTTCCTGACGAGAAACCTTCAGGTCGAGAATATTTCAAAGCGCCAGGCAGTTGCAGAGATGATTGTTGAAGCAGCTCACAATCTGGTTCGAAGCAATACAGGCGGTACTAAGTTTGACTGGCTTATTCCGCTGGTATCCACGATATTTGCAACAAGTATCGTATCGAACCTGATATGCCTTGTAGGACTCAGAAGTCCGACGGCCGATCTTTCAACAGAAGCGGCATGGGCAGTTGTCGTATTCGTAATTATCACTGCGTGCAAGATCAAAGCTGGAGGATTCCTTGGATATCTGAAAGGATTCACCACTCCAATCGCTGTAATGACACCGTTCAATATTCTTTCTGAGTTGGCAACACCTGTAAGTATGGCTTGCCGTCACTTCGGTAACATTCTCTCAGGTATAGTTATTGACGGACTTATCTATGCAGCACTTGCCATTGCGTCTTCGGCATTATTTGGACTTATACCGGGCGCTGTGGGTGATGTACTTTCCCATATTCCGATCCTCAGTGTCGGACTCCCGGCAATCCTGGGCGTGTATTTTGACTGGTTTACAGGATGTATGCAGGCGTTTATTTTCTCAATGCTGACGATAATGTATATCGCCAACGCAGCAGAGGGGTAATTTTTACAATTTCATATAAAAACATTACTTTTAGGAGGATTTCAACATGAGTGATTTTCAGATTTTAGCAAAAGGTATTGCACTTGCAGGATGCGGTATTGGTGCAGGATGTGCACTGATCGCCGGTATCGGACCTGGTATTGGTGAAGGAAATGCCGTTTCTAAGGCACTTGAGGCAATCGGACGCCAGCCTGAGTGTAAGGGTGATGTAACAAGTACCATGCTTCTTGGTTGTGCGATCGCTGAGACAACCGGTATCTATGGTTTCGTTACTGGTCTTCTTCTTATATTCGTAGCACCCGGCACATTCATGGGCTATCTGAACTGATCTTTTTCAGTAGCTTAAGCCCCAAAGTAGAAATTATGGAGGTAAACGAATGGGCACACAGGACTTAGTAACACTCGTTCCGTGGACGTTCATAGCACAGATCCTGAACCTCTTCATTCAGATGTGGCTCATCAAGAAGTTCCTTTTCAAACCTATAAATGAGGTAATCGAAAAGAGACGTCAGCTCACCGAGAACGAAATCAAGGGAGCAAGAGAAGCCAAGGAAAAAGCTGAATCAATGAAGAAGGAATATGAGACAAGCTTATCATCCGCACAGGCAGAAGCAGCTGAGATAGTTGCAAATGCTCAGAAGGAAGCACAGGGCAAGGCTGACAACATCGTTAAGGAAGCTGAGCAGCAGGCCAAGGGTCTCATGGAGAAAGCGGAAGCTGATATAGAACAGTCAAAGAAGAAAGCCATTAACGAGGCTAAGGACACCATCGGCGGACTTGCAATGGATATTGCAGGAAAAGTCGTGGAGAAAGAAATCAACGAGAACGATCATAAGAAACTTATTGATGAATTCATTAACAATGTAGGGGAGGCGTCATGACCAAGGCTGGAGATTTATACGGACAAAGTCTGTATGATCTGGCGCTTTCGGAAAACCTTACGGATGATATCTTAAGTCAGATGGAATCGGTCAAGGAGATATTTAAGGAGAATCCTGATTATGTCACACTTTTATCGGAACCATCCATTCCGAGAAAAGAGAGATTAAGGCTTGTTGATGAAGCATTTGACGGACAGCTCCAACCGTACCTGCTTAACTTTATAAAGATACTCATTGAGAGAGGATTGCTGAGACAATTTTCCTCATGCGTAAACAGGTTCAGGAGCAGTTATAACAAGGATCACGGAATTGCAGAGGCAACCGTGACAAGCGCTATAGCACTTAACGAGTCGCAGATAAGCGCACTTAAGTCAAAGCTTGAGTCAATCAGCGGCAAGAAGATTCTTCTAACTCAGAAAACCGATGGAGCTGTACTCGGAGGAATCCGGGTGGAGATCGAAGGTAAGCTCTATGATGGAACAGTTCAGGGGCGCCTCGATGAACTCCGCAAGAAGGTTGACGAGACAGTCCTATAAGTAAGAATAAAACCCACGGAGGCTTTTAGAATGGAATTAAAACCAGAAAAAATATCCGAGGTGATTCGAAGCCAGATCAAAAACTATCAAAATGCGATCATTCAGAATGAGACCGGTACAGTTCTTACCGTTGGTGACGGTATTTCCAGAGTTAGCGGACTTTTGAACTGTATGTCAGGAGAGCTTCTCGAGTTCGAGAACGGCACATTCGGAATGGCTCAGAACCTCGAAGAGACAGTAGTATCCGCGGTTCTGTTCGGAGAAGATGTTGGTATCAGCGAAGGACAGACCGTTAAGCGTACCGGACGCGTAGTTTCAGTTCCGGTTGGCGATGCAATGATAGGACGTGTTGTAAACGCTATCGGACAGCCGATTGATGGCGCAGGCCCTATCGAATCAAACGATTTCAGACCTGTTGAAATTAAGGCACCGGGTATTATCGAAAGACAGCCCGTTAAAGAGCCTTTGCAGACAGGTATCAAGGCTATCGATTCCATGATCCCGATCGGACGTGGACAGCGTGAGCTGATTATCGGTGACAGACAGACAGGTAAGACTACTATTGCTATCGATACGATCATCAACCAGAAGGGTAAGGATGTAATCTGTATCTATGTTGCAATAGGTCAGAAGAGATCAACAGTTACTTCACTTGTGGCAGAACTGCAGAACGCAGGCGCTATGGAGTATTCCATCGTCGTAGCAGCTACGGCATCAGAGCCCAGCCCGCTGCAGTACATCGCACCTTACACAGGCTGCACCATGGGTGAGTACTTCATGAACAAGGGTAAGCACGTACTGGTTATCTATGATGACCTTTCAAAGCACGCTGTTGCATACCGTGCACTTTCCCTTCTTATCCGCAGACCTCCGGGACGTGAAGCTTATCCCGGTGACGTATTCTACCTGCATTCAAGACTCCTTGAGAGAGCTGCTAAGCTTTCTGATGAAAATGGTGGCGGTTCACTTACCGCTCTTCCTATCATCGAGACACAGGCAGGTGACGTATCTGCGTACATTCCTACAAACGTTATCTCCATCACAGATGGACAGATATTCCTTGAGACAGAGCTTTTCCACTCAGGTATCATGCCGGCGGTTAACCCCGGTATCTCAGTATCCCGAGTAGGTGGTAACGCTCAGATTAAGGCTATGAAAAAGGTTGCAGGTACACTGAAGCTGATCTATTCACAGTACCGTGAGCTGCAGAGCTTCGCTCAGTTCGGTTCAGACCTTGATGAAGACACCAAGAGTCGTCTTGCACAGGGTGAAAGAATCGTGGAAGTTCTTAAGCAGGATAAGAGTTCACCGGTTGCTGTTGAGAAGCAGGTTGCTATCCTATACGCAGTTATCAACAATGTACTGACAGATGTTGCAGTTACAGACATTGCAGAGTATGAAGCAGGACTCTTTGAATACCTTGATACCAATCCTGACGGAAGCGATGTTATGAAGACTATTCGCGAGACAGGAAAACTCGAGGCAGAGACAGAAGAGAAGATGAAGAACGTACTTAAGGCATTTACCGAGAAGTTTCTTGCAGGTAAAAAGTGATAACGGAGGATAACACATGGCTGCTAATATGAAAGCTGTGAAGCTCCGGATAAAAAGCGTACAGAGCACCATGCAGATTACAAAAGCGATGCAGCTGGTTGCTGCCAGTAAGCTGAGAAAGGCGAAGGAGAAAGCAGATAACTCCAAGCCCTATCTTGGAACGCTTCTGGATACACTTCATGATATCGCTGATGGAAACCATGATTTTCAGTCGCCCTATACCAAGGCAGGCAAAAATGATAAGTGGTTATATGTTGTAATCGCCGGTGACAGAGGACTTGCAGGAGGATATAACTCCAACCTGTTTAAGTTTATGGAGAGCGAGACTAAGGGACGTGATATTGAAGTATTCCCTATAGGAAAAAAATCCGTTGAGTATTTCAAGCACAGAAATGTTCCGATTTTTACAGAGGAATTTGCAGAAGTCGCCAAGGTAACAATTTCAGAGTGTTTCTCTGTAGCAAAGCTTTTATGCGAGGCATATAAAGAGGGTAAATTCGGACATATTTTTCTGTGTTATACAGATTTTGTATCTATGATGTCACAGGTTCCAAAGGCCAGTCCTATCCTTCCGTTGTCAGACCTGGCAGTAGGAGATGGGGCTGCGAAAAAGAACAAATCGCTTATTCTGTATGAACCGGATAGCGAGACTGTTTTCAATACAGTTGTTCCGGAGTATTTGGCGGGAGTGCTATACACGAGTATAAATATCTCTGTTGCGAGTGAGCTTGCAGCGAGAAGAACTGCGATGGAAGCAGCTACCGACAACGCAGAAGAAATGATTGAAACATTAAGTCTGTATTATAACAGAGCACGTCAGGCAAGTATTACTCAGGAAATTACAGAGATTGTTGCCGGTGCAGAAGAACCGTAATAAAAAACCGATTCCCGAGGATGTTCCTGATTTATAAAACACAGGAACAGATCAGGGATGAGAGGAAAAGGAGTACTCACGATGAGTGAAAAACATGTTGGAAAGGTAATACAGGTAACAGGACCTGTCCTTGACATTCGTTTTGGCGAGGGTGAGCTGCCGGATCTGCATAGCGCTATTGAGATCAAGAATGGAGATTCCACTCTTGTAGCTGAGGTAGCACAGCAGATTGGTGATGATGTAGTTCGTTGTATTGCAATGAGCTCCACGGATGGACTTGTTCGTGGAATCGATGCAGTAGATACAGCTGCTCCCATCTCAGTTCCGGTAGGTGACGAGTGCCTGGGACGAATTTTCAATCTTCTTGGTGAGCCCGTTGATAATCAGCCTGCTCCCACGACGCAGGAGAGATGGCCAATTCACAGACCGGCTCCGTCATTTGAAGATCAGGTTCCTGCTACTGAGATTTTTGAGACAGGAATTAAGGTAGTTGACCTTATCTGCCCTTACGCTAAGGGTGGTAAGATTGGTTTGTTCGGTGGTGCGGGAGTTGGTAAAACCGTCCTTATCATGGAGCTTATCAATAACGTTGCTAAGGCACACGGTGGTATCTCAGTATTCACCGGTGTCGGCGAACGTACCCGTGAAGGAAATGACCTTTACGGAGAAATGAAAGAAAGTGGAGTTATTAACAAGACTGCACTTGTTTACGGACAGATGAACGAGCCCCCGGGAGCACGTATGAGAGTTGCTCTTTCAGGACTTACAATGGCTGAATATTATCGTGATGTTAAGAATCAGGATGTGCTTCTTTTCATCGATAACATCTTCCGTTTCACACAGGCCGGTTCAGAGGTTTCCGCGCTGCTTGGACGTATGCCTTCAGCCGTTGGTTACCAGCCTACACTGGCTACAGAGATGGGTGCGCTTCAGGAGCGTATCACATCAACCAAGAAGGGTTCAATCACATCAGTTCAGGCCGTTTACGTGCCTGCAGATGACTTGACAGACCCTGCTCCCGCAACGACATTCACACACTTGGATGCAACCACCGTTCTTTCCCGTGACATTGCATCAAAGGGTATTTATCCGGCAGTTGATCCTCTGGATTCCACCAGCCGTATCCTTTCACCTGACGTAGTGGGTAAGGAGCACTACGAAGTTGCTAAGGGCGTTCAGCAGGTTCTCCAGAGATATCGTGAATTGCAGGATATCATCGCTATCATGGGTATGGATGAGCTTTCCGATGAAGATAAGCAGACAGTTTTCAGAGCTCGTAAGGTTCAGAACTTCCTGTCACAGAGCTTCTCAGTTGCTGAGCAGTTCACAGGACTTCCGGGCAAATACGTTCCTCTGAAGGAAACCATCCGCGGATTTAAGATGATTCTTAACGGTGAGTGTGATGATCTTCCGGAGTCAGCATTCCTGCTGGTCGGAACAATTGATGAAGTGTTCGAGAAGGCTAAGAAGAATAGCTAAATATACTAGAGAAATTTTGCTTCCATGCAATTAAGAATAATGCGCCATTCCAAAGCGGATGGTGGATGGAAAGCAGACAGATGAGGGTTTAACAATATGGCTACTTATCATTTAGAGGTCGTATCCATTGATGGATTGGAATATGAGGGCGAGGTTGAGAAGGTTCTGCTTCGTACTATAGATGGAGATGTTGAGATATTAGCAAGACATACCAACTATTGTACCGGTATAGGAATGGGAACTGCTCATGTAACCTTCGCAGATGGTAAAGAGAGAAAAGCCGCATGTATTGGCGGAATGCTCTCAGTAATGGAAGGTGAAGTCCGTATTCTTCCGACCAACTGGCTCTGGAGCGACGAGATAGATGTGGAACGTGCGCGATCAGCGAAAGCCCGGGCAGAGGAGGCACTTAAAGATGCCAGACTTACCAAAGAGGCAAGAGTCCGCGCCGAAGCCAAGCTTTATCGTGCACTTGTTAGAATTGGTTCCGCTGATTAAATTTACGATTCAGCTATTTTTAGAGGATGATTTGCGTACTCGGGGGAGATGCAGGTCATGCTTATAGGCTGGTTGTGATATTAGAAGCGCTGTGGCTTGCCTATATGGCTTGCTGCAGCGCTTTTGTAAAAACCTGGTAGCGCCGGAGACGGCTCATCGCAATCTCTTGCGGGGGCTTTATACATAAGGATACAGAATGAAAGGGTTGAAGGAAATAATCGGGGATTTTTCTGAGTTTGGTATCCTTTTTGGTGCTTATTTGAAGGTGTTTTTCGGGAAAATGGAAATTTTTTCTTGAAAATATCAATTTGGTATCCATGATTGTCTGATATAAGGGTACCAAATTAAGAAAAATCGCCTCGTAGTGAAAGTGACATCAAAAATAAGCATAATTAGAGGGGAAAATGGATACCAAAGCAAATTTTTAAAGGGATTTTTTCCAAGTAAAACATTAAATGAATAATAAAGCCTCAAGTTTTGACCGGAGTAGCCATCGGTAACTTGCTCCATCATTTATATTATGTCTGCCCCGAAATGCAAATCAATGATCCCTTGAACATAGCTGATATCAAGAGGACAGTCAGCGGTCTCGTAGGTGAGGATTAGATTATCTCCCGGGACATATCCGGCATTTATGTAACTTCTAATTTTGTTGCACATAGCATTTTGATACTTAGCTTGATCGGCAAGACCAAAGTGTTCCCAAATATACAATTTATTAGTAACTGGATGCCGAATTGTGAAATCGGGATAAATGGTATATTCACCTAGCAAAAGAGCATGCTCATACATATAGGATAGGTGATGATCAAACAATGCGTAGGCGATAATAGCTTCTGATTTCGATCTGACAAATTGTCCCTTTGGGGCCTTTATTATTAATGCTTCGGGATGATTGGGATTGGATATGTAATCATGATCACTTAGCCATTGGTATTGATCTGAAAGTAGAGGTACATAAGGTGAATCTGCAGCTAAAATATTGTTAAGCCTGCAGTGCTTTCTGACTCGAATATATGCATTGATTGCAGTGATTTCATTTTCAATATCGCGAATATAGTTCTTCAACAAAGCCTTTTTAGCAAGCTGTGATGCATAATCAATTTTACTTTTAGAAATATAAGTTCTTTTAGTTTTTCCTGATTTATCTTTTTCCTGAAGATACCACTTTGCTCCATTTTGATATATTACAAGAGTTCCTTCAGGTAAAGAGTTCACTTCAGATTGATATTTGTGAAGTAGCCTGGTTAGTTGCTGCTTTCTGGTTAAGAAATAATTAGACATAAATATTTATATATTGCTGTAATTAGGGCAATACAAATAATACTCCTTTCATATTACAACTCCTCAAAAGAAAAATGCTTCAAAAACCAAAATAGGAAAATACGGATGAATATCCTTGAAACGATAAAGATGATAACATATTAAATATATAATGTAAAGTAAGATAATCAATGTGATTGTGATATAGTGCTGGGAATTGGCGACAAAACTGATAATACTGAATATTGCGAACAAATATAGCTTGCAAAATATTTGACGTGATTCGTGTTAATGGAGAATTTGAATAATATGGAAAAAAACATTCTTACAGAGCAAAGAAATGTAGCGGTCCTGTTAATTATATACAGAATACCTGAATTCATCACTTCCTTTATTGCGGCTATAGCCAGCGGTTCAATGGTTGTGTGGCTTGAATTTATGGAAAATGCAAGTGTTCTTGTTCCGGGAGTAATACTTGTAGTACTTACTACGAAACTGAATAAGAATCTGAAATTCAGATTCAATTATGGAACCGGAAAAGTAGAAGCGATAACAGCCCTTTGCTGTGAGACGTTTGATCTTGCGGGAATTTTGTGCATAGTATTCTTTGCTGTAAGAAAAATAATATTGCCGGAGAGTGAAGAAGAATTTTTGGTATTTGCACTTGTTGTAAGTATTGTTGGTGTGCTTATAGATATATTTATATATTTTAAAGAGAAGAATCTTGTGAGCAAGAACCATAGCAGGATGATCCATTCAGCATTTGTGGCAGCAAGAAACGAATTCGTGTTTGATGCGATTTCTATTGTAACATTGATTATTGGAATCATATTTGAAAAAGCGAGCTGGATAAGGTATTTTTCTCCGCTGGTATGCGTGGTTGTCTCATTGCCATTAGCATATATAGTGGTTCATCATCTGACAGATGCAATTAGAGAACTTAGCGACCTTACATTGGATGAGGATTCACAATTAAAGATCCTCAAGGCATTAAATGAGTTTTATGAATATTATGATGAGCTTGGAGAGATTAAAAGCCGTATAAGCGGAACTGACCAATATGTCGACATTGAACTTTGCTTTAAGCAGGATATGACTTACCACGAAGTAAGTAAGGTCTCAGAAAACATAAAGAAAAGAGTATCTGATGAAATCGGTGGTGGGATCGTAAACGTAGTAATAATCTAAATGCAAGAAATGCTGCTTTGATAGCAGCATTTTTTGTGCATCTAATGTAACTATCAGGACAATCAGGGATCTGTCTAACCTCTTCGCCTATATCTATATTCATAGTCTTATCCTAAAGTAACATAATCACTTCAGTTATGTGTAATTGTGTAAGAAATGAAGACAGGAAATTTGTTTAATTCTGATAATTGAAGTTGAGGGTGGTAATAACATATAATGTGTGTACGTTAACGGATACGAAAACCAGAAAAAAGCGGGGTAGGAAAAATGACAATTAAAAGCGTAACAGACAAAGAATTCAAAGAGTACGGCAGAGTTGTTGAGGGTTACAGTGTTGCAGAAATCCTGAAGACACTTGAGAATGACACTCCTTGTCCGGATGATGTTGTTTATGTAGCTGAGGAGCCTAAGCTTATGGCTACATCAGATACCAAGGATCTTGGCACAAGCCTCTTTGGTGGTATGCCCTTCCAGTTCGGTTACTGCAACGGACATAACACAAAGATGAACTGCATGGAATATCACAGAGACAGCGAGTTCAACCTTGGAACTGAGGATTTCATCCTTCTTCTTGCTAAGCTCAGTGACATCGAGGATGGCAAGCTTGATTCTTCCAAGGTTGTAGCATTCAAGTGCCCTAAGGGCGTACTTGTTGAGGTTTATGCTTCAACACTTCACTATGCTCCCTGCCATGCAGATGCTTCAAAGGGCTTCAAGGTTCTCATCGCACTTCCCAAGGGAACAAACGTAGGAACCACAGAGACAGCTGGCAAGAACCTTGATGACAGAACACTTTTCGCTACAAATAAGTGGCTTCTTGCACACAAGGATGCATCTGAGATCGCTGACGGCGCTTATGAAGGAATTACAGGCGAGAATATAGATATCGCAGCACTCATCTAATGAGGGGAAAATGGCAACAATAACAGAGATAGCGAAGCAGGCCGGCGTTTCGATAGGTACTGTTGACCGTGTCCTTCACAACAGAGGATATGTGAAGCAGGAGACCAGGGAGAGGGTTGAGAAAGCGTGTGAGGAGCTCCACTATGAGCCTAATCGAGTGGCGCAGGGACTGGCAGTAAGGAAAAAGAAGCTTAAGTTTCTTTTCATGATCCCGAAAACCCAGTTCAGTCCGTTTTTCATACCCGTTAGGGAAAGTGCCGAGAAGAAGGCGAAGTCTCTTGAGGCATATGCGGCAACTACGGATATCATCGAGTATCCCGATAATGCCGATGAAGAGAGCCGGTTACTGAAATCGCTGAAAGAAACCATAGGAGAGTACGATGGAGTCTGCATAACAGGTTCCACATCTCTTATAAATGATTTGATAATTGAAGAGCAGAA
Source organism: Butyrivibrio sp. FC2001 (assembly GCF_000424125.1). NCBI lineage: Bacteria > Bacillati > Bacillota > Clostridia > Lachnospirales > Lachnospiraceae > Butyrivibrio > Butyrivibrio sp. FC2001. The sequence goes on from NZ_AUJH01000003.1 coordinate 195,359, forward strand.
AAAGCGTGATCTTCCGCTTGTGTTCTACAACAGCAGACTGGATGGAGTGGACCATCTTGCGTATGTGGGATGCGATTATATCGCTTCAGGAAGACTTGCGGCAGGGCTTACAGCCATGGCTGGCGGAGAAGACGCTAAGATATGTTTTTTCACGGAATATGACAGCATCAAGGAAAGTGCCACGGAGCGTATAAGGGGCTTCTCGAACGAGATGAATTCCCGCTATCCGGACATGGAGCTTCTGGGAAAATGGACCATATCCCTGGACCGCGCTGAGAATAAGCGTGCGGTTAAGGAGATGCTGATCAAGTACCCGGAGACAAATGTGGTATACGTCATCAATCCGAGAGATTACGACATCTGCAGACTTATATCCAATGAGGATACGCAGCACAAGATACGGATCATAACCAATGACCTTGTTGCGGTGCAGTATGAGATGTTCCACAAGGGAATGATCTCAGCCACAATATGCCAGGAGCCTGAAAAACAGGGAAAGCTTTCGCTGGAAATACTGTTTAATTATCTGGCGTACGGAACGGTGCCGAAGAAGGTGAATTACACGGAACTTAGCATACATATAGAGCAGAATTTATGAGCCCTCATCCGGCGCTTTGCGCCACCTTCCCCCAGAGGGGGAAGGCAAGATGATATAGAGCCTTCCCCTTGGGGGGAAGGTGGCAGCGAAGCTGCCGGATGAGGGGCATAGTTAACAGAATTTAAAGAATAATTCTGTGAAATATGTCAAATTGACAACAGAGACCGTAAAACTTATGATTTAGTAGATGTGTTAACGTACACACAAATTGATGGAATGCGTCATAAAAATATCTAAACGCATGAGAATCAAAGGCTTTTCGCGGTTTTGGAAAGAAAAATCGCATAACAACAGAAACAATAATTATTTATAAGGGTAGGAGGACATCAGTATGAACAACATTCCCCAGGTTAAAATTGGTCTGGTAGCAGTCAGCCGTGACTGTTTCCCGGCATCACTTGCAATCAATCGTAGAAAGGCATTAGTAGAGAGCTACAAGAAGCTTTACAACGACGTAGACGTTTACGAGTGCCCTGTTTGCATCATCGAGAGCGAGACTCAGACACTTGAGGCTCTTGAGGATGTTAAGAAGGCAGGATGTAATGCACTTTGTGTATATCTTGGTAACTTCGGTCCTGAGATTTCAGAGACACTTCTTGCAGAGAAGTTTGGTGGTCCTGTAATGTTCTGCGCAGCAGCAGAGGAGTCACAGGGTGACCTTATCGATGGTAGAGGAGATGCTTACTGCGGAATGCTTAACGCAAGCTACAACCTTCACCTTCGTAACGTAAAGGCATATATTCCTGAGTATCCTGTTGGAACAGCAGATGAGTGCGCTAAGATGATCAATGAGTTCGTTCCGATCGCAAGAGCACTTTATGGTCTTTCAGAGCTCAAGGTTATCAGCTTCGGTCCTCGTCCGATGAACTTCCTTGCTTGTAACGCTCCTATTCAGCAAATCTACAACATGGGTGCTGAGATCGAGGAGAACTCTGAGCTTGATCTTTTCGAGAGCTTCAACAAGCACGCTGGTGATCCCAGAATCGCTGACGTTGTTGCAGATATGGAGAAGGATCTTGGCGCAGGTAACAAGAAGCCTGAAATCCTTTCAAAGCTTGCTCAGTATGAGCTTACACTTCTTGACTGGATCGAGGAGCACAGAGGCGGGAAGAAGTTCGTATGTATCGCTGGTAAGTGCTGGCCTGCATTCCAGACTCAGTTCGGATTCGTTCCCTGCTATGTAAATTCAAGACTTACAGGCCGTGGAATTCCGGTATCCTGCGAAGTAGATATCTACGGTGCAATTTCTGAGTTCATCGGAACATGCATCTCTAACGACGCTGTTACACTTCTTGATATCAACAACTCTGTACCTGCTGATATGTATGAGCAGTCCATCAAGGGCAAGTTCGACTACAAGCACACAGATACATTCATGGGCTTCCACTGCGGAAATACATGCACAAGCAAGCTTTCAAGCTGCGAGATGAAGTTCCAGAGAATCATGGCTAGAAACCTTCCTGAAGAAGTTACACAGGGAACACTTGAAGGTGACATCGTTCCCGGTGATATCACATTCTACAGACTGCAGAGTACATCTGATAACCACCTTCGCGCATATGTTGCACAGGGTGAGGTTCTTCCTGTTGCTACTCAGTCCTTCGGTGGTATCGGCGTATTCGCTATTCCGGAAATGGGCAGATTCTACAGACACGTTCTCATCCAGGGCAACTTCCCTCACCACGGTGCAGTTGCATTTGGTCACTTCGGCAAGGCTCTTTACGAGGTATTCAAGTATGTAGGTGCTGAGACAATCGGCTACAACCAGCCTGCATCACTTCCTTATCCTACAGAGAACCCTTTCGCTTAATCAGTGATAAGTAATTTGTGAAAATAGAAATGCCTTTCGGGACTAATTTCCCGGAAGGCGTTTTTTTATTCAATTCCTTCGGATTTCCTATTGAATAAAAACCGCTCCGCTATGGATGCGACTGGTGCGCAGATGAATTTTGCAAGCTAAAGCTTGCGCGCACCAGCGCGCAAAGAGTCGCGAGCGACTCTTTGTTCATGGAAAATCTATTTTTGTCAGATGTATTAGTGGGAATAAGTTTTGAGAAAGAGGAGATTACATCAGTAAAGAGAAAAAATGTAAACTGATGTAAAGATTATCATATGTGGGGATTCTTGTTACGTCAATTATAGCTAGATAGGAAAACTGGCGTAAGGAAAATCAGATGTTTGGGATTGCCATTACGTCAGTTGAAGAGGTAAATGGAAAACAGGTGTAAGGGGAATCAGATAGTTAGAGCTACCATTACGTCAGTAGAAGAAGTAAATGGAAAACAGGTGTAACGGGAATCAGAAGTTTGGAATTGTCATTACGTCATTTATAGGAAAAAAGAGAAAACCGGTGCAATTATAATATAATATTGAGAATTACAGTTACGCCAATAGTAAGACAAATGTGATAGTTGGCGTAAAGGATAGAATTCAGATATTTAAATACAAAATAATATGGTCTGAAAAATCTTTATAAACGAAACCAAAGTGATAGAATTGATGGAGTAGTGAAACATGTGTATAGGAAGGGATAATCAAACTATGAAAATAGTAGCAGCAGAAATTGACAGCGTGGGAAATGATATAGATTACAGATCCCTTGAGAAACTTGGAGATGTGACATTTTATAAGGATAAGGTAACCGCTGAGAATGCAGAGGAACGCCTTACTGGTGCAGATGTACTTTGCATCAACAAATCCAAAATTACTACAGATATTTTGAAAAAAGCACCTTCTTTAAAACTAATATGTGAGTTTGCGACCGGGTTTGACAATGTTGATATCAAAGCCTGCAAAGAATGTGGAATCAAGGTTGCAAATGTTGCCGGATATTCTACAGCATCTGTTGCGCAGCATACCTTTGCACTTCTTTTCTATGTAATGGAAGCATTAAAGGATTATGATGAATTTGTAAAAAGCGGAGAATATGCTTCACAGGAGCATTTCTGTAAGCTGGACATCCCTTTTCATGAGCTTGACGGTATGACCTGGGGAATCATAGGAATGGGTAATATCGGAAGAAAAGTTGCTCAGATAGCGACAGCATTTGGAGCGAAGGTGATCTTCTATTCAGCTTCCGGAAGAACAGATCACAATAGTGAAGATGAGCAGTATGAGATGGTAAGCTTTGATGAACTTCTCAAAAGAAGCGATGTGCTCTCGCTACACTGCCCGCTTTCTGACAAGACCAGAGGCATCATAGATGAAGTAGCATTTAAGAAGATGAAAAAGTCTGCAATTTTAATAAATGTGGCAAGAGGACCAGTAGTAAATGAGGAGGATCTCGTAAAGGCACTTGAGGATGGAGAAATTGCGGCAGCAGGACTTGACGTTCTGACAGTAGAGCCTATGAAAAAGGACAGCCCGCTTCTTAGAATTCAGGATAGTAAGAAATTGTTTGTGACACCCCATATGGCGTGGGCAAGTGTGGAAGCAAGAAGCCGGTGCGTAGAGGAAGTTGCAAAGAATATCCTGGCATTTGAGAAGGGAGAAGCAAGAAATATTGTAGGGTAACTAAAGACATTGCAAATAACAAGGAACATAGCAGGAGAATTAAAGCCTCCGGAATAACAAGGAACATAGCAGGAGAATTAAAGCCTCCGGAATAACAAGGAACATAGCAGGAAAATTAAAGCCGCCGTAATAACAAGCAGCATTGCAGGAAAATTAAAGCCATTGGAATTGCAAGTAACATTATAGGCTAATTAAAACCTTCGAAATTACAGGAAACATCCTATTTAATTATAATTTAATGAGGTATTTATTTGCAGTTAAGCGAATTCAGCGATAATTATAGTGGGTGTAAAAACATAACTATTTTTCATATAAAAACATACTATTGAAGGTATTTTAATATGTTCTTGAACTTGAAAAGAGCCAAGTTAATAGCATGGGGCATGGCAATCTGCTTTCTGCTTATCCATGTTCTGATGTATTCCGTATTCGAGCAATGCAAAGTTACTCCTATGGTCAGGGTGAATATTTTCAGCATTATCTTTTATCTTGCAATGTTGTTTGTTGTCTACAAAGAGTGGTTCTCAATATATGCAATAGCGATTTATCTTGAAGTTGCCATGCATATGACGCTTGCAGTATTATTCACCGGTTGGGGCAGCGGATTTCAAATTACACTTATTGGAATGAATGTATTGGCTTTTTATGCTGAATATTCTGCCAGAGCACTAAAGATTAAATATGTCAGAGTGATGCCATTTTGCTTAATTGGTTTTATTCTTTATATTGGCAGCTACATTTATCTTCACTTTAATCCTGCTCCCTATGAACTGACAGGAAAGGCTGAGTTCTGGCTTACGATTCTGTGGGGCGTGATAGTTTTTGTGATCAATCTGTTTGTATTGCAGCTTCTTGTATATATCGCTAATTCCTCGGAAGAGAAGTTGGAGTTTCAGCTTTTTCATGACAAACTTACAGGACTTCCAAACAGATATTTTCTGGCTGAAAATTTGAAGGAAGTTGAAAATGGAAAAATAAAAAAGTACTGGATTGCCATCGGAGATATAGACAATTTTAAGAGAATAAATGATACATACGGACACAAATGCGGAGACTATGTGCTTATAACCATAGGAAAGATACTTGGAGAAAAAGCTGTAGTATGCTATCGTTGGGGCGGTGAAGAATTTATTTTTTGCGAAACAGCCGCAAGATCTTTTGAAGAAATAGTAAGCTTTCTCGATGAAGCAAGAAAAGAGATAGAGAATTATCCCTTTGAATTCGAAGGGCAAGAGCTTGGCAGAATCACTATGACTTTTGGGGCAGCATGTTCAGGGAATGCTAAAACTCTCAATGATGTATTCCGGGAGGCTGACGCTAAATTGTACGAGGGTAAGCTAAGTGGAAAAAATAAAGTTGTGGGATGAGATATTTTTGGAAAGGAATAACTACAGATGAGAGTTGTAATAAAAAACGAACAAATAACAGCAGAGATTGACACTCATGGAGCTGAGATAAAAAGCATAAAGCGTGGCGACTGGGAATATATGTGGTGCGGCGATCCCAAATTCTGGGGACGTACTTCGCCTGTTCTTTTCCCTTTTGTAGGAGCTGTGGCTGACGGTAAATATCGCTATGAAGGTAAAGAATATCCTATGGGACAGCACGGCTTTGCAAGAGATATGGAGTTCGAAGTAGTGGAAAAGTCTGATGACAAGGCAATATTCGTACTTGCTTCAAATGAGCAGACAAGAGAAAAATATCCGCTTGATTTTAAACTTACAATTACTTATACCCTTGTTGCAGATACTGTAACAATAGGATGGAAAGTGGAAAATACAGGAAAAAAGGACCTTCCATTTGCGATAGGTGCACATCCTGCTTTTAATTGTAAACTTAGCAGTGAAGGAACACTTAAGGGAAACTCTGTAATACTTAAGACCGATAAAGATGTCCTCACAGTGAGGAAATTCCATGATCCGCTTGCAGCTAATGAGACCTATGAGCTTGAACTTGGCAGAAATAAAGCTATAGAAGTAGATGAGCATACATTTGATAACGGCGCCATCATCCTTGAGAACAGTCAGGTGAGCGGAGCATCAATTGCAGACTCTGATGGTAAAACTTTTGTTGAAGTAAGTTTTGATGCACCGCTTCTTGGAATCTGGTCACCTTCAGGGAAAAATGCACCATTTATCTGTATTGAGCCATGGTACGGAAGAGCCGACGCAGAAGGCTTTAGCGGAGAACTAAAGGACAGAGAGTGGAATCAGACACTGGCTCCATCTTGCAAATTCGACGCAAGCTATGTTGTAAGGTTTATATAATTGAAAAACAGGAACCCTATTTTGCCCCCGCGATATTCGGTGTTTCCTTCTGTGTGGTTGCGCGATTTATGAGGATTGGGGCGATTACTTCGTGGCGGATCGGGAGTTCCTCAGGGATTCTGCGGTGCCTTCCTTTGATCTGAGCAACCAGTATTTCCATGGCGGATTTAGTGATCTGATCAAGCTGCTGACCAACTGTACTGAAAGGAATAATAGCCTGAGCAGAAATTGGAGATCCGTCGTAACCCACTAATCTAAAATCGTCAGGGAAATTCCCATAAGCTCTAAGCAAATGCAAAAGGGATATATTTGCAAAGGTATCATTTGCGCAAAAAATCCCTTTTCGTTTTCCGGGATATCTTTTTGCAATATCGTCAATAATCTTAGGGATGTTTTCGGAATATTCTTCATAGCTAAGTCCCAAATCCTGAATTATAACTTCATTAGGCATGTTCTTTTCATTGCAGACATACTTAAAACCGTTCAATCGGCCATAGGAGTATGAGTGCTTATCCTTGGAATAATAGGCAGAGCGTGTAGCACCATAGGGGGTTGAATCTATGAAAAACAGAATATCGCAGTCGCTCTTATACAGAAGGCTTGCAGCCTGAATTCCACCCATATAGTTGTCATTGTGGACACTGGAGATAAACTCATCTTCACGCTCTATGGCAACAATCGGAATATCGTAGGAAGCGTATTCCTTAGAAGATATAGTATGAGATAGTGTTATTATGCCCTCGACATTATAGGCGCTAAGCTCACGAATATATTTTCTCTCCAGCTCAATATCCGACTGCCCTTCAAAAACCAGAAACTTATAGCCATAAGTACTGTAGGAGGAGAGCAGATGGTGCATTACCTCAGAGTAATAGGGCATATAGAGGTTGGGTATGATAAGACCGATAAATTCTGTATGTCCACTGGGAAGTATTTTGGCAATCTTGTTTTCCTGATACCCAAGAGTTTCAACAGCCTCTCGGATTTTCTCCTGATTCTCCAGAGTAAGGGAGTCCGGATTACTAAAATATCTTGATATTGTTGTCTTTGAAAAATTGCAGTATCTAGCCAGATCTGCATAAGACACTTTCTTTGACTTCATAAATAAAACATCCTATTCAAAAATAATTTAGCAGCACACAGGCTATTATCGTAAACGAAATTAGGAATTGCCTGATATGTCTGCCAATAACCGTACCCACTATTATACACAAAAGTCGCAATTAAAGTAACCGGTTATGATGTGATAAATACTGAATATTTTGAACAAAAAATAAAATGGTTATTCATGAAAAATGATGAAATTTTTTTTAGGGGTTGAAATCTTATATCCGGAAATTTATACTCAAGAAAGTAACCGGTTACTTGACCGATTACGCAAAATTAAGTAACCGGTTACGCAATCGGTAATTCAAGTGCATACAGAGCTGGTAGAACACGTGAAATGACAGCAGAATGTGTGCAAAAAGGGAGGAAAAATGGGAAGAAGGGGAGAGAAAAGTCCTGCAGCTAAGAAAGCAGGCAGAAGCAGGAACCTAAAAAAGGTATTGTCAGCGTGGCAGCTATATGTGCTGCTCTTGCCATCTCTTGTATGGGCAATAGTCTTTGCATATTATCCGATGTACGGACTAATCATTTCATTTAAGGATTACAAAATCCGTCAGGGAATTATGGGAAGCCCCTGGGCTAATCCAATCTTTAAATATTTCCAACAGTTTTTCAGTACAAGCATAGCAGTAACCGCTATTAAAAACACAATCCTGATAAGCCTTGAGAGCATAGTAATTGCTTTCTGGATACCAATTGTATTTGCACTTCTTTTAAACCAGATAAGAAATCTTAGAACAAGAAAGGTTATACAGACAATAAGCTATGCGCCTTACTTCATGTCAAACGTAGTTGTAGTAAGTATTATATCAGTTTTCTTCTCAGCTACAGGTGTAATGAACCACATGATAGGTGCTTCCAATCCGATACTTTTCACATCACTTCCACAGTGGTTCAGAACACTTTACATCGGATCCAATATCTGGCAGACAATGGGATTCAACGCAGTTATTTACATCGCAGCGCTCACATCAATAAGCCCGGACTACTACGAGGCAGCAACGATAGACGGCGCAACAAAATGGCAGCAGATTAAGTACATTGATATTCCGATGATCATGCCAACAGTAATCCTGATGCTGATCCTTCAGATAGGTAACATCATGAACGTAGGATATGAGAAAGCTTTCCTTATGCAGAACGGTTCAAACACTATCGTCAGCGAGCTCATCTCTACTTACGTATACAAAGTCGGACTTCAGACAGCGCAGTACAGCTTTGCTACAGCAGTAGGACTTTTCAATTCAGTTGTTAACTTCATCATACTGATAATTGCTAATCAGATTGCGAAAAAAGTAAGCGATATCAGCATATTCTAGGAGGCAGGTAATGGCAAAAACACAGAATACGTCCAAGGTTAAGCTGGGACGAGCAAATAAAATTTTCATGGGAGTTGTAATCCTTTTGATGATCATTGTTTGTGTGATCATTATCTATCCTATTTATTATGTTTTACTGGCATCGATTACAGACCCTGTAACAGTTAATTCGGGAAAAGTGCTCCTGTATCCGGAGAGTCCTTATTTCGAGGGATATAAAACGACATTCGCATATAAGCCTTTGTGGGTTGCGTATGGTAACACAATTCTCTACACAGTTGTAGGAACTGCAGTAGCACTAATTGCGACAGTTCCCGCAGGATATGCACTTTCAAGAAAAGATCTTCCTGGCAGACGAGGACTGATATTTGTATTTACATTCACCATGTTTTTTGGCGGCGGAATAATACCTCTCTACCTGACAATCAGAAACCTTGGTATCTATAACACCATATGGGCAATGGTTCTTCCTGTTGCGGTATCAGCATACAACCTTATCGTATGCAGATCATTCTTTGAGTCGGGAATACCAGGAGAGCTCCAGGAAGCAGCCAAGGTAGACGGATGCAGCGACTTTAGATTCTTCTTCGAAATTGCTATTCCGATCTCTACAACAATTATTGCAGTAATGGCACTTTTCTATGCAACAGCTATGTGGAACCAGTTCTTTAATGCACTGATGTTCCTGCAGGATGATAACAAGATGCCTCTTCAGGTAGTCCTCAGAAACCTGGTACTTATGAACCAGTCTAACCAGATGGGATCATCAGGAGATGCTCTTGTAACCAAGCAAAAACTGGCTGAGCAGCTTAAATATTGCATAGTCGTAGTTTCCGCAGCACCACTTCTTATGGTTTATCCCTTCATTCAGAAGTACTTTGCAAAGGGTGTAACAATCGGAGCTGTTAAGGGATAAAAAGGTAGAACCAGCAGAAAAAGTAACAATCATAGCTGTTAAATGATGAGTGATAACCCTGACAAAAATAACTTAAGTTTATGTAGAGCAGGGTAAAAAATAAATCACAGTTTTTTATAAGGAGGACATTTATTTATGAAAAAGAAATTGTTGGCATCACTACTTACAATTGCCATGTCTGCATCAGTGATTGCAGGCTGCGGTAATCAGGCAGCGAACCAGGCAACAGATCAGGGAGCTGAGACAACTACTGAATCTGCACCCAGCGAAAATGCTGAGAAGCTTGAAGAAGCAGTTGAAACAGCTACATCTGCGGCAGATGCAGGTCTTACACCTGAGGAGCAGGAGGCTGTTGATGCAGGACTTATCCAGCTTGACGGCACACTTCCCATTATCAAGGATCCTGCAGCATTTGAAGAAAAGTATGGCAAAATCTCAATGCTTCTCGTAAATACAGCAGATCGTCTTGTTGAGCCCGGCGAACTTGAGATGTGCAAAAAGTGGTTCGAGGACACAGGTGTTGAGTTTGACTGGCAGCCTATTCCCGGAGAGGGCGCTCAGGAGAAGATTAACCTGATGCTTGCTTCAGGGCAGGATCTTCCTGATGTATTCTGGAACTTTGGTGATGGTAAATCCGGTAATATAGTTGTTCAGTACGCTGATCAGGATATTTTCGTAGAGACAGAGGGCCTTATCAATGAGTATATGCCCAATGTAAAGGCAATCCTTGATGAGCATCCTACATACTGGATGGAGATCACAGCACCTAACGGTCACACCTACGGCTTCCCTTATATCGAGGAGATGTACGGACTTGTTCTTACACCCGGTCCCCTTCTTATCAACAAGAACTGGCTTGATCAGGTAGGAAAAGAAGTTCCCACAACAGTTGATGAACTTGTAGACTGCCTCAAGGCTTTCAAGGATGCAGGCGACCTTAACGGAAACGGCGAAGCTGATGAAATTCCTATGGCTTCATGGTTTGGTGCAACAGATACATTTGGTTCCTACAATATTTTCTACAGACTTACAGGCTGCTTTGGACAGGCTGATTCATATTGCGGTGGTAATGCATATGCTGACCACATGAGAATAATCGATGATAAGGTTGTATTTACTGCTCAGGATGAAGCATTCAGAAAGACTGCTGAATTTTTCAATGAGCTCTATAACGAAGGTCTTATCTGGGAAGGCTCTTTTGAGGCAGATGAAAGTGCTTCCTACAAGCAGTCAATCATCAAGGAAGACGTTGCACGTATAGGTGTATTCGGAACATGGACAGATCAGGAGATCACAAATCTTGATGTACATGATCAGTATGTAGCAATCCCCAGACTTACAGGTGAAGCAGGTAAGAGCGGATTCCTTAACAACTTCTCACAGCTTCAGGATTCATCTAATACAGCTATTACAACATCATGCAAATTCCCTCATGTAGTAGCAAGATTCGTTGACTACATGGCTGGCGATCCCAAGGTTGCAGTTACTTCAAACTGGGGTGCAATCGGATACAACTACAAGGAAGATGCTGACGGAGTCATCAGAACACCTCTTGATGCTGACGGACACTACATGCCTCAGCAGGATGCTTACCAGACATTCGGTGATGCGAGAGTTAACTCAACACCTTGCCGTGGTTCTATGATCATTCTTGATAAATACTATGATGACTATGAAGGAAGCGATAAGGTCGGTGCAGCAGGTTATGCATTTGATGCAGTACAGCTCCTTGAGAACCAGAGAACAAACGGTAAAGATGAGATTATGGAAGAATACACAGCTGTTCCCCGTGTTCTTATGACAACAGATGAGCTTACAAGACTTGCACAGATCCAGCCTACAGTGTCCGATATTGTGGACAGATATATCAATACATGGATCACAACAGGTGTTACAGATGACAGCTGGAATGCATATCTTGGAGAGCTTGAGAGCGCAGGCGTTAACGATATCGTATCTATTTATCAGACAGCTGTGGACAGAAGCAAGAAGAATTAAGTAACAGTAACAAGGAGATTAGACAAAAATGAGCAGCAGGAAAGAGAATTGCTATCCGATTATGCATTTCGCACCGGATTATGGCTGGTTAAATGACCCTAACGGATTGGTGTATCATGACGGAATATTCGAGTTATATTATCAAAGTAATCCGAACGGAGTGGAATGGGATGACATGACCTGGGGACACGCAAGAAGCACTGACCTCATACACTGGGAAGAACTGGAACCTGTATTATATCCAGATGAAAACGGAATGATGTACTCAGGATGCGGACTTAGAAATGACAGAGGTGAGCTTGGACTTCCAAAGGATGCATTACTTTTTCCCTATACTGCTGCAGGTTTTGACGAAGGTCTTTCCAATCCTTACTTCACCATCAGACTTGCGTACAGCACTGATGGTGGAGCCTCCCTTATAAAACGGGGCGATAAACTTTTGCAGGAGATGGCGCCTGACAATCGTGACCCTAAGGTATTCTGGCATGAAGAGTCCAAGGCTTATGTACTGGTACTCTGGATAGAGAAAAATGATTTTGGAATTTTCAGATCCGAGAATATGCAGAATTTTGAGTTATCGCAGCGCATTACACTTGAAGGCGGTTTCGAGTGCCCTGACTTATTCGAGCTTCCGGTCATAGGCGATGACGGGAACGTCTCTGAAAAGAGATGGGTATTCTGGGCAGCAGACGGAATGTACTTTGTGGGCGATTTTGACGGATATAAATTCACACCTACTCAGGATAAAAAGCAAGCGTATTTTATTACAACACTTCCCTATGCAGCTCAGACCTGGTCGGGGGATCCAAAGGGCAGGGTGATACAGATTCCATGGCTTAGAACCAAATGTGTCTATAATCAGACCACAAGTGCAATGGGAATTCCTAGAGAGCTTACACTCAAAAAGGCAGGTGGAGATTATGTTATCAGACATGGCATACCTGAAGAAATAAGCTCACGTGTGCAGCCGGTATCTGAGCTAACAAAGGGGGAGTCATCTTATATATCAAAGGATAGTGCACTTTTCCTTGAGCTTAATGATCCGTCAGAAAGTGTTATAAAGCTATATGAAAGCGGGAAAAATGAACCCTTCGTAACAATGAGCTATAACAGCAAAACCGGAGTGTTTTCCGTATCAGACGGAGTGGTGTCTGATTTTATGATCATAGGAAGAAACCGAAAGGATAGGGTGACTATTGTCTACGACAGAGGCATAATCGAGCTTACTACCGGTGATGATACAATCCTTCAGATGACGGATCTTCCTCATCTTAGGAGCATAGAGTGCAACAGGATCAGCTTCGAGAGCGGAGAAGGAAACCTTAAAGTGGGTATGATTTACTAAAGATAAATAGAAATTTCATGTTACCGGCTGATGATAGAGAAGCATCAGCCGGTATTTTTGTAATGGCAATGAGTTTGAAGTCCAAATTATGCCACAGCTTATTTGAGATAATGTTTAACATCAAAGGAGAAATTGAATTATTTAGTAGCAGAAAAGAAATGGAGGAGAATTCAAATGACATTACCGCAATTCTTGAAACAGGTTAACGGTGTGCTTGAAAAAATGCCAGAGGAAGAATTACGTTCTTTTATAATTGATGTAGCGCAAAGTCTTCCTGAGGGGAGAAGAGATTCATTTCTTCGGATGATGAAGAATGCGAAGGGATTAAGTCATAAAACTGGCGAAAATCCCGGTGCTAAAACAGTCCATGATGAAGTTGAAAAAATGATTAAAGTTCTTCAGGAGATCGAAGAAGGCGAAAGATGCCTGGATAGCGAGTATAACGAGGAATATGATGACTGGTATGCCAGTGACGAGGACGAAGTTTTATTTATGGATGGAGATAGAATTCTTCCTGATGTTGAGGAAGCTATTTCTTTGTTGCACAAATGTATAGATACAGAGCAATATGAAGATGGATACAACCTTGCAGAACAATTGTCAATTACTGAGGTTTCAGCTACCGGTGATTGGGCTGATTATGAAGGATCTCCGCTGGGAATAAATGAGCTATATGATCATGGACTATTAGATGGTTCGTTTGACAATATGGTAAATGAGTCAATGTTTTTGGCATATATTGGAAATGATATTTCCGAAAGAGCTGAGGCTATGTTTAGATTGTATGAGAATTTAAGACCGTATAGCTTTCAATTGAAAAAGGTTATAGAACTTGGTGGCTATGTCCTGCCTGAATTTGACAAGTTTATTGTGGATTGGAGTAATATTCTTGGCACAAGAAACGGATGGGGTATAAAAGATATGCTGAAAGAAGCCCAATCCATGCTAAAAGATGATAACCAAATTCTGGAGAATGCCAGAAAACATACGGATAATCATCCGGAGTTATATAAAGAAATTCTTGTAAATGGGGTTGATAGTGGCGAAGATAGTAGAATGCTTGATATTGGAGAAGAGGCATTAAAGAAGATTCCAAATAATTATAAAGTCAGAGCAGATGTTGCGCTTTTAACTGCAGAGTATGCATACAAAAATAATCAGAAATCTTTTCAGGAATACTGTTGGTTAGAGGCCTTTAGTTCAGATACTACATTTACAAATTTTTTTCGATTGTTAATGAAACATAGCAATTATTCCGCTTTTGCTAAAACAATCCATAAAGAATGCGAGGATGGATACGAAAAATTCAAGAATAATAGAAATACCACAGTGTATAGATCGGGAATGCCTGAAGAGAACGATATGGGACGAAATGACTATTTGGCGGTCAAATTTTTTGAGGGAGACTTTGAAACTGTAATAAAAAGCGGGATGAGTGAAAAAGCAGCTCTTGGATGGTCTTCAACTTTTATGAAGCAGGGAATAGCACTATTTATGATGTTGCTATATAAAGGTGAAACATTGCCAAGTGGATTAGGAAGCATGCTGAATATGGCTGTTTCCGGAATTGGTTTTGATGCAGAAAAGTACTATAGGGGTTTAGGAGAATATGTAGACGAACCATTAAGCAGTACCGATACATTTTATGAATTGTTTGATGAATGGAAATCCGGAATAAAAGTAAATGAGTCAGATTACAAAAAGTGGATGAGAATGTTGGGTAACCTGATTGAACAGAGAACTGCAGGCATAATGGGAGCCAACAGACGTAATTACTATGGAGAGTGTGCAAGCTTTATAGCAGCATATGGTGAAGTTGCAGAGTCGAGAGGAATTACAAAAAAGGCAACCATTTTGGAAAAATATAGGAATGAATATTCAAGGCGAAGAGCATTCATACAGGCCTTGAGAAATTTTGGATTGAAGAAATGAGAATAGATATGCGACTGGATTGGGATGATATCAACCTTTATGAGCAGGGACATTAGTGATGTTGTATGGACGGCTGGCGCAGACGAAAATACAGCCACAATAGTTCCTAATATAGTTGCAGATGAGTTCGATGTTAAAGAACATTAAGAGAATCAATCCTAATGCTTTCAAGAAGAGTAAGGTTAAGAAGATTAAGATTAAGAGTCTCAAGCTTACAAAGAAGATGGCTAAGTCCTTCAAGAAGATTAAGAAGGGTGGATGGATCAAGGCTACTGGTAAGTATAAGGCTAAGAATAAGGAAATACTTAACGCACTTCCTAACGTAAAGAATGGCAAGACAAAGGTTAAATAACCCATCATAAGAAAACTACATGAGAGTTTCTCATGTAAGATTACTTTTCTTCAATCACTTTTCAGAAGGGAGCGGGCATCATGGCCGCTCCCTTCTCACGTAAAAGTGAGTATAAAATAAATTGTTGAAAAGATATCGTTATTTAGTTAAAAAGTAGTAATGAATTACAATATACAATCATATTTTAATGGAACATTGACAAATCATTTTCATTTGTGTATTATCATACTCGGTCAGAGGACCATATAGGTATCCGGGTGTTCACCCGTTATTTCCACATTTTTTATAGTAGTGTTTTGAAATAGAAAAATTGAGTATTAAAGATTACTTCCTCGTATTTTGATATTCTGTGCCTTTATGTTCATCTGATACAAAAATGAAGGAGGGCACAAATGTGTCAGAAAAGATTGAAACTATAGAAACAAACAACGATACTATCACTTTTGAACAGGCGAAAAAAGCAGTAAAATCAATGACTTTGATCAACAATTTCCTTTTCAATTACGTGATGGAGGATGAGGAAAGAGCCAAAGAGGTTGCGCAGATCATTATAAGCGCTGTAGTTGGCTATGAGATAAGTGTTGACAGCGCAAAACCGCAGAAGGTATTTACCGGAAGTGATAAAGGCAAACATGGAATAAGATTTGATGTATATATCGATCACAGCAGGACCGTAGATGGAGAGGTTTCATCGGTTTATGATATAGAGATGGAGGACCGTGAGGCAGACAGGAAGGAGCTCCCGAAAAGGCATAGGTACTATTCATCAATCGTAGAATCAAAACTCTTAAGTTCAGGAAAATTCTATGAAACACTTCCGGACTATATTTCCATAACGATTTTATCTTATGATCCCTTCCTTGCAGGGGATATGTATTACGAAGCAAAGACCACACTCATAAGCCACAGAGATATAGAATACGATGATGGAAAAAGGTACATATACCTTTATGCCGGCGGTAATTACAATATCCCCAGCGGTAATACACATGGCAATGTTCTGGCCGAAATGGTAAAATATATTGTGACAGGAGAACTGGGAGAAAATCCAGGTGAAGAGACGCATAGACTAAGCGATATAGTAAATAATGTCAAAGATAGATCGGAGGTGACTAAAACCTATATGAAGGAATGGGATAGACAGAGAATTCACGATCGGGAATTGACGGAGAAGGTCACCGCAGAGGTTACAGAGAAGGTTACGGGACAAGTTACGGATTCAATTAATAGTTTGAACTCTATTTTAATTGAAGCCGGAAGGTTTGATGATCTGAAAAAAGCTACAGAAGATAAGGAATATCAGAAAAAACTTATGGAAGAGTTACTCCATAAAGAGAATGCTGAGCAGACAGTGGATATTCAGTAGTAAGGATATAAGTATATGAGAAAGGAGCGGGCAATGTGTCCGCTCCTTTCGCGTGTAAGAGTGAGAATAAACATACAAGATTGATTTGTGCAAAACAGAATTTTATGAAACATTTACATAAGTCATGGTTTTTAATGCTCAAAAGTAGAGACAACATTGTGATTTGGTTGTAATAATATTATTGATTGTAATCTGCTTAGAATCGTAGTCGTTCTGTGATATAATTTTAGCCAAGGCGTGAGTCTCCCTTGGGATGGTTTTTGGTGGTACTTAAATTATACCAAATGCAGAGGCTTCACGCCTTTAAAAATGCCAGTTCTTATTGAATTATCAAGGTTCTAAAGCACTTTTTTATGTGCGAAGTTTAAGTTAAATTAACTATAGGGTGTTAAAATAACAAGATAATACTAAAATAGAGATGGCTTATAAGCTGCAAAATGGAATAAAAGTCTCGCTGTATAGAGAACGAAAAAAGTGATTATGTGGGGATCTGAATTTGGGCGTTATTAATAATTTCAAGAAGAAAGAAAAATACCAAAAGGTATACTGCCTTGCTTTGGCAGTAGTGTATCTTGCTCTGTTCTCAGTAGGAATTCTGATATCTATTAAATCTATTGATCTATCTAAAAATCAGAAGGAAGGCTCCAGACTAATAGGCGCAAGCTATATGACCATGAACAATGAATTTTTCAGGATAATTCATGAGCAGGTCAGAGTTAGAGTTGAGGCCGAGGGTGACAAAATTATATTGCGTGATCCCGGTATGAATGTGAAGAGACAGAAGGAACAGATAAGGGAGATGCTGAAAATGGGCATCGATGCTCTGATCCTCACTCCGGTGGACCCGGACGGCCTTGTGGATGTGCTGATCGAAGCCAGGGCAAAGGGCGTATTTGTGATTGTTGTGGATTCAAATGTAAGTACGGAGAATCTTATCAACTGCACTATTGTTTCGGACAATTATAATGCGGGGTGTCTTGACGGAGAATATATGTTACAGACGCAAAAAAGCGGCAAAATTGTGGTCATGACTCACACCAGTGCAGTATCCGGAAGGCAGCGTGTGGCAGGTTTTCTGAATACAGTTTCAAGGAATCCTGACTATACGGTGGAGTGCCAGATTGATTGCAACGGTCAGTATGAAAAGGCACTTCAGCGGATGAGCGAATACCTTAAGGGAGGACATGATTTTGACACGGTATTTTGCTTAAACGACCCCGCTGCTGAAGGCGTAGTGGCAGCGCTTCAGGAAAAGGGGCTGTCAGGGAGCGTTAACGTATACGCTGTGGATGCTTCCCCTGATGCCAAGGCCCTGATATCTGCCGGAATGATGAAGGCTTCGGTGGTGCAGTTTCCCACGAAAATAGGTGAGAAAGCAGCAGATGTTCTATACGACCTGATTGCAGGTAATGAGATAGAAAAAAGTATCACGGTGCCGGTCGATATCGTGACACAGGATAACATCAGTCAATTTGAAAAAGACAGATGGCAGTAACCATAAAACAAATAGCAACAAGACAAAATGCATTAGAATAATAAATTACAATAAAGCAATATGAAGAACACAGATGGCAATAACACAATAATAGAAAAAGATTACAGACTTCCGGATCTGTTGGTGAATCTCATGATGCACCTTAATTTCTGGATCCTGCTGTTTATAGTATTTATCATGTATCATGCCCTTTGGGGATACGTTCATGAAGGCTCTGCGCTGTCATTTCTCATGAATTCCAGGCATATTCCTGCGCGTCCTTTTGAGTCGATACTTTCATCGGGACTTCTTTATGCATGTCTGCTGTTGCTGCTCACAACGGAGACAGACCCGGGGATACATTTTTTATTAAAACTCATAGCAGAGACAATAATCGTTATTGTGCTATCAAGAATTATGAGCTTTTGCTACATGGGTATGTTCCTCATGATAATCGCCAATCTGATAAGGCGTCCCATTGGCAGATGGAACCGAAACATAACCTTTATGCTGGTTGGAGTATGTTATTTTTTACTGGAGAGCCAGATACTATCCATCTGGATTCCGGTAACAGATTTTTCGGATTACCTGAATTACTACGGAAGCGATTATGCGAAAATATTCCAGGGGATAATAAATGTTGGAAGGCTTTTTAATGTATTTCTGTTCATGTGCTATATGTTCTTCATCGTCAGAATTCAGATGAGTGAAAATGAGCGCATCTTGTCACTGAACGAACAGCTAAGGGATGCAAATGCCAAGCTTGAGGAGTACTCCGAAAAGTCGGCACTTATGGCACAGACTAGTGAGAGAAACCGCCTGGCCAGAGAGATTCACGATACGATAGGGCATTCACTTACAGGAATTGTAACAGGAATAGAAGCTTGCATCATGCTGTTCGACACTAACAGAGAGCTTGTAAAGGAACAGCTAATGGCTATCTCAGAGGTCGCTCACCGAGGGATGGAGGATGTACGCAGATCGGTGAGAGCCTTAAAACCCGATGGCCTTGAAAGCATGCCCCTTGATCTTGCGATTGAGCAGATGATAGATGAAATGCGCAGGTCCACCGGTATTCGTTTTCACTATAACTGCGTTGTGGATTTGAGGGATGCTTTTGGCGAAGATGAAGCGGAAGCGCTCTATAGAACCGTTCAGGAAGGGATCACTAATTCTGTAAGGCACGGAAAACCTCAGGATATCTGGATCATGATAAACAAGATTGATGATGTGATCAACATTATCATAAGGGATAATGGCTGCGGATGTCCGGATCTTAATAAGGGCTTTGGACTTAGCCATATGGAGGAGCGTTTGCAGATGCTCGACGGAAAATTATATTGTGATGGAAATAACGGATTTTTGCTTCGCGCAGAGATACCGATTCGCTGGGGAACGGAGGTAAACTGGAACCATGATCAAAATACTGATAGCTGATGATCAGGAGCTGATGCGTCAGAGTCTTAAAATGATACTGGGAGGAGTTGAAGATTTTGAGGTAACCGGTGCTGTATCAAACGGAACGGACGTCATAAGGAGCATCAGAGAAAATAAGCCCGATGTGATCCTGATGGACGTGCGCATGCCCAAGATGGATGGGGTTGTGTGCACCAAGATAATCAAGGAAAACGAACCTGATATCAAAATAATAATACTTACAACTTTTGACGATGATGAATATGTCTTCAATGCGATTAAAAACGGAGCCAGCGGATATCTGTTAAAGGGCGTTTCCTTTGAGGAGCTCATTGAAGCAATCAGAAAAGTCCACAGCGGCATGGCTATTATGAATGATGACATCACCAATAAAGTACTAAAGCTCTTTTCGGAGATGGCTAAATCAAAGGACTCAGTTGAGGTTGACGAGCAGAGTATAAATGAGATAAAGGAAAACGAATGGGCTATCATCGAAGGCATTGTTGAAGGCCTGTCAAATAAGGAGATTGCAACGAAGCTCAATTTCTCCGAAGGAACAATAAGGAATAACCTCAGCAATATTTTAAATAAGCTGGGGCTTAAGAACAGAACTCAGCTTGCAATCTGGGCTGTGCAGTCAGATGCAATGAGCAGGATGAACAATAAAAACAACGAACGGAATTAAAAGATGACAGAGCGTGATAATAAAAAAATTAAATATTGGCTCTCCCTTTTTATTCTGATAATTGTTATCTTCCTTACAACGGACTGGTGGAGATCAATTCCTTTTCATCAAAAAAATGTTTTGACGGTGGGTGTTTTTTCGGACAGCTACTGGAACCAGCAAAACGGAAATCAGCACAAATTCATAGACAGCGTGATTGAAAAATATGAGGAACAAAATCCCAATATAAAGGTTGTTTATGAAAAGGGAATCTTGAAGGATGACTATTCTGAGTGGCTGGCAGAGCAGATAATACAGGGGACTGCACCGGATGTTTTTATTGTTATTCCCGAAGATTTCAATATGCTTCGCGACATAGGGGCACTTAAAAATCTGGATAGCATGATACAAAAAGACGAAGACTTTGATGCCGGAGCTTTTTATGAGGCTGCATATTCAGCCGGAGAAGCTGATGGCGTAAGGTATTCACTTCCAGTGGAATGTGCACCGGACCTGATGTTTGTAAATCGTACAATTCTGCAAAATGAAGGAATAGAGCTGCCTTCCTCAAAGTGGACCTGGGATGATTTCTACGACATATGTAAAAAGGTCACTAAGGACACAGACGGCAACGGAACTATCGATCAGGTAGGCGTAGCTGATTATTCCTGGGAGGAGGCATTTGCCTCAAACAACGTGACTTTATTCAACAAGGAGGGAACGGAGAGCAACTTTACTGATGAGAAAGTGTACAATGCACTTATGTTCCTTGACCAGTTGGATGTTCTGTACTCAGGAAGCGGAAGTGCCGACATATCTTTTGAGCACGGTAATGTCGCCTTTTGGCCCATGAATTTTTCAAGCTACAGAACATATTTGAACAATCCCGTTCATGCAAGCCGATATGCGGATTTTGACTGGGATTATCTTACAATGCCGGCAGGGCCTGATGGTGATAATGCATCTATTCTTGATCTGATATCAGTTGCCATGTATTCGGAAACTCCAATGCAGAATGAAGCCTGGGAATTTATGAAGCTGCTCACCTGTGATGAAGATATTCAGGCAGGGATCTTTGAGTTCTCTGAAGGAATATCCGTATGCAGGGATGTGACGGAGGCTGAACTTGTAAAGGAAAATGAGATGCTCCCCGGAATGGATGAGAGTCCCAATATAGAGACCTTGGAATATACCATGCAGAATGCTATTTTTACCCACAGATTTTCAGGGTTTAATGAAGCTGTAAATGCGGTGGATACGGGAGTTAGTGAGATACTTAAAAGTGATGCAAATATCCGCATGGAGCAGGTTATCCAGGCTAGAAGCATCAACAATTTTCTCAAAACCATTCATAACTAAAAACGGCAAATGTGATTTTGCAAGTGACATTTGTCATTAAAAAATATGATATTTGTTTACAAATAGTAATGACGTTTGGTACTTATACCAGCGTCATTTTTTTTATATTCTAAAGCAGTCAAATACAAAGAACCGGGCTGAAAAGAAAAAGATTTACATAAAGGTATGGGAGGATTGTTATGAACTCAGCAAAAAAAGAGAAGTCTTCAAAAAAATGGATTTCTGAAATGGGGACCTTGTGGGCACTGATAACGCTGTGCATAGTAGGAGCCTTTGTAAGTCCCAGCTTTTTAAAAGGAGCAAATATCATAAATGTCATGAGACAGATCTCCATAAACGGAATCATTGCTCTGGGAATGACATTTGTTTGTCTGACAGGCGGCGTTGATCTATCGGTAGGATCACAGGTTGCGGTATACGGAATCATGATCGCACAGATGCTCAAGAATAATATTAGTCCTTTTATAGCAATACCGATCACGCTTGCAACTGCGATACTCATAGGATTTTTAAACGGACTTGGAATTGCAAAAGGTAAGCTTGCTCCTTTCATCATGACACTTGGTTCCATGACAGCGCTTAGAGGATTGTCGAAATACATTTCAAATGGTTCACCTCAGAACTGGAGAGCAACCGGAATCGATATCAAGTTCATCGGTCAGGGATATGTTGGATTCATTCCCGTACCTGTGATCATTTTCCTGGTAATGTTCCTCATAGGATTTTACATCCTTAAATACACCTGGTTTGGAAGAAGTGTATACGCTATAGGCGATAACCGCGAGGCAGCACGACTTAACGGAATAAATGTTGAAAAGACGCAGCTTATTTGCTTTATAATTACAGCTTTTGTCAGCTTCATGTCAGCTCTTGTTCTTACTTCAAAGCTGTCCTCCTGCGATCCTACAGCAGGTGAAGGCTACGAGCTGGATGCTCTCTCAATGTGCTACATAGGCGGAATATCCACCATGGGAGGTGTCGGCAAAATATCTGGAACTCTTATTGGAGCATGCCTTCTTACAGTTTTATCAAACATCATGAATCTGGTTGGAATAAACTCCTACATGCAGAATATCGTACAGGGTCTGATAGTCATCTTTGCAGTACTTATTGGTGGTATCTCTGCGAAAAAGAAATAATTACAAATGATTTTACTTTCGGGAAGTAGATAATTGCCCTCACTTTTCCCGATGTGAAATAGAACTGACGAAGAGAGAATTCGTCGCAACTTACATGTATCTTTTTATAAGATAAGGAGGAAGAAAATGAATAAGAAAGTATTGTCTGCATTATTAACAGGTGTGATGGTAGTATCGCTCTCAGGCTGCGGATCTGCTCCTGCCGAGACAAAGACAGAGGAGCCTGCAAAAGAAGAGGCTGTAGCAGAAGAGACGACAGAAGTGGCAGAAGAGGCTGCAGAGGAAGTTACAGAAGAGGCTTCGACAGAAGAGATAAAAGACGAGGCAACAGCCACAGTAGATGAACCCAGCGGAGACGAAACTTTTACAATAGGATATGCACAGAGAGCAACTGATGCTGCATATACAATCGCAATCAAGGAGAGAAATCAGGAATACGCAAAGGAGCATTATCCGAACCTGCAGTGGGTTGAAACGGATGCACAGGGCGACGTTGCAACTCAGGCTGCAAATATTGAGGACCTTATATCAAGAGGAGTTGACCTTATCATGGTATCACCTCTTACATCAGACGGTCTGACAGATGCTGTTGCGGAGGCAATGGATGCAGGTATTCCTGTTGTAACAATGGACCGTGAAGTAGATACACCTGTTACTGTAAAGGTTGTAGCTGATAATAAGGAAATGGGAGTTATGGCTGCAGATAAGCTTGCAGAGATGATGGGCGGCAAAGGTAATGTCATAGAAGTATGCGGAACTACCGGATCATCTGCTGCAATCGACCGTCAGGCAGGTTTCGAGGAGACAATAGCTTCCAAGTATCCTGATATCAAAATCGTAGATTCACAGGATTGTGATTTCAATTCTGCAAAGGCTGCTTCCTACATGGAAGATATGCTTCAGAAGTATGGTGAAGGCGAAATCCAGGCAATATATTGCCACAACGATCCCATGGCAGAAGCTGTTGCTGAGACAGTAGTTGCTGCAGGACGTGATAACGAGGGCATTCTCATCACAGGTATGGACGGCGAAGAAGCAGCATTCCAGATGGTTGAGAACGGACAGATGGCATTCACGATCATCTATCCTACAATGTCCCCCGAGGCTATGATCGCTGCATACAATGTACTTACAAAGCAGCCCCAGGATGAAGTAGTAAACTGTATTCCCACTCTTGTATCAAAAGAGAACGTTGCTGAGCACCTTGGAACAGGTCTTCAGTAATAAAAAGTGAAGGAAGAAAACGCTCATGTTAAAGATGAATCATATTTCAAAGTCTTTTCCGGGTGTCAAGGCACTGGATGATCTGTCAATAGAGCTGTGCGACGGAGATATACTGGGATTAGTTGGAGAAAATGGTGCAGGCAAATCCACACTGATGAAAATTTTGTCAGGAGCTTATACCCTCGATGAGGGAGAAATCATCATTGACGGTGAAAAGATAGAACACCCGACGCCAGCTTTGATGATAGAAAAGGGAGTCGCTGTTATCTATCAGGAACTCATGCTCCTGCCTCATTTTACCGTGGCAGAAAACATATATCAGAACAGGTATCCGACGGACAAATTTGGGAAAATTGACTTCGCTAAGATGAAAGCTGATGCAAAGGAAGTTCTGGACCGTGTAAATCTGCCTGTGGATCCCGGAGAATTCGTAGGTAACTTAAGCGTGGCTAAGAGGCAGATGGTTGAAATCGCCAAGGCTCTGTCCAAGAATGCTAAGATAATAGTTCTTGATGAACCTACAGCAGTACTGGCTGATGAGGAACTAAAGACACTTTTCGAACTGGTGAAATCTCTCTCTGAACAGGGAATATCCTTTGTCTACATCTCACACAGGCTCAAGGAAATTTTCGAGTTGTGTAATAAGGTAACCATCATGAAGGACGGCCAGCTGGTTGAGAATGGCATGACGAAGGATTACGATACGGATAAGCTTGTTGAAAAGATGGTTGGCAGACAGATGAGCGATATCTATCCTTCAAGAGATGTGAAAATAGGAGATGTAGTCCTTAAGGTTGATGGTCTGACAAGACAAGGTGTTTTGGATAATGTGTCGCTGGAGCTTCATAAGGGAGAAGTGCTGGGCCTGGCAGGCCTCGCCGGAGCAGGAAGAACAGAGACACTGAGAGCCATCATAGGCGCAGATAAAATTGATAGTGGGAAGATCACACTCTTTGGGAAGGAGCGTAAGTTTGATAATATCAAACAGGCTCTGGAAGCAGGATTTGGCATAGTTCCGGAGGAGAGAAAGGTAGAAGGACTTCAGCTGAATAACAGCCTGGTATTTAATGTATCCCTTCCTGCGCTACCGCTATATAGCAACAAGTTTGGCAAGATAATCAGGAAAAAGGAAACGGATGCGGCTGATAAATATATCAAGCTATTCAATATCAGAACACCGGGGAGAGATGCAAACGTAAAGAACCTGTCCGGTGGCAATCAGCAGAAGGTTGTTCTGGGAAAATGGATTGCTGCAGACTGCAAGATACTTCTGGTAGATGAACCGACAAGAGGTGTCGATGTAGGATCAAAGCGTGAAATCTACACTATTCTGAATTCCCTTCTGGAGCAGGGACTATCCATCATCATGGTCAGTTCAGAACTGCCTGAGCTCATAGGCACCTGTGACAGGATCTGCGTCATGAATGAAGGCAGAATAACAGGAGAACTTCAAAAGGATGAATTCTCGGAAGAAACTATAATGAGATACGCGACAATGTAAAAATATAATAGAATAAGAAATAACTTATGCCGGCTGGTGTTTAAATAACATTGGCCGGTTTTTTATACTTGGATGGTTAACACTACAATGTTAAATTAACAATATGGTGTCAATTTAACATTGCAGTGTTATAATTAAAGGTGCGAGGACATAGGCATGAATGAAAAAGTAA
Organism: Butyrivibrio sp. FC2001; assembly: GCF_000424125.1. Taxonomy (NCBI): domain Bacteria; kingdom Bacillati; phylum Bacillota; class Clostridia; order Lachnospirales; family Lachnospiraceae; genus Butyrivibrio; species Butyrivibrio sp. FC2001. The sequence goes on from NZ_AUJH01000003.1 coordinate 221,021, forward strand.
TAGCGCTTTTTGAAGAGAAAAAGATAAGCAAGAGACAATTGGCAAAATCATGTGGTTTGCAATATACAACCATCAATAAGCTGATAAACCAAAAACAGCAGGTTAACTCCTGCTCCGGTACAACACTTATGAAAATGGCGGCTTTTTTTGATGTGAAAATTGAAGATTTATTAGATCCGTTTGCCATTTTGGATAATGTTGAAGGAAGATACAAGGACATAGACTATATATGGCATGATGCCGGAAATACTATGGAACTCATAGTAGAAATTGAGGGAAATAAGTATAACCGTGTTATGGAGCGGTCATATATAATCCCTGATAATTTCAAGTATGCTCCGATTTTTGCCAAGCAGGAGATAGAACAGCTACTGGAGGAATTGGAACTTAAGAAAATAGCTAAGGAGTATAAGGATGGAAAGATATCTTCTAAAGCATAAAAATGATATATGTGGGATAGTATCTCTTGATAAAGATACCGGTCAGCTTCAGGCGTATGAAAATATTGATCCTGGGAAAGCTCCCTTTTTAGGAAATGCTACTACGGCCAATATGCGAAAATGGTGGGCAATCAGGGCAGTCCCGGGAACCAGAAGTACCTTTATGCAAGTTTTAAGGGATAATGATTGTGTAAATGGTGAGGCATATCTGGCAAAAAACTTAGGATTAAGCCTTAATGATGCATATTGGATTTGCCCGATAGAGGCAAAACTTGATTATGATGACATAAACTTATATGAGCAAAGACAGTACTATAGGACAAAGATTCCTTTCCATAATGCGACATCGTACGACCCAAATGCTTCGCTAAGCGGACAGATGGAAAAGTATTGGGATGTGTCGCAAGATACTCCTATTCTTGTAAAAACTGCATCAACATTTCATGGGCAGCAGGCTATAAATGAGTCTTTTGCATCGCTATTACATAAAAGGCTTAACGCAGGGATTGAATACACTGATTATATGATAAGGCGCAGATCGTCAGATAACAGTTTGCAGTGTTTATGCAAGTCCTTTACATCCAAGGAAGTGGAATTTGTTCCTGCATATGAGATAATTGAATCATGTAAAAGGAAAAATGAGCGGTCTTTGTATGATACATTCATAGACGTATGCGCTGAAAATGGTATCGACAGGGAAAGTGCACAGAAATATATGGATTATCAAACCCTTACAGACTTTATCATAAGTAATACCGATGAGCATTTACTTAATTTTGGTGTACTTAGGGATGTAGAAACCATGAAGTTTATTTGTCCTGCTCCTATTTTTGATTCAGGAAATAGTATGTTTTATACTTCCGAGAGAGTAAAACCTCTTTCACGAAGGGAAATACTGGAGAGGAAGATTACAGCCTTTCATGATTCGGAAGAAAAAATGATAGCCCATATTGAAAATGCAAATGTGGTAAATCTGGCAAAACTTCCTTCTCCGGATGAGACGAAAGCTTATTACGTAAGATATGGGATTCCGGAGGATAAAGCGGAGTTCATTGCGGCAAATTATAAAACAAAAATTGAGATGGCAGAAGATATGCAGAAGGGGATGAAAATCTCGTTGTATAAAGAGAAAAATAAATAATGTGATGAGTGGAGCCATGGCTGGAAAGTCATGGCTCTATTTTTGATGCAAATGTAGGAAATAAGCGCATTTTGCGCAATTTAATCGGGGGAGTAAGAGATTGAAATATGACTTAATTTTATGAAATATTCATGTATTTCACGATTTTTTAATGATCAAAAGTATAGAATATATCGTAAATGCATGGTAATAATGTTATTAAGGCGATGTAACTTATTTTCGGTATAACATATCGTAAATGAAAATTATTTTCTATGAAGGAGGTTTTCTTATGAGGAAAACGAATTTTATGAGGAGCTTAAAGCGTAGAGCCTTACCACTCCTCACAAGTGTAGCAATGGCAATATCCATGCTGTCTGGAATCGGTGTTACGGCGATGGCTGCAAGAGCTGATGATCAAATCCAATTTGTCTCAGTAAATGGAAAGGTTTTTACAGCAGAGTTTGTACATAAAATGGATTCAGCCCAATCAGTGGCAGCCGCAAATGTTACTCATGTAATTGTAAATGGTGATCTTAATCATTTACTACCAAATTATAAGGATGTATATGGTAGTGATACTCCTAAAGGTGAAATCTTATATTGGGAAAGTGGTAGTAGATTATATGATCCGTCTACAGATACTTTTGGAAATGTTAGTATAACCGCAACAACACTCGTAACACCAGCCGTTCTTACAGGAAAGTTATCAAAAGGAAAAAATAAACTATCATATGACTTGGACGGGGGGCATTTTGTCACAGGAGATAGAGTTCCGGATGAAAAGGAGTATGATACTAATGCAAGCTATGCGGTTCCTGATCCTGTTAAAGATGGTTTTGACTTTGCTGGTTGGGATTTAGATGGTGATGGAGTAGTTAATCTTGATGCTGGAAAAACTGTTGATGATCAAAATGCAACATTAGATAATTACTCATCTTGGGATGGAAAAGTTGGAGCAACAATTCTAACTGCAGTATGGCATGTAAACAAAGCTACTTTAATTGATGATGCTGAAGATGTAGAAGCATTAGTAAATACTACTACAAAGAGTAAGATAGATGCTGCTGTTTCAGCATTAAATGCAGCAAAAAAAGCAACAGAGGATGCGAACGAGGCAGCAAAGAAAGCTTCGGAGAATCCAACAGCAGATACAGCTGCAGCTGCAAGAAAAGCGGCTGATGCAGCAAAAACTGCAGCAGACACTTTAAGCAAGGCATCTGCAGCAGCTGAAACGGCATATAAGGAAGCAGTAGAAGAATATAAAGCAGTTCATGAGGAAGCTCAAAAGGCTGGTTTGCTAAATGATACGGATGTTAAAAAGGCATTTAAAGATATAGAAGATGCATTCGAGGCTGCATTAGGATCATATAAAGATAAAACAATTGAAGAAGTCAAGAAAGAGATGGATGAAGCAGTCGCAGCAGCTAACAAGGCAGCAGAAAACGCTCTTGCAGCAGCTGCAGAAGCTGACAAGAACGATGGTTCAGAGCCCGGCAAGCTTGCACCTGTAGAGAGTAAGCTTAAGGATGCTAACGGCGAATACACAGGATATGTTGTAACAAACGCAGATCCTTCAAATCCCGAGGTTGAGTACGTTGCGACAGACGCAGACAAAAAGGCTAAGAAGATCAGCCTTCCTGAGAAGGTTAAGGATCGCAGCGGCAATGAGTACAATGTAACATCAATCGCTGCCAAAGCTCTTGAGAGAGCAGACGTTAAGGAAATCATTATTCCTAAGTCAGTTAAAAAGATTGGTGACAAGGCATTCTACAAGTCAAAGGCTAAGAAGATCACAATCAAGACAACCAAGAAGGGTAAGATCAAGATTGGTGATAAGGCATTCAGGGTTAAGCCTGACAAGGCTAAGATCCGCGTAAAGGGTGCTAAGGGCAAGTATAAAGACAAGATCGTTAAGCATGTTAAGAAGAATGCTAAGAAGACAGCAGACGTTAAGTAATAAGTACATAAGTATATTAGGAAGGAGCGGGCACAATGTCCGCTCCTTTCTCACGTAAAAGTGAGTATAAAGAAAAATAAATTGTTGAAAAGTATCGTTATTTAGTTAAAAAATAGTAATAACCTACAATGTATAATCATATTCTGATAAGGCGTTGACAAATTATTTATGTTTTTGTATTATCATATTCGGTCAGACGACCATATAGGTATCCGGGTGTTCACCCGTTATTTCCACATTTTTATAGTAGTGTTTTGAAATAGATAAATTGAGTATTAAAGATTACTTCCCCGTATTTTGATATTCTGTGCCTTTATGTTCATCTGATACAAAAGATTAAGGAGGGCACAAATGTGTCAGAAAAGATTGAAACTATAGAAACAAACAACGATACAATCACTTTTGAAGAGGCGAAAAATGCAGTAAAATCAATGACTTTGATCAACAATTTCCTGTTCAATTATGTGATGGAGGATGAGGAAAGAGCCAAAGAGGTTGCACAGATCATCATAAGCGCTGTAGTTGGCTATAAGATAAGTGTTGACAGCGCAAAACCGCAGAAGGTATTTACCGGAAGTGATAAAGGCAAACATGGTATAAGATTTGACGTATATATTGATCATAGCAGGACAGCTGATGGCGAGGTTTCATCTGTATATGATATAGAGATGGAGGACAGGGAGGCAGACAGGCAGGAACTTCCGAAAAGGCATAGGTATTATTCATCAATTGTAGAATCAAAACTCTTAAGTTCAGGAAAATTCTATGAAACACTTCCGGACTATATTTCCATAACGATTTTATCTTATGATCCCTTCCTTGCAGGGGATATGTATTACGAAGCAAAGACCACACTCATAAGCCATAGAGATATAGAATATGATGATGGGAAAAGGTACATTTACCTTTATGCCGGTGGTAATTACAATATCCCCAGCGGTAATACACATGGCAATGTTCTGGCCGAAATGGTAAAATATATTGTAACAGGAGAACTGGGAGAAAATCCAGGTGAAGAGACGCATAGACTAAGCGATATAGTAAATAATGTCAAAGATAGATCGGAGGTGACTAAAACCTATATGAAGGAATGGGATAGACAGAGAATTCACGATCGAGAATTGACGGAGAAGGTCACCGCAGAGGTTACAGAGAAGGTTACAGAGAAGGTCACCGCAGAGGTTACAGAGAAGGTCACTGCACAAGTTACAGAGCAGGTCACCTCACAAGTTACGGGACAAGTTACGGATTCAATTAATAGTTTGAATTCTATTTTAATTGAAGCCGGAAGGTTTGATGATCTAAAAAAAGCTACAGAAAATAAGGAATATCAGAAAAAGCTTATGGAAGATTTACTCCATAAAGAAAATGCTGAACAGACAGTGGATATTCAGTGGTAAGGATATAAGTATATGAGAAAGGAGCGGGCATTGTGTCCGCTCCTTCCAATTAATTTGCAAAGACAGTTATATAGTATTTCATGGCTATGATGTATTAAAATCACATTTATTTTGTCACAAGCTTTTTCTCTGTGAAGGCTGCGCGGTATTCCTTTGGCGTCATTCCTGCAACCTTGCGAAATACCCTCATGAAATACTTCTCATCGGAGTAGCCACAAAGAAGCGCAACACGCCTCACAGAGGTGCTGGCATCGGAGGATAATATACCCTTGGCAACGTTGATGCGGTAGTAGCTTAGGAGCTCAGTTATAGTAAAGCCCGTGTGCTTTTTTATAAGTGCCGTCAGATAGGTTGGGTTATAGCCGAACTGTTCTGCGAGATCTGCTACGGTAATCTTTTCATCGAAATGTGTGCGTAGCCACTCGGTGACGGCGCGCACTGATGTGGGGCTGTCTGAATCGAGGTGGAGCATCTGTACTTCGTTACATTCGGCCTGGAATTCTGCGAGCAGCAGGTTTAGTGCATAGCGGCTTCGCCAGTTCAGCTGGTAGCTGTCCCTTCTGGAGATATCAAGGAGCTGAGTGAAAAGTACCACTGTGCGGATGTCATTTTTCAGATGAATGTATTCCGGAAGTACGAAGAGTTCACCTGCTTCCCGGGCCTGCTCCGGCTGATAGGAGGGTGCCAGCATGTTGGTGCTGTATGAATTGCGAAGTCCTGTCATAATGGTGTTGTTGCGCATCAGAGCCTTCTGGTTGTAGATGTGGTAATCGGGATCGGTTATGTAAAAGTGAGTCCAGTAGTAAGACAGCGGCCCCTTACTTGGCTTGTAGCCGTAATGAGTCCTGTGAGGGAACAGGATTATCGCCTCGTTTTCAGAAACATCATAATTGATACCATTTTGGGTGATGTGAAGAGTTCCCTGGGATACGAGAATAAGAACAAAAGAGTCTATATTTCTTCGTTCATGAAGAAAGCCGTCTTTTCTGACTAAAATTCCACTACTTAAATATTGAACAGGATGAGATGGGTCATATACGCAGAATAACATATGGGATTTGTCCACCTTTTCTATCGGTATGTGAGTTGTTGTTACATGTGCTTTTATTTATATTTATATCATCGCGAGAGAAACTTGCAATAGTATTCTCTGTGAAAGTGCACATCATGGGGAATGTGATTTTGGCGCAAAAGACAGAGGGTCTTTAGCCATCAGGAGGGATTAGTATGAGAAAGAAAGTATGGATGTCGCTGGCTTTGACAATGGCAGTTACAACAATGAGTCTTGGACTTGTTGGATGTGGATCATCTGCGAATAGTGATACTGCCGCTTCTTCAAATGAGGAGACAAATGTAGCTTCTTCATCTACTGAAGAGGCAACTGTGGCAGGAGCACAGAAAAGTGAGTCCGGTGAAAAGGTTGAGCTGGTATTTATGGGATGGGAAGCATCACCCTTGGAGACTCAGGCGGTAAAGGATGGAATAGCAGCCTTTGAAGCTCAGCATCCCAATATTACTGTTTCTTACACACCTGGCCTTGCAGGCTCAGAGTACAATGCGAAAATCCTTTCTTCAGCTGCAGCAGGTGCACTTCCGGATGTAATGTTCGTATCTTCAGAGAGTTATCGTCAGATCGCAGCAGCAGGTGCGCTCATGGAGCTCACTGACAAGTTCGACGAAAATTACTCCTTCGATGATTTCATTGAGTCATCCCGTACGATTATGGATATCGACGGTCATATTTATGGAATTTCTTCATGTACAGTATCTCCTATCGTTTACTACAACAAAGATGTTTTTGACGCAGCGGGCGTTCCTTATCCCAGCTCAGATCCTGCAAAGTGCTGGACTATCGATGAGTTCCGTGATGTGGCAAAATCACTTACAACTGATGATGTTTACGGCGTTTATGGAATGGAATCCGTTGCAGATACACTTAATGCGCAGATTCTTTCAAACGGCGGAACACGTTATAATGCAGATTTTACCAAGAGTACAATGGATACACCTGAGGTTAAGGAGGTTCTTGAGACAATCAAGGCTATCCGTGTGGACGACGGCTCAGCTCCGGATTCTTCAACCCTTGATGCAGTTGGAATGTCAGCAGCACAGATGCTTGAGACAGGAAAAGTGGCAATGCTTGTGGACGGTTCATGGTCACTTCAGGAGCTGGCAGCTTCAGGAATGAATATTGGTATGGCACCGCTTCCTTCCTATGGCAAGGTGCTTACAACAGGTCAGGCACATCTTCATGCTATATCTTCAACCTGTGCTCATCCCGAAGAAGCTTGGGAATTCCTTAAGTTCCTCTCCGGAATGGAATATCAGGGTGCACTTTGCAAGACGGGGCTCTGGATGCCTAACCGCTATTCGATGTACGAAGGCGATCAGCTTGAGGGCTGGTATGACGAGAAGGTTCACGGCGACAGCTATAAATTGATGCTGGATTATTTCAAGGATGCAGCTGTAGATCCGGGTGCAATTCAGAAGTCAGCTCAGGCGCGCGATATCATCAAAGAGGAAACAGATATGTTCTTCAAGATGGATCAGGATATTGACACAACTGTTAAAAACATTGATAGCAGAATAGACGAAGCAATAAAGGAAGCAATGTCTAAGTAACTTTAGTAAGGCTAAGGCGTAATGATTTTGATTTAAGCAGTTAATAAATTGGGGAGGAGCACGTTATGAATGGCTCAGCTATATCAATAAGTAATATCGAGGCTCACGTGGCACCAAAGGAGAAGAGAAAGGGAAAACTGAAGGATGATACTGCGTGGGCATGGGGCATGCTTCTTCCCAATGTTGTCGGGTTCTTTCTGTTCATGCTGGTGCCTGTGGTGGCAACCTTTGTACTTAGCTTCATGAAATATGATATGTTGACGAAGCCTAAGTTTGTGGGGCTGGGTAACTATATCACCATGTTCAGTGATCCAATTGTATGGGAAGTTACTAAAAACACGGCGCTATATACTATTCTTACAGTGCCGGTAGGAATGTGTATTTCACTTCTTCTTGCTGTAATGCTTGATCAGAAGATCGCATTCAGAAGGTTCTACAGGGCAGCATTTTTCCTGCCATCCATCACATCGATGGTAGTTGTTGCGATTGTGTGGCAGTGGATCTATAACCCTGAATTTGGCATCATGAATTATTTCTTGTCTCTCTTTGGGATTCAGGGGCCTAAGTGGCTCCTGGACTCCCGGACATCCCTTGTATCCCTGGCTATCGTCGGCATCTGGAAAAGTGCAGGCTATAACATGATCATTTTCCTCTCAGGACTTCAGGGAATATCCACCAGCTATTATGAGGCCGCAAAGCTTGACGGCGCAGGGCTCTGGCAGCAGTTTAGATATATTACGCTGCCCTTATTAAAGCCCACCACATTTTTCATATTTGTAATGGCTGTAATCAGCTCTTTTCAGGTGTTTGACCAGGTTATGCTGATGACTGAGGGTGGTCCGGGACGATCATCTTCGGTGCTTGTGCACTATTTGTATCAGAATGCATTCCAGTACTTTAAGCTGGGCTATGCCTGTGCTATAGCGTACCTGCTTTTCTTCATAATAATGGGAATAACGATTTTTAATATGCGCATGGAAAAGAACATGCGTGATAACTATTAAGGAGGTAGACATGAGTAACAAACGCATTTTGATATTAAACAAATCCATAGCTCATGTAGTGCTTCTTATCGGTGCTTTCACGATGCTTGTGCCCTTTATCTGGATGCTTTCATCCTCCTTAAAGGGACTTGGTGAGGTGTTCGTTTTCCCTCCAAAGCTCTTTGGAGAGAGGCTTGTATGGGAAAACTACACTCAGATTTCCAGCAGATTCAATTTCCTTCAGTATTTCATGAACAGTGTTAAAGTATCTGCATGGGTAGTATTTTTTCAGGTGATGACCTCTGCTACAGCGGGCTATGTGTTCGCGAAGCTGAATTTCCCGGGAAGAGATAAGCTGTTTTTGCTGTATCTTGGAACTATGATGATCCCTTTTCATGTAACTGTCATCACTAACTACCTGCAGATGTCCTTCTACGGACTTGTAAACACACTGTGGTCATTGATGCTTCCTGCATCAGTGTCCGCCTTTGGAACATTTTTGATGAGGCAGTTTTTCATAACTGTGCCCAACGAGCTGGTGGAGGCTGCGAAAATTGATGGCTGTAATCCCTTCAGGACATTTTTCATGATAGCTCTGCCCCTTGCAAAATCTACGATTGCGACACTTTGTATCTTTTGCTTTATGGGTGTGTGGAATGATTATTTTTCACCACTTATCTATATCAATGATTCCAGAAAATACACGCTGCCGCTGGGACTTGCGAGCATGAAGGGGATGTATTCCACTGACTGGCCGGTTCTTATGGCATCATCTGTGATTGCGGTTTTGCCGGTGCTTGTGGCATTTTTGCTGGCACAGGATGCTTTTGTTAAGGGCGTTATGATGTCAGGCTTGAAGGATTGAGACTTACGGAGGATAGGATAGATGTATGAAAAGAAAGTTGCGCCCATCGCACTTGATCATATTCGGATTGGGGATCCGTTTTGGAAGCCCTACATGGAGCTTGTAAGGAACCATGTGATTCCTTATCAGTGGGAGGCACTTAACGATAGAATTGAAAATGCCGAGCCCAGTCACTGCATCCGGAATTTCAGGATTGCAGCAGGTCTTGAGGAGGGGGATTTTCAGGGCTACTGTTTTCAGGACAGCGACGTATATAAATGGCTTGAAGCGGTAGCGTACTCGCTTATGTGGCATAAGGATCCGGAGCTTGAAAAGACGGCGGATGAGACGATCGAGCTCATTGCTTCCGCACAGCAGCCGGATGGATATTTAGATACCTACTACATTATTAAAGGTCTGGATAAAAGGTTTACTAACCTGATGGACCGTCACGAACTGTACTGCCTTGGACACATGATAGAGGCAGCAGTTGCATATTTTAAGGCGACAGGTAAGGACAGATTTTTGAAGGTGGCGATCAGATTTGTCGATTGCGTATGTGAGAACTTCGGAACAGATCCCGGGAAAATTCCGGGGTATCCGGGACACGAAGTTGCTGAAATGGCGCTTGTTCTCCTTTACGGGGTGACAGGCGATGAGAAGCATTTAAAGCTTGCAAAATATTTCATTGATCAGCGAGGTCAGAGTCCTCTGTTCTTTGAGGAGGAAGAAAAGAAGAATAACAATGAATGCTATTGGAATGATAGCTACATGAAGAAACAGTATTATCAGGCAGGTAAGCCTGTAAGGATGCAAAAAAAGGCTGAAGGGCATGCGGTGCGAGCTGTATATCTGTACACCGGAATGGCAGAGGTTGCTTCTGCAACCGGGGATGCATCTCTGTTTGAAGCCTGTGAGACTCTCTGGAATAACATTGTTCAGAGACAGATGTACATCACAGGAGCCATAGGTTCAACCCAGTACGGCGAGTCTTTTACCTTTGACTATGATCTTCCCAACGATACGATTTATGCTGAGACCTGTGCAGCGATAGGACTTATCTTTTTTGCCCGTCGCATGTTTGAGATAACAGGAGAGAGCAGATACATTGATGTGATGGAGAATACGCTTTTCAACGCTGTGATAAGCGGAATGTCTCTTGATGGAAAGAGCTTCTTCTATGTGAATCCCCTTGAGGCCAATCCGGAGTCCTCCCTTAAGGATTATTATAAGAGGCATGTAAAAATCGAGCGTCAGAAGTGGTTTGGCTGTGCGTGCTGCCCTCCCAATATTGCAAGACTCTTATCGTCAATCGGTGGCTATGCCTACGAGGCGAATACAGATGAGATTTATATGAATCTGTTTATCGGCGGTGAGATTGAGGCTGAGCTTGGAGGAGCGAAGCAGAAGCTTTCCGTGGAGACGGGCTATCCCTGGGATGGAGACGTCGCTGTGACCATACACAATGATGCTGAGAGTGAGTTTACGCTCGCTGTGCGTATTCCCGGCTGGTGTGAAAAATATTCGTTAGAGGTTAATGGCGAGAAAATCGCCGGTGCTGATGCCATTTCCAATGGCTATGCGAAGCTTAAGCGGAATTGGAAGGACGGGGATACTGTGGTACTTAAGATGGAGATGCCGATTCGTCTGATGGAAGCCAATCCCCGTGTCCGCGCCGATGCTGGAAAGGTTGCTGTTACCAGAGGACCTCTTGTGTACTGTCTTGAGGAAGCTGATAATGGAAAGCTCCTTCAGAACCTTTCACTCTCTGATGCGCCTGAATTTAACTGTCATTTTGAGAAGGATATGGCAAATGGCGTAGTAGTGATAGATGCTAATGGCCATCGTACTTCGGAAAAATCCTGGGGTGAGGACCAGCTCTACAGAGTGTATTCAGATAATAAGAAAGAGGATGTAAGGATGACCTTCATTCCTTATTATTCCTGGGCTAACAGGACTCCTGGAGAGCTCCTGGTGTGGGTTAGAAGATAAAATAAAGACTTCTTGGCCTAATTCGACCAAGAAGTCTTTTAAGTTACGATAGCTTATCTACCGGTATGCAGCATTTGTCGTTTATATCGCATACCTTCTGAACTCTTCTTCTGTATTTTTCTTCCATAAGAGGATCTGTATTTAGCCAGGTTTTCACAATTTCCATTGATATCAGAGTGCCGATTATCTTGGCACCGAGGCACAGGATATTTGAGTCTGTGTGCTGCCTTGCAAGTGTTGCGCAGAGAGGATCCTGGCATACGGCAGCGTAGCATCCGTTTATTTTATTGGCTATAAGGGCGCTTCCATATCCGACGCCGTCACAAAAGATCCCTCTGTCACATTCACCCTTCGCAACGGAAAGAGCAGCGGGATAAACAAAGTCAGAAAGATCGCAGCTTTCTTCATCATAGGTTCCAAAATCTTCGACTTCATAACCGTTTGCAAGAAGATATGCCTTTATCTCATTTTTCATGGCAGTTCCTGCGTGATCGTTAGCCATAGCTATTTTCATGGTATGCGCCTCCTTATAATTATTGCGAGAGTTGTTCACTACTTCTATGATAACACTTATAATAAGCAAAGAGAAAATGAAATGGAGCAAATATGAGTAAATATTTCTACTTTGTAAGACATGGTGAAACCGTATGGAATGTGGAAAACAAGATATGTGGTGCCACGGATATAGAACTGACGGAAAAAGGCCATCAGCAGGCGATAGAGACAGGAGAAAAAATCCTGGCAGAGGAGATAAAGGCTGACGAGATTCTGACATCACCCCTTATCAGGGCGTCGGAAACGGCAAGACACATCTCTGAGATCACCGGTATTCCTATGAAGATTGAGCAGAGACTTATCGAGCAGAATTTTGGAAGATATGAATCTACTCCCAGAGACGGTAAGGAATTCCACGAAGCAAAAAAGCACATGGCCAGCCGTTTTTCCACAGGCGAATCCATGATGCAGCTTGCGCAGAGAATTTATAATCTGCTGGATGATATTAAAAATGATGACAAGATTTATATTCTGGTGGCACATAACGGAATAGCAAGAATTGTGGAGTCATACTTTAGAGAAATGGACAACGAAGCGTTCTCATCCTTTGGAATCAAAAACTGCGAGATAAGGCGATATGATTTTTAACGAGCAAAAGTTGCTCGGTATTGATTGTTTTTATTTTTCTTGTGAGATATTATTAATGGAGCGCTTATTTTAAGTAGTAAAGGAGAATTTATACTATGACATTAGAAGAAGCAAAGAAGAAACTGGAAGCAAACGGACAGATGCACGTTCTCAAATATTATGATGAACTTTCAGAAGCTGAGAAGGCAGCACTTCTTCAGCAAATCGACGAGACTGATTTCGAGGTTTTGAAGAATGCCAAGAATCTCGGACACGGTTCTGAGAGAGGAAAGTTCGAGCCTCTTGCATGCATGCAGCTCTCTGAGATCGAGAAGAGAAAGGATGAGTTTACCAAGATTGGTACAGATGCAATCAAGGAAGGCAAGGTTGCAGCATGTCTTCTTGCAGGTGGTATGGGAACAAGACTTGGTTCTGATGATCCTAAGGGTATGTACAACATCGGTCTTACAAAGGAAGTATTTATCTTCCAGAGAATTATCGAGAACCTTCTTGATGTAGTTAATGCTACAGGTTCATGGATTCACCTTTTCATCATGACAAGTGAGAAGAACCACGAGAAGACAGTTAACTTCCTTACAGAGAAGAATTTCTTTGGTTATAAAGCAGATAAGGTTACCTTCTTCAAGCAGGATATGGCTCCCGCTTCTGATTACGAAGGTAAGGTATATATGGAAGAGAAGGGACGTATCTCTACATCTCCTAACGGAAATGCAGGCTGGTTCTCTTCAATGATCAAGGCTGGCCTTGATAAGACACTTCATGCTGAGGGCATCGAGTGGGTTAATATTTTCGCAGTTGATAACGTACTTCAGAGAATCTGTGATCCTACATTCGTAGGTGCTACAATCGAGCAGAAGGCTGAGGTTGGTGCTAAGGTTGTCAAGAAGAACGCGCCTGATGAGGGTGTTGGTGTTATGTGTCTTGAGGATGGCAGACCTTCAATCGTTGAGTACTATGAGCTTACTCAGGAGATGATGGATGCTAAGGATGAGGCTGGTGAGCCTGCATACAACTATGGTGTTATCCTTAATTACCTCTTCAATGTACCTGCGCTTGAGAGAATCGCTAAGAATGAGCTTCCTCTTCACGTAGTTGAGAAGAAGATTCCTTTCATCAACGAGGCTGGCGAGCTTGTTAAGCCCGAGACTCCTAACGGATGCAAGTTTGAGCAGCTTGTTCTTGATATGATCCACGAGCTTGACAGCTGTGTTCCTTACGAGGTTGTTCGTGAGCATGAGTTCGCACCTATTAAGAATAAGACAGGTAAGGATTCTGTTGAGTCAGCAAGAGAGCTTTGCAAGAAGAACGGAATTGAACTTTAATAAAGGGACCACCATCCGTCAGCTTCGCTGGCGGATGATGTTATAAAAGGGAGGACAAAAAATGGCAATATTAGTTACAGGTGGCGCAGGTTACATCGGAAGCCACACAGTAGTTGAACTTCAGAACGCCGGATACGACGTAGTCGTAATGGATAACCTTGCTAATGCCAGCGAGAAGGTACTTGGCCGCGTTGAAGCTATCACAGGCAAAAAGGTTCCCTTCTATAAGGCAGACATCCGCGACAGAGAAGGCCTTGAAGAGATCTTCACTAAGGAAAAGATCGACAGTGTTATCCATTTTGCAGGACTTAAGGCTGTTGGTGAGTCAGTTCAGAAGCCTTGGGAGTACTACGACAACAACATCACAGGAACACTTACTCTTGTTGATGTAATGAGAAAGCACGGATGCAAGAACATCATCTTCTCATCATCTGCAACAGTTTATGGTAATCCTGCATTTATTCCGATCACAGAGGAGTGCCCTAAGGGACAGTGCACCAATCCTTACGGATGGACAAAGTCCATGCTTGAGCAGGTTCTTACAGATATCCAGTTTGCTGATAAGGAATGGAACGTAGTTCTTCTCAGATACTTCAATCCTATCGGTGCTCACAAGAGCGGCACAATGGGTGAGAACCCCAATGGTATTCCTAACAACCTTATGCCTTATATCACACAGGTTGCTGTAGGAAGACTTCCTAAGCTCAATGTATTTGGTAATGACTACGATACTCCGGATGGAACCGGCGTGCGTGATTATATCCACGTAGTTGACCTTGCAGTTGGACATGTTAAGGCTCTTAAGAAGCTTGAGCCCGGCAGTGGCCTTTCAATCTACAACCTTGGAACAGGCGTTGGCTACAGCGTTCTCGATATCGTTAAGAACTTCGAGGAAGCTAACGGCGTTAAGATTCCTTATGAGATTCAGCCCAGACGTGCAGGCGATATCGCAACCTGCTACTCCAATGCTGATAAGGCTAAGGCAGAGCTTGGATGGGAGGCTCAGAACGGCATCCGTGAAATGTGCGAGGATTCCTGGAGATGGCAGAGTCAGAACCCTAACGGATATGAGGATTGATATTCACAATGTTCAGACTCTGGGTACGACTTATAGAAGATAACCATCTATTAAAAGACACAGTAATTGAAGATTCCTCTATGGAGACCAGAACCCATAAGGTTATGAACGCCCTTGAGAAGGCCTGCTATGATCTTGATCTTAGTAAGCCTATCTGGCTCAAGTCCACGGTTCATGATTTTCAGCTTCATAGTAAATGCAGATTCACTAAGGATGCATTTATAGAGGAGATACCTTTTGATTATATGGAAATTCAGGTAATCGAAGAGGACGATTTTTATTATTAATAAAATTTTTTGCTGTTGTTATATAACAAATAGAATAAAAAACCGCGTATTTCCCGGACTTTTGAAACAAACTTTTAGTTTCGATTAAGGTTCGGGAAATATTTTTTTGATACTTTTATCACAATTTCGTCACAATCTCTTTCTATACTGAGAACATGCAAATGAAGAAAAATATAATTTATCAAAAAGTTTATCAAAGAAAGAAGGTAAAAAACGATGTTTGATAATGAGAATAATGAACAAAGCCAGGTAGATGTCGGGGGACAGCAGGAAACACAAAACAATTCCGGAAGCAACTACGGATCAGGCAATCAATACGGATCAGGTAGTACATACGGAACAGGTAATCAGAACGGTAATTACGTCGGTTACAATCAGAACAACAATACTGGATCTTACGGCAGCTACAACGGCATGAGCAATGGTACAGGAGGCCAGAACAGAAACTCCTACGGCAGTTACAATTACGGCAATAACGGTAATTATGGAAACAACGGTAATTATGGGAATAACGGAAATAATGGCACATACGGTAATTACCAGTATTCCTACAATCAGCCCGGTATGAATGGAGGAAACAACGGACCGCATAAGAAGGGAACAGGTAAGAAGGTGGCAGCAGCAATCGCTATTGCACTTGTTCTCTTCCTTGGTCTCGGAGCAGGCTACTACAGCATGACAAAGATTTCCCAGATGCCTGCAGCTGTAGAGGATAAGGCAGAGGCTTCTAAGGAAGACAGCTCTGTAGCAAAATCAGAAGAGTCTAAGACTGAAGAGAAGGATCAGCAGAGTGATACAGACGCAACTATCGCAGCAAACAATGCTGAATCAGGTATTTCTCAGACAGAGACAGTTGAGAATTCAAGAACAGTTGTAACAGACGTTACAGAGGTTGTTGCCAAGGCAATGCCTGCAATGGTTTCCATCAACAACAACTACACACAGTCTGCTTCATACTTTGGACAGACCTACAGCCAGGAGCTCACAGCTTCAGGTTCAGGTATTATCGTTGGAACAAACGATACAGAGCTTCTCATTGCAACTAACTACCACGTTATTGAAGGCGCTGATTCCCTTGAGGTTCTTTTTGTAGACGAGAACACCGCAAAGGCAGAGGTTAAAGGAACAGATTCCAACATGGACCTTGCAGTTATCGCTGTTCAGCTTTCTGACCTCAGCGCAGATACAAAGAATGCAATCGCTATCGCAACTCTTGGTGATTCAGATTCACTTACACTTGGCGAGCCTGCAATTGCTATCGGTAATGCTCTTGGCTATGGTCAGTCAGTTACTACTGGTGTTATCAGTGCGGTTAATCGTGCGATCGACCTTGATGACAGCAGAAAGGGTACATTCGTACAGACAAGTGCAGCAATCAACCCCGGTAACTCAGGTGGTGCACTTCTTAATATCAGCGGCGAAGTAATTGGTATCAACTCCAACAAGATCGGCGGTGAAGCAATCGAGGGCATGGGATATGCTATCCCGATTTCAACAGCTAAGCCTATCATTGAGCAGCTCATGACTGAGAAGACACGTTCAAAGGCTTCAGAGGAAAAGAGAGGCTATATCGGTATCTCTGGTGTAAGTGTTACTTCAGACGTATCACAGATGTATGGACTTCCTCTTGGTGTATATGTAGCAGGCGTTTCCGAGGATGGTGGCGCTAAGGCAGCAGGTGTTCAGGAAGGCGATATCATCACTAAGTTTGATGGAAAAGAAATCTCATCAATGGATGATCTTCAGAACAGACTTGCATATTATGAAGCAGGTGAGACTGTTACAATCTCAGTTCAGAGACAGAGTCAGGGTGGATACCAGGAGCAGGAGCTTCAGGTAACACTTGGAACAAAGCCCACAGTTCAGTCAGACAGCGATACTGATGGAAAGACATATTCCGGTGAGAAGCAGCCTGATGCAAAGCAGGAAGAAGGTCAGGATGGTCAGGGCCAGGATGGTCAGGGCCAGGGTGGCCAGGGATATGATCCCTTCCAGAATCCCTTCGGCTTTGGTAACTAAATAGAATAAATAATAAAAATCTAATGTGATTTAGTGAAACTGCCATCGCATAAACGGTGGCAGTTTTTTCATATCATACAAGAAAATTGCAAGCAAATTGCCTGATATGTATAATAAGATGATGACATTAAAAGGTTATGGTGCGAATTGGAATAATTTGGTCGCATTGATATAAGCATTAGAAGTGGAGTAAAAAAATTTATGGGCAACAATTTCGATAATAATAATGACGATCTGGATTTCAGAGAGGTTCCGGAATCCGAGATCAAAAGTGATAAAGCTGAAAGTAAGGTAAATAACGATACAACGGATAATAAGGAGAGTGATTACGAGGATGTGTGCTTTATATGCAGACGTCCTGAGAGCAAGGCAGGCAAGATGTTTCACCTTCCTAACGGAATATGCGTCTGTGATGACTGTATGCACAAGACCATGGACACAGTCAGCCAGTTTGATTATCAGAACCTTCTGAACAATCCCGACCTTATGAATGAGCTTAATAAGCACAACGGAATGCCGGGGCTTAATTTCATGAACTTTGGTGACTTCATGAATTCAGGCGGAATCCCTAATTCACAGAAGATCAAAAAGAAGAAGGAAGAGGATATCAAGGTTAAGCCTGAGTTCAGCATTGAGAACATTCCTGCGCCTCACATCATAAAGGGCAAGCTCGATGACTATGTAATCGGCCAGGAGCAGGCTAAGAAGATAATCTCTGTGGCTGTTTACAATCACTATAAGAGAGTTAAGACAGGCACAATGGACGACATCGAGATTGAAAAGTCAAACATTCTCATGATCGGACCCACAGGTAGTGGTAAGACCTACCTCGTAAAAACACTGGCTAAGCTTCTTGATGTGCCGCTTGCTATCACTGATGCTACATCCCTTACAGAGGCAGGCTACATCGGTGATGATATCGAGAGCGTTGTAAGTAAGCTTCTGGCAGCAGCCGGTAACGATATCGACAGAGCCCAGCAGGGTATCATTTTCATAGATGAGATCGATAAGATTGCAAAGAAGAAGAATACTACTTCAAGAGACGTAAGCGGAGAGTCAGTTCAGCAGGGAATGCTGAAGCTCCTTGAGGGATCAGATGTTGAGGTTCCGGTTGGAGCAAGCAGCAAAAATGCTATGGTTCCCATGGCTACAGTTAATACCAGAAACATTCTGTTTATCTGCGGTGGTGCCTTCCCGGATCTTGAAGAGATCATAAAGCAGAGACTGAACAAGCAGACCTCAATAGGTTTTGATGCAGACCTTAAGGATAAGTGGGATAAGGACCCTGATCTTATCACCAAGGTTACTATTGAGGATCTTAAGAAGTTTGGAATGATCCCTGAGTTCCTCGGAAGACTTCCGATCGTATGTACTCTGAAGGGATTGTCCAAGGAGATGCTGGTGCAGATCCTTAAGGAGCCCAAGAATGCGATACTTAAGCAGTATCAGAAGCTCCTTGCTCTTGATGAGGTTAACCTTGAATTCGATGATGATGCACTTGAAGCAATAGCTGAGAAGGCTATGGAAAAGGATACGGGAGCCAGAGCTCTTCGTGCCATTATTGAGGAGTTCATGCTGGATATCATGTATGAGATTCCGAAGGATGATAACATCGGAAATGTAACGATAACAGGAGATTATATCAGAGGAAAGGGTGGTCCCAGAATTGAGCTTAGGACCATGGAAGTACCGAAGGCTATTCCTGTGAAATCTGTAGAAAATTCATAATAAAAACGCTGTCCGTAAAGGGCAGCGTTTTTGATATTCGGGATATTTTATGCAGTAATGAAGGTACCTGCTTTTCCTTTTAAAGCGTCTCCAACCTCTGCAAGAGAAGTGATGAGAACACTTCCTGAAGGATTCTTCTTGAGGTATTCGATAGCAGCCTCAATCTTGGGAAGCATATCTGTTGCACCAAACTGGCCATCGCGGATGTACTGCTCTGCAGTAGATACGTTCATGCGCTCAATAGGAGCCTGAGTGTCCTTACCGAAGTCTGTGTAAACGTAAGGAACAGAAGTAAGAATGATAAGTCTGTCTACGCCAAGATCAGCGGCGAGCTTTCCTGCGATAGCATCCTTCTCGATAACTGCAGAAGCACCCTTAAGTACGTGGTTCTGCTGGATTACAGGGATTCCGCCACCACCACAGGCGATAACTATCTGACCTGCGTCAGAAAGTGCACGGATGGCATCAATCTCAACGATATCTATAGGCTTGGGAGCTGCAACGATACGAAGGTATCCTTTTCCGGGTACTTCCTGTACGAAGTTGCCCTTCTTAACTTCATTATCTGCGTCTTCCTTGGACATGTATCTGCCGATAACCTTGGTGGGAGCATAGAAGGCTTCATCATAGGGATCAACAGTAACCTGAGTCAGAATTGTGCTGACAGGAGTTGATATTCCGCGGCTTGTGAGCTCGCTCTTAAGGGAATTCTGCAGATCGTAGCCGACATAACCCTGGCTCATTGCGCTACATACGCTCATGGGAGCGGGAGTGTAGTCGATATAGATTCTTCGAAGCTCTGTCATGGCCTTGTGTATCATGCTTACCTGGGGGCCATTACTGTGTGTTATGTTAAGCTGGTAACCTGCCTCTGCGAGATCAGCAAGAGCTTTTGCAGTTACCTTTGTGGCTTTCATCTGTTCATTGGTGGTGTATCCGAGGGCTTCGTGTCCAAGGGATACAACGGCCTTCTTGTTTTCCATTGCGTTTCCTCCCGATTGTGCTAATAAAAATATGTCTCATTTTACCATATATTGTTTTTGTAGGATACCTTATATGATGTTAATTAGAGCGTGTGGCCATATATTCGTTCCACAGGTTTTCACCATTTTGTAAAAGGATGCAATAAGTTTCCTTGAAAATCTTGTATATGGGTTTGGATTTTTCAAAAAGATCGTAGGATTCAGGGACTTCGTGGAGTGCGGTATCGATATCTCCTGCGATTTTAAGGCCTACGTTTTTATCAGGCATGGGTATTATGCCAAGGAAAGCTGTGCCGTAGGTCTTGCTGGAGGTGCAGGAGGTTATATAGCAGGCTGCAAAGTCCTTCCATTCCTCAAGCTGATAGGAGTCGATATTGTCACTATAGGCACCAAGTGCAGTCAGATAGCTTTCAATCTCCTTGCGTCTTCTGCCATTTAAGAAGGATATGGCGGATGCCCTGTTAAGAGTCATTAGCATCATGAAGGCGCGCATGTAATTATCCACCCACTGGTTGTTTTTCTTCTCATATCTGTCGTCGAAGAGCTCTAAGTAGCGCTTTGCATCTTCAGGAGTTATGTCGCTCCAGATTCCGGAGGCCTCCTGCTTCTCGCTCAGGTACTCGAGGTGGGCTCTTCTCTCAGAGAAGTCCTCTATCTCATGAAAATTGTTAATTTCCTTTGGTTTGTCATAAAGATTGTTATTTTTCATCATCTTTTCATCTCTAACTTATTATGCCTGCGGTCGTAGGTCAGTATGCCGTTTACTTCCTCCTCAACGTCTGAGAGCTGGGTGTAAACCGCACCTGCAAGGCCCTTCTGTTTGAGGCTCTCTATAGTCTCGTCCATAAGCGTTTTATAGGCCTTCTGAAAATCGGTAGGAGTATCGAATTTCTTGTAGCCGAAAACTCTGTCCACGCTGCTGTGGTTCTTGATATAGCAGGTATAGCCGCCATATTCGGAGATTACGAAGGCGCGGTGCTTTTTATCTGCAACGACATTCAGCGGTCTGAAATAGTTGTGGACACTTCTGAAGTCTCCGCCATTTTCATCAAACCATCCGCTGGCCTGGTCGACAAGCCTGTTGTCAGCAAACTGCCTTGCGTGTATTGTTGCGGCGGATGCATTGAACTGTCCCCATCCCTCGTTGAAGAGAACCCATACCGAAATGCTGGGAACATTTATAAGGTGCTGGATGGTCTCCCTCATCTCATGGTTCCATTCCCGTCTGCCGTCAGCAGATTCTCTCGAGAATATATGATAGTTGATGGGACCGTCTGGCATGTGTCCGAAGATTCCCGGGAAAAGTGTAGGCAGGTAGGAGACTACAGGCTTTGCATAGGATGAACCTCCGCTTACCATGTCCTGCCATACTATCATTCCGAGTCTGTCGCAGTGGTAGTACCATCTTGCAGCTTCGATTTTTATGTGCTTTCTTAGCATATTAAAGCCGAGCCTTTTCATCTCAGTAATATCGAAAATCAGGGCCTCATCACTTGGTGCGGTGTAGAGACCATCTGGCCAGTAGCCCTGATCCAGAACACCGTTAAGGAAATAGGGCTTACCGTTTAAGAAAAATACGGGGTTACCGTTATTATCAAACTGTTTGGTGAAGGAGCGCATTCCAAAGTAGCTCCAGGCTTCGTCATCACCTGCATTTATGCATACCTGATAGAGATAAGGATCCTCGGGGCTCCAGAGGTGGGGCTTGGGAATAGTAATCTTGCAGGAATATGTATAGCGGGATTTGTGCTTGGCTTCAATATCCGGTGAGAAGGTACTGAGTTCATCGGACTGATGGCTGAAGGAATCGCGGAAATCCTCTGATTCGAAGCGCTGACGGTTTTTGTCATTTCTGCTTGTTGTGAGGCCCTCGTTTTCTGCAATGAGGATCTCTTTGGAGGAGTCCATTATCTTGATGGAAACAGGACACTTGTGATTGGTGTGGACGGTTACATAGATAACGTCCAGAGCTTTATCCGGAAGGATCCTATAGGCTGTGATATGTGTTCTCGGTACTACCTCCATCCAGACTGTCTGCCAGATACCGCTTTGGGCAGTATAGTACATACCGCCGCGCTTAAGTGTCTGCTTACCTCTGCTGTGGTAGGAGGAATCGCTGTCATCCTGTACGCAGACTGTGAGAGTGCCTTCAAGGGTAAGCTCATCCTCGGGGCTCTTTTGCTTTAATTCTTCAGTTATATCAATTGTAAAGGGAAGATATCCGCCGGAATGAGCACCAACGGGGGCACCGTTTATGAAAACGATGGCGCGCTGATCCACGGCACCAAAATGTAAAAGCACACGGTAATCCTTTGAAGGAAGCTTAATTGAAGGAAGCACCTTCTTATACCAAAGGTATTCATCGGGCTTTAGCTGTCTCTCGACGCCGGACAATATTGCCTCAGGTGAAAAAGGAACCAGAATGGTTCCATCCATCTTGCGGGGATGGGCATTGCTGCCTGAAAAGGCGTATTCCCACTCTCCGTTCAGATTTATATAGCTGTTACGGACGAACTGTGGACGAGGGTATTCCTGTAAAACATTCTCTTTATCAAGAGAATCGCCCCAGACCGTTGTCAATCTGTGCAGTACGTCGTCTTCGTGTGTCTTATCTATCGCGTTAATTGCATCTATTAAATCCATATAGTTTTCCTTTTTATGAATTAGTGTTTTGTGCAGATACAGCTACAAGGTCCTGATAGAAAGCAGCATCAGAAGCCGCAACGTAAGCTGTTACCCAGAAAAACGGAACGAAGCATGCAAGCATACCAATGAGCCCAAGTGGAATGAAGCTAAGGTAAAGGAGAATGAGTCTTCTCTTATTGCCCTTCATGAGCTTTGAGCTTGTCTTTAAAATGGAAGTCGCCGATTTGTCCGGAAAATCCTGAAGAATGTAGTAGGACTGGGAGAAAGTCAGACGAACATAAAGATTGATAATAGCGAGGATACCGATTACTGCGATAACTGCGCAGGTCACCTGGGGCTCGATACTGCCTGTGATCTTAGCATTTCTGGCGAGTACAACTGAGAGCACCTGAATCGGAATCATTGTAAGGGTATCCATAACTGCGATGGGAACCTGGAGCTTAATTGCCTTGTCAGGGTGATTCTTGAAACCGTGGAACAGATCCCCAACCGATACGGACTGCCCATATATGATATTCATGAAAAGATAAGCGAGTCCTGAATCAAATACACCCAGGAACAGATTTACCAGAATTGTAGCTGAGAAAAATACCAAATATGAAATAAGGCTACTTGGAATTATAGAACCGACTATAAAGTTAACGACTACAAATGAAATGAATCTGTAAAGAATAATTGCGGAAATTGTTGTGCCATAATGCCCGATGAGCCTGTCTCTTGCTGTGGATTTAAGGGCTGATGTTTTGTTAAAATTTTTCATAGCTTCCTCTTGTGTTTTTTATTGTGAAATGGAATATGCCATTCCCAAAAATAAGGCGAAGCACTAAGGCCTCACCTTATATAATGATCAGTGCACCTCTCAGGTGAAAATCAAACGGCTGCGTCAAAGCTGGAGCCTATAAGACCACTGGCTGCGTCAGCTGATTTCTTATTTTTCTGATATGGATTATCTTCATTTTTGTACATTATCTGAGTGGTAGTAAGTCCGCCGGATACATAGGTGCGTCCGCACTCGGGACATACTGCGGTCTGGATTTTTACAGAAGCCTGTAAAACCTTGCCGTCGCCCTCGGCTGCCTTCTTATAAGCGTTGGATACGTGCTCCTGCTCATGGCCGCGAACTCTTGAGGGAGCAGCTTCGGGAGATATGTGAGCTGCGCTCTTAAAGGATACGTTTTCGTTAGAACCGTCTATATATTTGCGATTCTTACAGGTCTCGCATTCAGCCGGTGATGAACGCATGCCGGGCTTTTTCTCAACGGATTCTCCGGGATTAAGGCTTACCTTGCCATCACCCATGACAGGACCTGCACCTGCCGCTGCCTCTGAAACTGTTCCGGAGCCGCCGTTATTAAAGGCAGGACCAAAGAACCCTGATGCGTATGAACTATTAAATCCAATTCCACTGATACCACTCATAAGCACATCCTCTTTAATTCTCTGCAGGAATGTCGAAGCTTATTCCGAGATTATCGGTGATCTCATTAAACATGGCGTCAAAGCTTCTGCCGGTGACTGCCTCGGAATACTGATTCACCATTCTGCGCGCTTCGGGATCGGTGAAAACCGTCACGAAGGATGTAACAATCAGTGCGTATCCCCCAAATAATCCTACAAGACCAAAGGCAATTGCACGCTTGGCCTGCGGGAAAAGCTTGCCGTTACTATCACGTGTAAGAAGAGCAAGCGTTACAGCGACTCCTCCGAGAATAATGGAGAGATAGACGCTAAGTAAAAGTGCTATTGAAACCAGACCTGTTATTGAGGCTATGGTAGCCATGGAAACCCTGGGATTTAGAGGGTTTCGAGACTGGTTATACTCAAAACTTTCAGTCATTATCAGTTAGTTGTAAATCAGTCTGAAGCTGAATTACATTTTCCTCCTCTGTCATCAAAAGATAACATTATTTCACCTTAAGTTTACCGCAAAAACAGGGTATTGTGTATTAAATTTTGATGAAATATCAGGGTGATTGAAAAAGTGGGTGACATCATAGTAAAATAGACAATGTGCATGCTTTTTTAGCATTGATTTTGAAGGCTTATAAGCCAATAAATTCAAGGAGTTTTACAGTCAGTATGGATATTTTACAGAAGATCACAGAAGAACTTAGTGTACAGAAATGGCAGGTTGAGGCTGCAGTCAAGCTTATTGACGAGGGTAACACCATACCGTTTATTTCTAGATATCGTAAGGAGGTAACCGGATCTCTTAACGATGAGCAGCTTAGAACATTAGGCGAGAGACTCACCTACTTAAGAGGTCTCGAGGAGAAGAAGGAACAGGTTATTTCCAGCATTGAGGAGCAGGGTAAGCTCACAGACGAGCTTAAGGCGAAGATCATCGCTGCTGAGACAATGGTTGCAGTTGAGGATCTTTACAGACCTTACAGACCCAAGAGAAAGACAAGAGCATCTGTTGCGAAGGAGAAGGGCCTGGACGGACTTGCAGATATTATCCGCGCACAGGAGACCACAAAGACTCTTGTTGAGGAAGCTACTCCTTATGTAAATGAGGAGAAAGAGGTTAAGAACATTCAGGAGGCTATTCAGGGAGCCATGGACATCATTGCCGAGGAGATCTCTGATAATGCCGATTACCGTACATACATCCGTGAGGAGACCTGGAATCAGGGCTTTGTTACATCAACTGCAAAGGACGAGAAGGCAGAGAGCGTTTACGAGATGTACTACAACTTTGAGGAGCCTGTAAACAAGATCCTCGGACACAGAGTACTTGCTCTTAACCGCGGCGAGGCTGAAAAGTTCCTTACAGTTAAGATCACAGCTCCCGAGGAACAGATCCTTCGTTTCCTTGAAAAGAAGACGATCACAAAGGAAAATCCTGAGACAACACCTGTACTTCAGGCTGTTTGCAAGGATTCCTATGACAGACTTATTGCTCCTGCCATCGAGAGAGACATAAGAAATGAACTCACAGAGAAGGCAGAGGACAGCGCTATTGGCGTATTTGGTAAGAACCTTGAGCAGCTTCTTATGCAGCCTCCTATCGCAGGTAAGACAGTACTTGGATGGGATCCCGCTTTCAGGACAGGCTGTAAGCTTGCAATCGTAGATGCTACAGGAAAAGTCCTTGATACAAAGGTTATTTATCCCACAGCTCCTCAGAACAAGGTTGAGGAAGCTAAGACAGAGCTTAAAAAGCTTATAAAGAAATATGACGTAGACCTTATCTCAGTGGGTAATGGTACTGCTTCAAGAGAATCAGAGCAGGTAATCGTAGAGCTTATAAAGGAGCTTGATAAGCCTGTTCAGTACGTTATCGTAAACGAGGCAGGAGCTTCCGTATATTCAGCAAGTAAGCTTGCGACAGAGGAGTTCCCTCAGTTTGATGTAGGTCAGAGAAGTGCTGCTTCCATAGCAAGACGTCTCCAGGATCCTCTTGCAGAGCTTGTTAAAATTGATCCACAGAGTATCGGTGTAGGTCAGTATCAGCACGACATGAATCAGAAGAAGCTTGGAGAAGCTCTTTCAGGTGTAGTTGAAGACTGCGTTAACAAGGTGGGCGTTGATCTTAATACAGCATCAGCTCCACTTCTTACTTATATATCAGGTATCAGCAAGGTTATTGCCAAAAATATTGTTGATTATAGAGAAGCTAACGGCAAGTTCCAGAGCAGAGATGAGCTCCTTAAGGTTCCAAAGCTCGGACCCAAGGCTTATGAGCAGTGCGCAGGATTCCTCAGAATCCATGACGGTAAGAATGCTCTTGATGACACAAGCGTGCATCCTGAGTCATACGAGGCTGCAGAGAAGCTTATGGATAAGCTTGGTCTAACCATGGATGATGTAAGAGAGGCTCAGAAGAAAACAGCCAAAGCCAAGGCTGATGCCAAGAAGGCAGAAGCTAAGGGTAATTCTGACAGAAATAAGGGTAAGAATACCAAGAAGGAAAAGACATTTGTTGTTAAGAATACCAGTACCGCTATGGGAGCAGCTCTTGCTGCAGCATTAAACGGAGCAAATCTTGTTGCAGATAGCGCACAGTCAGCTTCTGATAATGGCGCTGCTAAGGGTAAATCCGGCAATAAAGCAGGCGCAGGTAATGGTGCAGGATTTGCAGGTGGAAGCCTCCTTAATAAGGTGGGCGATAAGAAGAAGCTCGCTGAGGAGCTCGGAGTTGGTGAGATCACTCTTACAGATATTCTCTCAGAGCTTGAGAAGCCTTCCCGTGACCCCAGAGAGAGCATGCCCGCTCCTATCCTCAGAAGCGATGTAATGGAAATGAAGGACTTAAAGCCCGGAATGGTTCTCAAGGGGACAGTCAGAAACATCGTAGACTTCGGTGCTTTCGTGGATATAGGTGTTCACCAGGACGGACTTGTGCACATCTCTCAGATCACTGACCGCTACATTAAGCATCCTCTCGATGCAGTAAGCGTTGGAGATATTGTAGATGTCCAGGTTATCGAGGTTGATGTAAAGAAGCAGAGAATCGGACTTACCATGAAGATAAAGAAGTAAGTAGATTTTTAAAGAAAATGATAGGTTTAGAAATATTATTATAATAGAGTGTAAAGGCTGCTGCAGTTGACTGCGGCAGCCTTGAATTAATGATCAATCTCATAATCAAGAATTTGTCCATCTGATACTCTGATATCGTATTGGTATTCTTTTCCATAAATATAGAATACAACTTCATAGATGTTTTCACCCTGATCGTAGTCGTTTTTGACTTCAGAGCCGGTGGTCTCAGCAGCGGTGTAGCCTGCGTGCTTTAGAGCAATTTCAAGAGCCTGATCAGGGGTTATCTCCTGCGGAGGTGGAACAGGATTGGATTCCCTGAGCTTGCGTTTTTTCTCGTCATAGTACATATAATAGAGTATTTTACCGGTAGAAGCCTCTATTTCGTAATAATACTCATCGGGTTCTACAACGAAACCTATATCATATTGTGCAATTCCATTTTCGACTTCTCTTTCAGATTTTATGATAACGACCTCATCTGCATTAAAGCCTGCATTCAGAAGAGCAATCTGTGTGGCTTCGTCTAGAGAAATCTCTGTGTTGGTCATAGCACTTGCAGGTGAAAAAAATAAAGTGGCTGCCAGAACTATGGCGGTAATAGGGATTGCTAAAATGATTTTTTTCATTTGGGAACTCCTTGTAAAAAAAGAGATGAATCAATTCAAATCATCTGTAAAGCTGTAAGTTTTTTACATCTATATATTTAATTATATGGTTTTTAAGAAAGGTAAGGATGAAAGGTTTATTAAATATAGATAAACTCTTTTGAAAAAAGGCTATGGAAAATCAATCTTCCATAGCCTTTGGTATCCTTACTATTATTTTGCGTTCTTGCCATATCTTAGAGGTCTTGCTACATGAACATTGAAGAACTCGATGAGAGGCCCCATGAAAAATGCAGTAATAATGGTTCCTATTCCCGGGAGAACACCCATCACAAAGCCAAGTCCTGTACAGATGAGATCACCTGCGATTCGAAGTATTCTAAAATCCCAGCCCTTTTTCTCTGAAAGCGAAAGCGCGATAGCATCGTAGGTAGATACACCAAGGTCACTGGTGAAATACAGAGCTGAAGCAAAACACATGATTACAATCGCTACAATAAGGAAGAGCATTTTTATCATAAATGAAGGATTTGGAATTAAATTAGTCCAAAAGTTATGTGACCAGTCGACAACGTATCCAAGCAGGAATAAGTTGATGAATGTGGCTATTCCTATCTTCTTTTTATCAAGGAAAAAGTCAAATACCAGAAGAATCATATTGATTACCATATATACGATACCGTAACCAATCACGGGACTTCCTTCAAAATCTGTGAAAAATCTCGGAGCACCGCCTGTCAAAATGTGCTGAAGCTGTGTCCATATTCCATGGGCGAATACCTGAAAAGGATCCATACCCATAAGTGAAAACTGGAACATTCCCACGGAAAAGCCTGCTATAAGTACGCCTCCAAAGGTCATGGCAAGGCGACGTTTCATTTCTGCGTCAATCTTTTTTAACATTGATTCCTCCAAAGAAGATTACGATGACTTCATGTATGCAAAAGCGGAAGAAGTCATATTTTGTTACTCAAAGTACTATAGCAAAATCGATTTTGGGCAACAATGTCATTTTGTGTGTTCTTTTTCTGATAATCATGCCTTTTTGTGCTCTTTTTCATCGGATGCGTAATTGATGATATCAGGATTCTTTACTATTTGAGCTTTGCCCTTCCACTTAATGTTGTAGTAGATGAGCTCTACTACGCAGCAGCACATCCAACCCACGGGATAACCAAATCCTACCCACTTCGGGTCATTTACTATGAAATGAGTTAGTACGAAGAGATATATCTGTCTTACCACAACGAAGGTTGCAATCATAATGACCATGGGACCTCTGGAATCACCGCGTCCGCGAAGGGCAGCAGCGAGAGTGTGGTTTACGCAGTTTGCAATAAGGAAGAACACGTTTGTCTGAATGAAAAGTGCTCCGAATTCGATAACCGACTCGTCTGATGAAAAGAGTCTTATGGCAGGTCTTGCAAATATGTAAAGCATGAGGGCAATAACAAAGGTAACAAAGGTTGACAGAAGTATAGCTGTTCTGGTTCCTTTTTCTGCTCGTTTTTCTTTTCCTGCGCCGATGTTCTGACTGACAAACGTTGTGGCAGCCATAGCAAAGCTGGACATGGGCAGCATTATGAAGGTATCGAGCTTGTTGTAGCTGCTCCAACCTGCCATACAGCTTGAACCGAAGTGATTTATGTAGGATTGCACGAATACATTTGAAAAAGCAGTGATGACTGACTGTATTCCTGCAGGGAGGCCAACCATGAAGATGCCTTTAAGAATAGTTTTATCAAGTGTCAGATCCTTCCAGACAAGCTTGTAGATATCGTTTGTCCTTGTAAGAAGCATCAGCGTGAGAATGGCTGAAATAAACTGGGAAATGATGGTTGCATAGGCAACACCTGCAATTCCTGCGTGGAGACCGATTACGAAGACAAGGTCAAGAACGATGTTCATAAGACTTGTCAGAATGAGGAACATAAGAGGTCTGGTGGTATCGCCCACAGCTCGCAGTATTCCGCTTCCCATGTTGTAGATTAGAAGACCGGAAAAACCAAGAAAATAT
Source organism: Butyrivibrio sp. FC2001 (assembly GCF_000424125.1). Taxonomy (NCBI): domain Bacteria; kingdom Bacillati; phylum Bacillota; class Clostridia; order Lachnospirales; family Lachnospiraceae; genus Butyrivibrio; species Butyrivibrio sp. FC2001. Next base: position 250,698 of record NZ_AUJH01000003.1, read on the forward strand.
ATTCTGAGGTATGTAGTAGCATCCGGCATAACATCTTCAGGAGTGGCCATAAATTTAAGCATAGGTGTAACGCCGATACTTCCAATTATTGTAAAGAGAACGCAGAAGATAAGTGTAGTTGCAATGGTGGTTTCGATAGCAAGATGGAGACCTTTTAAATCTTTTCCTCCAAAATATCTGGAGATCAGAACTCCTGCACCGATTGAGAAGCCATTAAAAAAGAACACCAGCATATTTACAATCATGGTGGTGGAGCCCACTGCTGCAAGGGCTTCTTTTCCTACGAAATTGCCCACCACGATTGAATCCACGGTGTTATATAACATCTGAAAAATATTTCCGAACATAAGCGGCAGTGAGAATGCAATTATCTGCTTTAATATAGAGCCGCTTGTCATGTTTCTTGTTGTGGTTTTATGTGTCATTTTTGTTTTCCTGATTTTCTATATATTGTTTTATGTTGGTTTTGTAATATCAGATAATCGTTTGCTAAATGGTACGTGGGAATTATTGCCTGTTTGCAGATTATCAAAATATTTTTCTAATGCTTTTACTTTGTTTCTTATATCAGTCAGATGCTGGTTACACATTTTTTCAGATAATCCTGCACCAATTCCGAGTGTGATTAAGTCGTTGTCGGATATGTTTTTTCCTTTACCATTCACAGAAGTTGTATGTTCGCCCCAGTAGGTATCGCTATAAGTGAGATCGTATGCCGGGGCCAGTTTCCAACCATTCATATCTGTATAAAGAAATGAAAAATTCTTAGTATGATCATCTCTGTTATGAGCCAGGACGTTGAAACACATTATTTTATACAACTGTTCTATGTCATAAGAGGCATCTTTTGTAAGTACTCTTACTAATTTGAAAAAAGCCTCATAATCACATGAGGGAGAGCGAAAATCTGCTTCTAAAAGTGCTGCGAAGGTTATGGTAAAAATTTTTTCTCCTCTTTTTCTGTCAAATCGTTCAGTTTTAAAGTAACCGTCACAGACAGAAGATGGAATAAGTTCTGCTTCAGTCATGGAAATACCGCAGCTTTTAGCGCATAGAGAATAGTCATATTCGCGTTTTCCACTAACCTCGGGATCGGTTTTGGATGGGAATTTTACAATCCATTCCCGGTTATCTTCGGAAAGAAGTATTTTGGGACGTGTTCCACCACTTGATCCACCCATTTTATAGAGTATATCCAATTGCTCAGTATACTTTGATGATAGGATATTTGCGCATTCTTTCGCAATCATATCATAGTCAAGGCCAATATTTTTCAAATCAAAGTCGGATTCCTTAGATGGTAAATATTCAAGAGCGCCCATTCCGCTTTGGCCTACATATGCTAAACGTTCAAGAGTTGATATTTCTCCACGCTTTATTCCAAGTGCCTCAAGATGTCGGTCTAATAACAGCTCACCCCAGCTATCCGGCAGGCTGTCAGCAAAAACGCCGAACAAACCACTAAAACGATCCATAGCCCTTTCGTTAGGTACAAAGACATCATTCCGTAGAGGTAATGAAAAGGGGCTAATGGCAAAGCCATTTCTTTGCCACTCGCTACTATATTGAAAGGCGATTCTCTTGTCGGGAGTCTCTGCAAGTGTTCCCACATGCTGTCCGTGATAATATACGTCGAGTGTCTTATTTGTTCGCATTTATAACTTCCTCAATACTGTTGTAAACAGGTTCGGTAAATAGTTCATTGAGTTCATTAACAACGCCAAGTTCCATGGTTAGTTTTATAAATGATTCCAAAGATATTTGCCCGGTCTTTTCAAATTTTCGGAGCGTAGCATAGCTAACATTACTACGTCCTGCTAATTCTTTTTGAGTTATCTTTTTTCTTTTTCTGATATCTCTTATTTTTGTTGCTAATCTTTTTGCAACGTCAGAAGGGGTGTCCCATAAATAATCCATGTTCAATTCTCCTATTGCTATAATAATAGCATTTTGGCTCATATTATTCAATAAAATGCTATCATAATAGCAAAAAAAAGCTGCCAATTGTCAACCAATTGGCAGCTCCGAGTATATAAATTTCAAATAACGAGTTTATTAGTTTGGATATGTTTTTTCTTTGAATCTAGGTTTTGACAATCCTGCTTTTTTTATGAGCTGTTTGATCTTTGAAAACTGTTTAGAGCTCATGTTACGGACAGTAACTTTTGCTTTCTGAGGTGTGTTTCCAAATGCTTCCTTGCCTATCTTGCTTAGCTTACCTGCTTCTATAGAAATCTCTTTTAAGGATGCGCAGCCATAGAAAGCCTTTGACTTTATTTTGGTGAGTTCCTTGGTTCGTGCAAATGTAACGTCTTTAATCTGTGTGCAGCCTTCAAATGCACTCTTTCCGATATATCTGATATTACAATCAGCAAACATTACATATGTAATAGTCTGATTATCTTTAAATGCATTATCGGCAATACCTACGATGTCGTAACGTTCATAACCAATATCATCGAGGGAAGATCCGGGATCCACCTGCTTAAGATTACTTGGCGTAGCTAAAGGACTAAAGCCTGTTATTTCAACTTCGCCGCGATGTTTCTTAGTTGCGGGTTTGATAACTCTATAAGTGAATTCATCAGATGTAAAGGTTGATCCCTTAGGAAGCTTTATCATGACGTCAGATTCATTAGGAATCTTTGTTTTCTTGCTTTCTTTTTTGGGTTCATACATTTTGAAATAAATTTTCTGGGCACCGGCTTTTTTGAAAAGCTTTCTGATTTTTGAAGCATGCTTGGTGCTCATATTATAGGTAGTTATCCTGATTATAGGATTTGTATTACTTAATGCGTCTGCTCCGACACTTTTTAATGTGTCATTATCAAAGTGAAGCTCACTTAAATGCTCACAGTTATAAAAAGCACGCTCATTGATTGTGGTAAGAGCATCTTCTGCATAAAAACCATGAAGATTAGAGCAGCCCTCAAATGCACTTTTTCCAACATATTTGATGGGGGCATGTCCAAATGAGAATCTGTATAATGCTTTATTATCCTTAAAGGCATTATCCCCGATACCAATAACCTTAAAATCCAAATCTTCAGTATCTACGCAGATGCTGATGTTATTTTTGTCAAATTCGTTGCGGTTATGGGCTGCCCAATCAAATTTTGGATTAATGCCTGCGATTTCGACTTCAATATCCTGACTTTTCTTTGTTGCAGTTTTTACAACTTTGTAGATTAAAGGTTCGCTATCTTCATAATCATCATAAAAAACGTCGCCGACCTTAAGCTGTTTATAGGAAATATCATCTCCGGATGGATATAACCTTTCAGCAGAAGCTGTAATGGAATGCATATTAAATGCGGCTGCAATAGAAAATGCAGCAAATAGTGTGAAACAAAACCCCTTTTTTTTCATATCTTTTCTTCTCCTATTATTTTGTAGAACCAAAATGATTCATACACATATAATAGATACTAGGTTGTATAATGTCAATACAGATATCATATTTTGATATCTGTATTCTTGCATTTTTTACACTCAGTCATCAATCCAATGTGGGTCTATCCACCTATGTTTTTGGTTGTCCCATCTTCGGTGTTGCCTTTTTCCGTAATAATTTCTGGTTTTAATAACTATGTCTTTGGCTCTTTTTATCGAATCCATAGCTATTATATTAGGGCAAAGTGAATTTAATATTACAGGTTGGCTTTGACTTAGAACAACAAGTAATAATGCAAAAAGCAAAAAATTTTTTTAATTTTTTTCATATATGACCTTTCCATTATATTTATTAAAAAACTCGATATCTTCAGTTGTAGCAGATAATTGTGTTCCATCTTTTAGATACATAGTAGCAGATCCGTCTTCTGAAACTATGATGTAGTCGGATTGCATATCTACTTCAAAACAATCGGAATCTTCGATGATGTCTTCTATTGGTGGAGCATACTTGGGCTGAAGAATAAATGTGTAAGAACAAAGCACAACGACAAACAGCATGATTGGAATCATAAGATTTGCTTTTTTGTTCAGTGCTTCTGAATGCTCTTGTATTATTTTGAATCTTTCTTTTATATATATGGATTCATTTGATACAAAGTTTAAAGCGATTTCATATGATGAGGTGCTATTGGTGGTTGGGGCTTTACACTCTAATACTGTCAGCATAGTGGATAGATAATCTTTCCTTTCGCTAGAAGACATACCTGAAATAACCTCATTGTCACAACGGAGCTCTATAGATTGGACAAAATCTTTTTTTAATAATAGCATGCAAGGATTCCAAAAAATGAAGCAGGAAGCAATATTTAGTAGAAGATTTTTTAGTGAATCATGCTTTTTTATATGAGTATATTCATGTTTTAAAATGTGATAAAGTTCACGATCTGAGTACAAACTTTTGTAATTAGCAGGTAAAATTATTGCAGGATTCAGCAATCCAATACTGAGAGGACTACTTATATCTGATGAAGTTAGTAGTTTTACAGAAGATATACGTCTATCTTCGTGAACGATTTTATCTAATAGTATATTAGCTTGTTTACCAACAACTGCATGTGTCCGCTTTATAGCTTTTGATGCGTTTTTATAGTAAATAAGTAGGCGAATAATAAGCAGGAAAAATATTGTTAAGTATAGACAGCTTACAATTTGCCAACCAAAAATCTTTATATTTTTATAAAATATGGGCATGAAGAAAAGAATGTCATTAATTGGCATTAATATCTGACATTTTACCGGAACTGCGAAAGGAAGCTCCAATGGAATCAGTGCTCGTAGAATACACAAGCAATAGATAAAAACCAAGCCCTTAAGACCTAATACCCCAAATTTGAAAAACTTTTTCCTAAGATAATAAATTATAAGAATGCAAAAACTACTCGCCAAAATCCCCATAAAATAATTGGCAAACACATCCATTATTGACATAACTCTTTTATACCCTTCTTGAACGACACTATTTCTCAGAATTTAATTTATCAATAATATTCTGAAGGTCGTCAATTAATTCTTTGCGCTCTTTTTTACCCTTTGGAAGTTCATTCCCCATGAAAGCAAGAGCAATACTGCTTAAGGATTTGATCCCCATTCCATCCTCTTTCATGCGCTTAGCCAGGTATTCTTCTTTGGACAGGGCATATGTGAACTTCCGGGCGTACTGTGTGTTGTACTGCTCAAAGCCGTTTACAACTATGAATTCTTTTTTAATAAGGCTATTAATAGTTCTGAAAACTGTGAGCTTGTTCCATTTTTCGGGATCTAGCTTTTCAAGCATATCTGTGCTTGTCATAGCTTCAGAACTTTTCCATAGGAGTTCCATGATTTCTTTTTCACGTGGATTTAAATCTTTACTTTTCACTCTTACCTCCAATCTTTAATCGATAATTTGTTTTGTTGCTTTCTGTTATGTTTATATAGAAAGTAATGTATGAACCGGTCATGTATTATCATTTTATAATAATAGAATTATTTTTTCTACATAAAATAGTGATTTATTAATTTTTCTTAAAACATCTTGCAAGATTTAAATTTATATAGTAGTGTATCTAAAAGATATGACAATTCCATATTGTGACATTTCTCTTATTCAGAGTGGTGGAGATACATAGGATCTGAGAAGCCACGGCAACCCCGGACATCCGGAAGGTGCCAACCTGAGCGTAGTGAGTAAGTGATCAAAAATCGGTTTGCAACATATTTGCCGATAGGATCTGCGAGCAATAAGAGGATTTGATTATCTGATATCAGGTCCGCTTGGCGTCGCTAAGCGGATTTATTTTTGCTTATTAAGCAAAAAGTTCATTGTTTTTGTTTGAGCGCAAAGAGCGCAGAAAGGAAATTTATAATGGCAGAAAAGTTTATTTTTACTTCTGAGTCAGTTACTGAGGGACATCCCGATAAAATTTGTGATAACATCTCTGATGCTATTCTTGATGCCTGCCTTGCACAGGATCCCATGAGCCGTGTTGCTTGTGAGACAACAGCTTGCACAGGTTTTGCACTTATCACAGGTGAGATCACAACTAAGGCAGTTGTTGATTATGCCAAGATTGCAAGAGACACTATCGTAGAGATCGGCTATGACAGCTCAGAGAAGGGCTTTGATGGTAACACATGTGCAGTTATGGTAGCTCTTGATCAGCAGTCAGCTGACATCGCTATGGGTGTTGATAAGGCTATCGAGGCCAGAGAGAACAAGATGACTGATGAGGAGATCGAGGCAATCGGTGCCGGCGATCAGGGTATGATGTTCGGTTATGCTACAAACGAGACAGAGGAGCTTATGCCTTACGCTATCTCACTTGCTCACAAGCTCACAAAGAAACTTACAGAGGTTCGTAAGAACGGAACTCTTCCTTATCTTAGAGCAGATGGTAAGAGCCAGGTTTCTGTTGAGTATGATGAGAACGGCAAGCCCATCAGACTTGAGGCTATTGTTGTTTCAACTCAGCATGATGAGAAGGTTACTCAGGAGCAGATCCACGCTGATATCAGAAAGTACGTTATCGATGCAGTAGTTGACGCTTCTATGGTTGATGACAATACAAAGATTTATATCAATCCTACAGGCCGTTTCGTAATCGGAGGACCTCAGGGTGATGCAGGTCTTACAGGACGTAAGATCATTGTTGATACTTACGGCGGAGCTGCTCGTCACGGCGGCGGTGCTTTCTCAGGTAAGGATTGCACAAAGGTTGACCGTTCAGGTGCTTACGCAGCTCGTTACGTTGCAAAGAACATCGTAGCAGCAGGTCTTGCTGATAAGTGTGAGGTTCAGCTCTCATACGCTATCGGTGTTGCTCAGCCTACATCTGTTCTTGTAGATACATTTGGAACAGGTAAGGTTTCAAACGAGGCTCTTGTAGCTGCAGTTCGTGAGTTATTTGACCTTCGTCCTGCTGGAATCATCAAGATGCTCGACCTTCGTCGTCCTATCTACAAGCAGACAGCTGCTTACGGACACTTCGGACGTAACGACCTTGATCTTCCTTGGGAGAAGACAGATAAGGCTGAGGAGCTTAAGAAAATCGTAAAGGCTTGATAAGTCTTATATAAAAATGTGATTATTGAAGGGCGCTGTACTAATATAGGTACGGCGCTCTTTTTCTTATTACATATAATGTGGTACTATGTTTATATTTAGAACATAAACTTGAAAACAGGGAAAATACATATGTGTGGAATAGCAGGACTAATCAAATTCCGTGGTGATGCGAAGGCGAACATTCAGAGGATGAATGACCGCATGGTGCACAGAGGCCCGGATGATAACGGCGTATATATTAGTGATAATAAGGAAGTAGCGCTTGGACACAGGCGCCTTTCTATTGTGGACCTTTCAAAAAATGGCGCACAGCCCATGACGAGCCACTCCGGAAGAATGGTGATGGTTTATAACGGAGAGATTTACAATAATAAGGATGTAAAGCAGAAGTTGATAGCGGATGGTTTTGCTACTGATTCTGATTTCAGGGGAAGCTCTGATACGGAGGTTCTTCTTGAAGCTATAGAGTATTACGGAGCAAAAGAAGCTCTCTCCATGTGCAAGGGAATGTTTGGAATAGCTGTCTATGATACTAAGGAAGGAACAGTTACTCTTGCAAGGGACAGAGTAGGTGAAAAGCCGCTTTATTACGGAAATGTGGCAGGAGCTCTGGGGTTTGCTTCAGATCTTGGATGCATTCGTGTTGTAGACGGATTCGATAATGAGATAAATACAGATGTGCTGGATATATATTTTACGGAAGGATATATTCCCGCACCCTACACTATATATAAAGGAATAAATAAGCTCGAGGCAGGTACTCTTTTAACAATAGATATTAATACTCTGAAAACCACAGAGACGGTCTACTGGTCAATGAAGGAGACTGCAAAGAGAGGGCAGGACAATCCCTTTAAGGGCACAAGGCAGGAAGCTTCCATGGAGCTCGAGAGACTTCTTAAGGAGTCCATAAAAGGGCAGATGGTTGCAGATGTTCCGGTTGGAGCATTTTTATCAGCAGGTATTGATTCAAGTACGATTGTTGCACTGATGCAGGACTTACAGCCAGGTAAGGTTAGAACCTTCACTATAGGTATGGAGGATAAGGCCTACAACGAGGCTGTTTATGCAGCTGAGATTGCAAAGCACCTTGGAACAGAGCATACGGAGCTGTATATCACTGAAAAGGATGCGAAGGCTGTGATTCCAAAGCTTTCGAAGATGTTTGCTGAGCCTTTTGCTGACTCATCACAGATTCCTACCTATCTTGTAAGTAAGATGACAAGGGATCACGTGACGGTATCACTTAGCGGAGACGGCGGAGATGAGCTGTTCTGCGGATATACGTCCTATGAGTCCATCAGCAGAATCTGGGGTAAAATGCATGGCATTCCGTATCCCATCAGGAAGGCTGCAAGTGCCATGGTGCTTGGCTCTCCCCTTTCTAAGAAGGAAATTTACAGGATAAAAGGTACGCTCCTTGGAGCTGAGGGACCGGTTGATCTCCACAGAATGGAGCATGAGACAGATCCTCTTACCAAGATGATCGCGCTTAAAAAGGGAAATCTTCCCTATAAATATACTGAGCTTCAAAACGGTTTTCTTAATGAAGTGAACCATGAGACCATGCTTATGGATATGCTGGTTTACCATCCCGATGACATTCTGGTGAAGGTGGACAGGACTGCCATGGCGGTTTCTCTTGAGACCCGTGTCCCCATGCTGGATAAGGATGTGGTTGAATTCGCATGGACACTTCCTGTAGAATACCTCCGTGACGGAAATGTTGGTAAGCAGGTTCTTAGAGATGTGCTTTACCGCTATGTTCCAAGGGAGATGATGGAACGCCCCAAGAAGGGCTTCTCAATTCCGATTGAGAAGTGGCTTAAGGAGAGCGAGCTTCGCGACTGGGCAGAGGGACTTCTTAATAAGGAAAAGATCAGGCAGCAGGGTATTCTTGATCCTGATGTTGTTGAGAAAATTTGGACAGACTTCACCGAGCGCGGAATTTACCGTATTCAGATATGGTATATACTGATGTTCCAGCAGTGGTATGAAGAAGAGTTTATAAAGAAGTAAAGCCTTCTCCTTGGGGGCTGACGGATGAGGGGATATCTGTAAGAAGGATATAAATATGATAGGAACAGAATTTATAAAAGGATACGGCCTGGGAAACCAGCTGTTTTTCTATATAGTTACAAGATGTCTTGCCGAGGAAAAGGGAGTGCCCTTCGGATTCGTTAATCCGGGACAGGTGGGCAATGTCTTCCACTCAAATAAGGGAATGTACTTTATGGATATCGACCTTGGGGAGGAAATTCCAAGGGAGGACATGGAAAAGTTCACGATTTTTACAGAGCAGGATGACAGACTTTACATGGGTAATTCCGTTCACGATATGACAAATGGATGCTACATATCAGGTGCGGACCCGAGGCTCTTTGATGTTGAGGATAATACACTGATCTACGGGAATCTCCAGGATCAGTCCTATTTTGAGAAGTACAGACATAAGATTAAGGACTGGCTCCATGTAAAAGAAGAGGCTGAGTCCTATGAGTATACATCGGACGATCTTTGCATAATCAATATGCGTGGCGGAGAATACACAAGCTGCCCGGAGCTTTTCCTGGACAGGAAGTACTGGCTTAACGCAATTGAGAATATGAAAAAGGTGAACCCCGATATGAGGTTCATGATAGTTACAGAGGATGAGGAGGCAGCGAAAAAGGTACTTCCTGAGTATGAGTGTCATCATTTTGATATGGGTAAGGATTACGTCACCATTAAAAATGCAAGGTACCTTATTTTGTCAAATTCCTCCTTTGCGATGATGCCTGTTATGTCCAGCACGGAGCTTAAGTATGCGATTGCACCTAAGTACTGGGCAAGACACAATATCTCTGATGGCTTCTGGTCCTCTGAGCAGAATATATACAGCTTCCTTACCTATCAGGACAAGAAGGGAAGACTTTTTACAGCTGACGAGTGCAGAGCAGAACTGGAGCAGTACAAAAAGAATTCTGCGCTTTATGCTAAGAGGAATGTGAGACCGGGAGAGGTTACTGTCTTTTTCCAGAATATAAAGAGAAGACTTCTGTACGGAAGATTTTTCTTCTGGAAGATTGTGAGATCTCTTGGAAGAAGAACAGGTCTTATTAAGACCTTTGGGAAATAATGTAATTAAAAGATAGAATGATTTAAGCCTTTTTATAAATGAGGTGGCGCTTTGTGCCAGATGAGGTTTTATTGTGAGTGAAGGAAAAAAGCTGCGACTTCCAAATGTTACTATCGCAGCGATGACAAGCGTTGATGTATATGAGACGGTGCAGGCCATGAAGTACAGCATGCGGGACATAGAGTTCGGCGATGCTGTTCTTATTACGGACAAAAAGCCGTTTTACCTTCCAAAGGACATCAGATTCAGCTTTACAACAAAGCTTGATAACATAGATAAATTCAACTACAAAATGGTCTACGAGCTGGGAAGGCACATCAAGACCGATTTTGTGCTGATAGTTCATGCGGATGGTTTTGTCATTCATCCGGAAAACTGGTCGGATGAGTTTTTGAAGTATGACTATATAGGTTCGCCCTGGCCTCTTCCTAAGAATGATTATGCCTACCGTGACAAAAACGGTGAGATATGCCGCGTGGGTAACAGCGTATCTATAAGATCCAAGAGGCTTCTTTCCTATCCCGTGGAGCATAATCTGCCCTGGGAGAAGGTTTACGACGGTTTTTATAATGAAGATATTTTCCTTTGCTGCTACTGCAAAAATGAGATGGAGGAGCACGGTCTTAAGTGGGCTCCCCTGGATGTGGCAGTGAAGTTTGGAAGGGAGCATCCGCTTCCTGAAAATAAGGGCATAGAGCCATTTATCTTCCATAAATGGTGGGGAGAAAATGAGAACTATCCAAGATTCTACAGCCCCAAGAAGAGATTTAAACGTGCTGTCAGACCGCTGCTTTTCTGGCGAAGATCCGAGAAATGGAAGAGGGAGCACAAGGTTACATGAAATTTTCAGTAATAATTCCTGTTCATAATGCTGAAAACTACATAAGAGAAGCGGTAGGCTCAGTGGCTTCGCAAAGGCTTCCTGGCGATACTGAGATGGAGGTTATCCTTGTGGAGAACGGATCCGGGGATGGCAGTGCTGCCATATGTGATGAATACGCAGCAGTAAATGACTGTGTGAAAAGTGTTCACATGGGGAAGGTATCTGCTTACGAAGCAAGGCAGGAGGGCGTGAGGCTTTCCTCCGGAGAGTGGATTGTTTTCATGGATGCTGATGATAAGGTGGTGCCTGAGCTTATTAGTGAAATTCAGGCTGCAATAGAAAAGTATTCATCCAAAGATGATGATATTGATGTTATCCTTTACAATGCAGCCGAGCTTCATACGCCTGACAGAAGGATGTTTAATTTCCCTTTTTCAGAGGATATGATCTACGGGCCTGACAACAGGCAGGATTTCCACAGGCTGATGTGCAGTGGGGATTCCCTTAATGCAATGTGGAATAAGTGTATAAAAAGGGAGCTTGCCCTTGAGACCTGCCTATCTGATGGAAGGCGCTTAAATCACGGAGAGGATCTTTTGCAGACTGCAGCCATAATTGATAAGGCAAAGGGTATTGCATATCTTGACCGCATACTGTATCTTTACAGGATAAATGAGGAAGGACTTACAGGAAGCTACCACGAGGAGTTTCTTGATAATCAGGCAAGGGCCTGGGAAGCCTTTGATGAGTTTGCCCATAAATGGTGCGGCGATAAGTATGATGAGATCATAACGCAGAGAAAGGCTCTTACCTGTACCATTGGAATGAAGAAGCTTATTTATTCAAATCTTCCTGCCAAAGATATAAAAGGAAAGATCAATAAAATGATGGTGACGGATTTTTATAAGAAATACGCGCTGCTGGAGCTGCCTGACTGGGCGCCTGAGGAGGATGTTTTCGTACACGGGCTTCAGGTGGAGCAGGGTGCAGACATGAGGCTTTTTCGCTCAGGTCTTAAGCATAAGTTAAAGTCCTATATTAAAGCGAGGATCAGAAAAAATGGTATATGATTGTATTCCGTTTTTTAATGAGGTTGATATATTAAAGCTTAGACTGAATATTCTCAGCCCGTATGTTGATAAATTCATAATCGAGGAAGCAACCATGACCTTTTCGGGAGAGGAGAAGGAGCTCTGCTTTGAGAAAAACAAGGAGCTCTACAAGGATTACCTTGACCGCATAGAATACGTGGTTGTAACGGACACACCCAAGGAAGCGCTGACTCACGAGAGAGACTATTTCCAGAAAAACTATCTGGAGGAGGGCTTAAAGAGAGTCGGAGCGACAGAGGATGACATAATCCTTTTGGGAGATGTGGATGAGATTCCCAATCCTAAGGTTTTGGAAGATATTATAAAGAACTTCGATAAGAGCAGGGTTTATCACCTGGCACAGAGAAACTTCTATGGCTTTTTTAATATGGAGGAAAAGTCGGGAAAGCTTTTGTCGATAACAGGAGATTTTCCTGAGATTGCGGTACCGGACAGAAAGTGGCTCGGCACAAAGATAACTTCTATAGATAATATTCCGGGAGAAGGAATAGTCAGATTAAGAGATCTTGTACCACCTACTGATGAGAGATCAGTGAGAGTTGCGGATGGCGGCTGGCATTTTGGCTACATGGGAGGATATCACGAGACGAATCCCGCCAAGAGAATTGGCGTTAAGGTCAAGGCTGCGGCTCATCAGGAGTACAACGACAGAGAAATACTTGCAGAGACCATGGACAGACTGGTGCTTGGTCAGGATATATTTGGAAGAGATGCAAAATTCGAAAGAGTTCAGATAGATGACACATACCCTGCGTACTTAAGGGAGCATATTGGGGAATATGACTTCCTGGTTATGCCTGAGATTACAGCTTTTTCAAGGCTGTATCACAGGTTTGATATCACAGTGGGGAGATTTTGCAGAAAAGCTTATCATAAGCTGAGGAGGATGCTGAAGTAAGGTAGCAGAGGCAGAGCATAGCTGCCATCAGGCTACGAGGAGTTAACCGGAGGAGTGGTATTATGAGCACAAATTTATCCAAAAGGATGTCGAGCCTCAGGGTTTCGCCGACCACCGCGCTTTTTGCCAAGGTGGAGGAGATGAAGCGTAAGGGCGAGGACATCGTTTCACTTAATGTGGGAGAACCTGATTTCCCAACACCCGAGCATATCAAGGAGGCCGGGATAAAGGCTATCAGGGATGATTTTACGAAGTATACGACTGGAAATGGAATTGCGCCTTTAAGAGAGGCGATTATAGAGAAGCTCCGCAGGGACAACGGCGTCACCTACGGAATGGATGAGGTTGCTGTCATGGTTGGTGCGAAGCAGGCGTTGTTTGCTGCGCTTTGTGCTGTTGCCGGTGAGGGTGATGAGGTAATTATCCCGACACCGTGCTACGTCAGCTATCCCGATATGGTCAGCCTTGCAGGCGGTACTCCTGTAATGGTAGGCAGAAACGATGATTTTTCACTTGATCTTAAGGCTATTGAGGATGCTTGTAACGAGCACACCAAGGCCGTCATTATATGTACTCCCGACAATCCCACCGGTAAGGTTTATGGTGAGGAGGAGCTCAGGGGGCTTGCGGAGATCGCAGTCCGCAAAGATATCTTTGTTATTTCCGATGAAATCTATGAAAAAATAATATTTGAAGGAAGTCGTCACTTCAGTATTTCTTCTATAGAAGGGATGAAGGACAGAACAATCGTGGTTAACGGTTTTTCAAAGACCTATTCCATGACTGGCTGGCGACTTGGATACGTATGCGGAAGACGCGATGTGATAGCCAATTCCATCAAGGTTCAGAGTCAGACTACCACAACTCCGCCGAGTATATCCCAATATGCGGCTGTTGAGGCTTTAAACGGCCCTCAGGACTGCGTGGCATATATGACAGCAGAGTTTGAAAAAAGAAGGAATTACGTTCAGGAGAGACTTTCAAAGATACCTGGCGTTGTGAGTCACGAGATCCAGGGCGCTTTTTATGCGTTCTTTGATATAAGAAATTTTCTCGGTAAAGAATACGAGGGCTATGGAGTTATCGAAAAGGATACGGAGCTTTGTGAGTATCTTTTGGAAAAACACCACGTTGCAGCGATGCCCGGAAGTGCTTATTTTGCGCCTGGTTTCTTGAGAATTTCCTTTGCATCATCCATGGAAGTGCTTAAAATGGCGTTTGACAGAATCGAAATTGGTCTAAATGCGCATAAATGTTGACTTTTTTTCGAATTTGTACTAAACTCAAAAACGTAATGATAAATTTGCAAAAACGCAAAGCATGCGTTCCTTACGTGAAAGAGAGGGAGATATGGCTGACGACAAGTTGAGAGAAGCAGCTTTAAAGCCGATTGCGACTATCAAGAAACCGGTAATTGCTGCAGAAAAGAAAGAAGAAGCAAAGACTGTAGATGCAGCTGAGGCTAAGAAGGAAGAGGCTAAGGCAGCAAAGAAACCTGCAGCTAAGAAGACAGCAGCAAAGAAGACTACTGTTAAGAAGGCAACACCTGTAAAGGCTGCTGAGAAGAAGGAAGAGAAGCCCGCAGCTAAGAAGCCTGCAGCTAAAAAGGCACCTGTTAAGAAGGCTACAGCTACTAAGGCTGCTGCAAAGAAGACTGAGACCAAGAAGGCTGAGGCTGAGCCCGAAGCAAAGAAACCTGCAGCTAAAAAGGCACCTGCTAAGAAGGCTACAACTACAAAGGCTGCTGCAACAAAGACAAATATCGTTCTTCAGTTCGCAGACAAGAGTGTTACTTATGACACCTTCGTTGAGAATGCTAAGAACGTTTGGCAGTATGACATGGGTAGAAAAGTTTCCGAGATCAAGACTCTTGAGCTTTATGTTAAGCCTGAGGACGGAAAAGTATATTTTGTTGTTAACGGCGAAGTTCACGCTGAATTCAACTTATAATTGTGTGAGCATATTATCCCCGAGGATTATTCCTCGGGGTTTTTTCTTTGTATTGACATTAGGAATTTATAGTGGTAATTTATTCTCAGAAGATGTTAGCACTCAACCTTAATGAGTGCTAACACAAAACAAAAAGGAGGTAATCTGATGCAACTGGATGACAGGAAAAAGAAAATACTGCATGCAATTGTTCGCAATTACCTCGAGACAGGCGAGCCTGTCGGCAGCAGAACTATTTCAAAATATACGGATTTGAATCTCAGTTCTGCCACTATCAGAAATGAGATGGCAGATCTTGAGGAGATGGGACTTATATTACAGCCCCACACTTCCGCGGGACGAATTCCTTCAGACCAGGGATATCGAGTTTATGTAGACGAGATGCTGGCTGAGAAGGAACAGGAAGTTGAGAATATGAAGGAGATGCTTCTTGATAAGGAAGAGAAGCTTGATAAGCTCCTTAAGCAGGTTGCCAAGACCCTGGCGGTCGATACCAACTACGCTTCAATGATCTCAGCACCCGTGATCCGCAGGAACAAGCTTAAATTCGTTCAGCTTTCAAGAGTGGATGCGGAACATCTCCTTACCACTATTGTTATAGAAGGTAATGTGATCAAGAATCGCATGATAGAGGTGGAGCAGGAGCTTTCCGAAGCAGATATGCTTAAGCTCAACATCCTGCTCAATACCAGACTTGCAGGTCTTTCGGTTGAGGATATCAACCTGGGACTTATAACCGCCATGAAGCAGGAGGCGGGAATACACAGCGAGATAATCGACAGGATACTGGATACAGCCGGTGAAGCAATTACAGAGGATGAGGATCTTCAGATTTACACCAGCGGCGCCAATAACATCTTCAGATATCCCGAGCTTGCTGATAAGGATAGAGCAAGTGATCTTATTACTACCTTTGAGGATAAGAGCGATCTTACAAGTATCGTAGAGAATGCTCTTCAGTCTTCATCAGAGGAGACAGGAATTCAGGTTTACATCGGTAATGAGTCACCGGTTCAGTCCATGAAGGACTGCAGCGTCGTGACTGCAACCTATGACCTGGGTGAAGGAATGCGAGGAACGGTAGGTATTATCGGACCCAAGCGAATGGATTATGACAAAGTTGTCGGGGCGCTTAAGAATATGATGAGAGCGCTGGATGATTTATATAAAAAAGAGTAGAACCAGTAAGGAGTATTTAAATTGAGTAAGGAAGTAAAGAAGGACGTTAATAAAGAGTCCGGAAAGAAGACATCAAAGGAGCTTCAGCAGGAAGTAGCTGAGAAGGCAAAACAGGTTGCAGATGCTGCAAACAAGGTTGCCGAGGCCGCTGAGGAAGAGGCTGCCGCTGCTGAGAGCGCAGAAGCAGGTGCTGAAGGCGCTGAGAACGGCGAAGGCGAGAAGAAAGGTCTTTTCGGTAAAAAAGAAAAGAAGAATCCCTTCAAAGAGAAGTTTGAGGAGATGCAGGACAAATATCTGCGTCAGGTTGCGGAGTTTGAGAACTTCCGTAAGAGAACCGATAAAGAAAAATCTCAGATGTTCGATCAGGGAGCATCAAATGTACTTGAAAAGATTCTTCCTGTTGTTGATAACTTCGAAAGAGGACTTGCTGCAGTCCCTGAAGAAGAGAAGAATTCCGCTTTTGCAGATGGAATGAACATGATATACAAGCAGCTCATGAAGCAGATGGAGGATCTTGGTGTTACTCCCATCGAAGCTGTAGGAAAGGAATTTGATCCTAATTTCCACAACGCTGTAATGCAGGTTGAGAGCGAAGATGTCGAGGAAGGATTCGTAGCACAGGAGCTTCAGAAGGGTTATATGTACCGCGACACAGTGCTTAGACACAGCATGGTTGCCGTTGCTAGATAAAACAATTCAATCATTTAGATTTATATATGGAGGAATAAAAAATGAGTAAGATCATAGGTATCGACTTAGGAACAACTAACAGCTGCGTAGCTGTTATGGAGGGTGGTCAGCCCACAGTTATAGCTAATGCAGAGGGTGCAAGAACAACACCTTCTATCGTAGCTTTCACAAAGAATGGCGAGCGTCTTGTAGGTGAGCCCGCTAAGCGTCAGGCAGTAACAAATGCTGAGAACACAATCTCTTCAATCAAGAGAGATATGGGTACAGATAACGGCCGTACAATCGATGGCAAGAAGTATTCACCTCAGCAGATCTCAGCTATGATTCTTCAGAAGCTGAAGGCAGACGCAGAACAGTATCTCGGCGAAAAAGTAACAGAGGCAGTAATCACAGTACCCGCATACTTCAATGATGCTCAGCGTCAGGCTACTAAGGATGCTGGTAAGATTGCAGGTCTTGATGTAAAGCGTATCATCAACGAGCCCACAGCAGCAGCTCTTGCATACGGTCTTGATAACGAAAAAGAGCAGAAGATCATGGTTTATGACCTTGGTGGTGGTACTTTTGATGTATCTATCATTGATATAGGTGATGGCGTTATCGAAGTTCTTTCAACAAACGGTGACACACACCTTGGTGGTGATGACTTCGACCAGAAGATCATCGACTGGATGGTATCTGAGTTCAAGGCTAAGGAAGGCGTAGACCTTTCAGGCGATAAGATGGCTATGCAGAGACTTAAGGAAGCAGCTGAGAAGGCGAAGAAGGAGCTCTCTTCTTCAACAACAACCAACATCAACCTTCCTTTCATCACAGCTACAGCTGAGGGACCCAAGCACTTTGATATGGACCTCACAAGAGCTAAGTTCGAAGAGCTTATCCACGATCTCGTAGAGAGAAGTGCTATTCCTGTACAGAACGCTATGAAGGATGCAGGTCTTAACTATTCAGACCTCGGCAAGGTTCTCCTTGTTGGTGGTTCAACTCGTGTTCCCTGCGTAGTTGAGAAGGTTAAGCAGCTTACAGGTCAGGAGCCTTCCAAGAACCTCAACCCTGATGAGTGCGTAGCAGTTGGTGCTGGTATCCAGGGTGGTAAGCTTGCAGGCGATGCAGGTGCAGGTGATATCCTTCTTCTTGACGTAACACCTCTTTCTCTTTCAATCGAGACAATGGGTGGTGTTGCTACAAGACTTATCGAGCGTAACACAACTATTCCTACAAAGAAGAGCCAGGTATTCTCAACAGCAGCTGATAACCAGACAGCAGTTGATATCAACGTTCTTCAGGGTGAGAGACAGTTTGCTAAGGACAACAAGTCACTTGGTCAGTTCCGTCTTGATGGAATCCCGCCGGCAATGAGAGGCGTTCCGCAGATCGAGGTTACATTCGATATCGATGCAAACGGTATTGTTAATGTATCAGCTAAGGATCTTGGAACAGGTAAAGAGCAGCACATCACAATCACAGCTGGTTCTAACATGTCTGATGAGGAAATCGATAAGGCTGTAAAGGAAGCTGCTGAGTACGAAGCTCAGGATAAGAAGCGTAAGGAAGGCATCGATACTAGAAACGAAGCTGATTCCTTCGTATTCCAGACAGAGAAGGCTATTCAGGAAGTTGGCGATAAGATCGATGCTTCTCAGAAGCAGACTGTAGAGGATGACCTTAAGACTCTCAAGGATACTCTTGAGCAGACTAAGGATCGTGAGCTTACAGACAGCGAGATCGACACAATCAAGAGCCAGAAGGAGAAACTTATGACTGATGCTCAGGCTCTGTTTGCAAAGGTTTACGAGCAGGCTCAGGGCGCAGCAGGTGCTCAGGGTGCAGGTCCTGACATGTCTGGTATGGGCGGCGCAGCTCAGAGCTCAAATGCAGGTAATTCTGACGATGTAGTTGATGGAGATTACAGAGAAGTGTAATCACTTAGCGAGTTTTTTTTCGAGCTTAGTGTACTACACTGTTCTGGCGAGCGAAGCGAGAGCAGAACTTCCTTGTGAAGTATAAGCTTCCATCTTTATAAAAGTTTAATATTTAAAATATTGCTAAAGCCCAATACATAATGTAGGATGTATTGGGCATTTAGTAGTAGATATAGGAGATATTAATGGCAGATCAGAAGCGCGATTATTACGAGGTCCTTGGTGTTAGCAAGGGCGCAAGTGATGATGAGATAAAAAAAGCATACCGTGTACTTGCTAAGAAGTATCATCCGGATATGAACCCCGGTGATGCTGCAGCTGCTGATAAGTTCAAGGAAGCATCTGAGGCTTATGCGGTATTAAGTGATCCTGAGAAGAGACGTCAGTACGATCAGTTCGGACATGCTGCATTCGAAGGCGGAGCCGGCGGATATGGCGGATTTGATTTCGGCGGTGCTGACTTTGGTGATATATTTGGTGACATATTCGGAGATTTCTTCGGTGGTGGCAGAAGAAGCCAGGGTGCAAGAAGCGGCCCTGCAAAGGGAGCTAATATCCGTGCCAGCGTGAGAATCACCTTTGAAGAAGCTGTTTTTGGTTGTGAGAAGGAGCTTGAGCTCAAGCTTAAGGATCCCTGCCCGACCTGTAAGGGAACCGGTGCAAAGCCCGGTACAACAGCTCAGATGTGTCCTAAGTGCGGTGGTAAGGGACAGGTTGTATTTACACAGCAGTCCTTCTTTGGAACCGTAAGAAACGTTCAGACATGTCCTGATTGTAATGGTAGCGGTAAGGTTATCAAGGATAAGTGCTCTGACTGTGGCGGAACAGGTTACGTAGCAAGCACTAAGAGAATCCAGGTATCTATTCCTGCAGGTATTGATAACGGACAGAGTGTGCGTATCCGTGAAAAGGGTGAGCCCGGAAGAAACGGTGGCCCCAGAGGAGATCTTCTTGTTGAGGTTATCGTTGCAGATCATCCTATTTTCCAGAGACAGGATTACGACATCTTCTCAACTGTTCCGATGTCATATGCAATAGCTGCACTTGGTGGAACTGTTGCCATTGATACAGTAGACGGTAAGGTGCTCTACGATGTTAAGGCCGGTACACAGACTGACACAAGAGTAAGACTTCGCGGAAAGGGTGTTCCTACACTTAGAAATAAGGACATTCGCGGAGATCACTATGTAACACTTGTTGTTCAGGTTCCTGATAAATTGTCCAAGGAAGCCAAGGAGCTTCTTAAACAGTTTGATGAAAAGACAGGAGACAGCCTGCACGCTGCTGATGCTATTTCCGGCAATAAGGACGGAAATGACGATGGCAAGAAAAAGGGCGGTTTTTTCGGAAAGAAAAAATAATATATGAATATGGAGCGGGGAGAAAAATTTCTCCCCGCTGTTCGTATGTAAAGGAGTCTTATTATGAAATGGATGCGTTTTCGAATCAGAACCAATGAGGAATCTGAGGATATTATTGTAAGCAGCATGATGGATATAGGTCTTGAGGGTGCACAGATTGAGGACAATGCGCCTCTTACAGCTGCCGATAAGGAGCAGATGTTTACTGATGACCTTCAGGATGCAGATGATGAAGAGACAGGAGTAGACAGCTGTGCAGTCACTGCTCCCGGAGAGGATGGAGTAGCATATCTGAACTTTTTCGTTGAGGTTGATGACAATAATGTCCTCACGGTTCATGAGTATGATGAGAACGGCGAAGAAATAGAAGTAAAGAAGACTCCTGATGAGATGAAGGCTGCTATCAGGGAAGTACTTGATGAGCTCAGTACTTTTTCAAATATAGGGGACGGTACAATATCCGTAGATGTAACAGAGGATATCGACTGGATAAATAACTGGAAGCAGTACTTCCACAAGTTCTTTGTGGATGATGTTCTGGTGATCCCTTCCTGGGAGACTCCTGACGAAGAGGATAAAAAGAAGGCGAATATCACCCTTCATATTGATCCGGGTACAGCTTTCGGAACAGGTATGCATGAGACAACCCAGCTTTGCATACGCGCACTTAGGAAATATATGACTCCCGGAGCCAGAGTACTTGACGTAGGAACCGGAAGTGGGGTATTGTCTATACTTGCGATGAAGTTTGGCGCTGGACATACAGTGGGTACTGATCTGGATCCCTGTGCAGAGCCTGCAGTCGCTGATAATAAGAAGGCAAATGATGTTGCTGTAGAGGATTTTGATCTGATAATCGGTAATATCATTGATGATGATAAGGTTAAAGAGCAGGTTGGAACAGGCTATGACATCGTAGTAGCGAATATCCTTCCCTATGTTCTTGTACCACTCACACCTATTGTTCCGGGACTCCTTAAGGATGGGGGTATTTATATCACTTCAGGAATTATTGAAGCTAAAGAGGAAGTGATCCGCAAGGCACATGAGGATGCCGGACTTAATGTTATAGAAATCTGCAAGCAGGGCGAGTGGGTATCAGTTATTTCAAGAAAGTAATTTAAACTAAGTCTTCTCAATAGGAGAATGTGCCCAAGGGGCAGATGAGGTTTTATGTATCATTTTTTCGCTGAGAGTAGTCAGCTTATTGATGATGGAAAAAGAATAGTAATTACAGACTCTGATTATAACCACATGGTTAATGTCCTTAGAATGAAGCCCGGAGAGGAGTTTTCTGTCAGTTTCAGAGAAGAGGAAGACAAGGAATACCGCTTTGGAATTGAGTCTGTTACGGATACAGAGCTTGTCGGTGAGCTTCGTTTTGTGAAGGAGTCAGGCGTGGAGCTTCCTGCAAAGATATATCTTTTTCAGGGGCTTCCCAAGGCTGACAAGATGGAGCTTATTATTCAGAAGGCAGTTGAGCTTGGAGTTTATCAGGTTATACCGGTTTCCATGAAAAGATCGGTGGTTAAGCTTGATGAAAGAAGGGCTGCGAATAAGATAAAGCGCTGGCAGGCTATAGCTGAGGCAGCAGCAAAGCAGAGTAAAAGAGCATTCGTTCCTGAAATAGGGACGCCCATGAGCTTCAAGGAAGCGATTAATTACTGCTCTGATATGGATGTTAAGCTTCTTCCCTATGAGCAGGCTGAGGGTATGACAAAAACCCGCGAGCTGATTGAAGCTGTAAAACCGGGACAGAGCATTGCTGTATTTATCGGACCTGAGGGAGGCTTTGCTGATGAAGAAGTGAGCTTTGCTATGGAAGCAGGCTTTAATTCAATAACCATGGGAAAGAGAATACTTAGAACTGAGACAGCCGGCTTTACCATGCTGGCATGGCTCATGTATCATTTGGAAGCATAAACATTACTACTGCCTATCGGCAGTAACGGAATGGGGAAATATGGAAATATACTTAGATAACTCTGCGACAACCAGGATATATGATGATGTATCAGAGCTTTGCATGAAGACAATGATGGAGGATTATGGTAATGCCTCCAGTATGCATCACAAGGGAGTTGTTGCTGAGAATTACCTGAAAAAAGCATCAGAGCAGATTGCAAAAACATTGAAGGCTAAGCCGAAGGAGATACTTTTTACATCAGGCGGAACAGAGTCTGATAACATTGCGGTTATTGGCGGCGCCATGGCTCATCACAGAGAGGGTAAGCATCTTATCACTACCTGCATTGAGCATCCGGCTATACTTAATTCCATGAAGTATCTTGAGGATCAGGGCTTTGAGGTGACATATCTTAAGGTATCCGAGGAAGGGCTTATAGATCTTGAAGAGCTTAAGAGTGCCATAAGAGAAGATACTATTCTCGTTTCAATCATGGCTGTTAATAATGAGATTGGTGCAGTTCAGCCTCTTGAGGAAGCAGGGAAGATCATCCACGCTGCTAATCCCAGGATCATTTTTCATGTTGATGCAGTTCAGGGCTACGGAAAAGAGCAGCTTATTCCCAAGCAGATGGGAATAGATATGCTGTCTGTGAGCGGACATAAGATCCATGCCCCCAAGGGAATCGGATTTTTATATATAAAGGACGGAGTAAGAATCGTGCCCATCACCTATGGCGGTGGACAGCAGGGAGGCCTTAGATCAGGCACCCTGAATATTCCGGGAATTGCAGGGCTTGGAAGAGCTGCTGAAGAGATATACAGCACCCTTGGTGAAAAGCGTAAGATGCTCTATAGTCTGAAGTTCAGACTGATAAAGGGACTTACAACTGAGCTTCCTGATATCAGAATAAACGGAATAGATACCTCCGATAGAAAGATAAGCGATCTTACAGATGAGGAACTTACAGAGGTTATCAGTAAGACAGCACCGCATATCGTAAGCGTGTCGGTTAAGGGGGTAAGAGCAGAGGTTCTGCTTCATGCGCTGGAGGATAAGGAGATATATGTATCAGCGGGAAGTGCCTGCTCCTCAAACCATCCGTCGGTGTCAACGACACTTAAGGCGATAAGTATTCCCAAGGAATTATATGACAGTACGGTGAGAATCAGTATGTCTGAGTTCACTACTGCAGAAGAGATAGATGAGACAGTAAAAGTGTTTAAGGAAATTGTTCCTATGCTTAGACAATTTTCAAGAAGATAAGGAGAAGTTATGCAATACCATGCATTTATTATTAAATATGCAGAGATAGGAATTAAGGGTAAGAACAGATACCTTTTTGAAGAGGCACTGGTAAGACAGATGGAGCGTGTGCTCGCAAAGTGCGAGGGCGAATTTAGTATTTTCCGTGTTTCAGGAAGAATATACTTAAATGCCAAGGGCTTTGATTTTGATGAGACCGTAGCAGCACTTCAGACTGTATTCGGTATCACCGGTATCTGCCCTGCTGTATGCATAGAAAGAGATGGCGACGGTAAGCTTCCCGATATTAACGGCCTGTCACAGGAGGTAATCAAATTCCTGGACGGAGTTTATCCGGACAAGAACAAAACCTTCAAGATCAAGTGCAGACGTGTTGATAAGACTTATCCTCTTGATTCCATGGAGGCTGCTGCTGAGATCGGAGCGCAGGTTCTCGATGCGTTCCCTGAGATGAAGGTTGATGTGAGAGATCCCCAGATTCTTGTAAGCGTAGAGATCCGTGAGAAGGTTAATATTTATTCTGAGATTATTCCCGGTCCCGGAGGAATGCCGATCGGTACAAGCGGTAAGGCATGTCTTCTTTTGTCAGGTGGTATTGACTCACCTGTTGCGGGATACATGATCGCTAAGCGCGGTGCTGAAATAGAGGCAGTTTATTTTAATGCTCCGCCATACACAAGTGAGAGAGCTAAGCAGAAGGTTGTAGATCTTGCCAAGGTTATCGCTAAGTATACAGGTAAGATCAGACTTCATGTCATCAACTTTACAGATATTCAGATGTACATCTACAAGCAGTGTCCTCACGATGAGCTTACTATCATCATGCGCAGATATATGATGAGAATTGCAGACATGATCGCTGCTGAGAATAAGTGCATGGGCCTTATCACCGGTGAGAGTATCGGACAGGTTGCTTCACAGACCATGGAGAGTCTTATGGCAACCAATGAAGTGGTAACGGATATGCCGGTTTACAGACCTCTTATAGCGTTTGATAAGCAGGATATTGTGGACATCTCTCTGAAAATTGATGCCTATGAGACCTCAATTCTTCCTTACGAGGACTGCTGCACAATCTTTGTGGCCAAGCACCCTGTAACAAAGCCTCGCCTTGAAGTTATCAGATCACACGAGCACCGTCTCGATGAGAAGATAGATGAGCTGGTGAAGACTGCTCTTGAGACAGATGAGATAATTACGCTTGAAGCATAACCCCTCATCCGGCACTTCGTGCCACCTTCCCCCCCAGGGGGAAGGCCTGGATTTTAAGGAAATCTGTCCTTTGGCAGAGGTTGTGCTAAAAAAACCTGCGACCAGGTCGCAGGTTTCAGTAGTTTTCTTGAATTTAGATCTAAGATTAGATCATGTAAGGCTTTAAGATTGAAAGCACTTCGTCGGCGCCGTCTTCAGCATGGATGTTAAGGTCGATCGGCTTTGAAAGATCGAGTGAGAAAATACCCATGATGGACTTTGCGTCTATTACGTATCTACCAGATACAAGGTCGAAATCATAATCGAACTTTGTAATATCGTTTACAAAGGATTTTACCTTATCGATAGAGTTTAAAGAAATTTTTACGGTTTTCATTGCGCAAATACCTCCTTCTTTTCTTCATAATAAACGGAAGGACGTTAAAAGTCAATGTTATATACGTCAAAAATAACGGAGGTTTAATATGAAAAGTGTCGCCCTACATAGTCTCGGATGCAAGGTAAACAGGTACGAGACAGATGTCATGGGACAAAAGTTACAAGAATGTGGATATAAGATTGTGTCATTTGATGAAATGGCAGATATTTACATAATAAATACCTGTTCAGTTACCTCTATTGCAGACCACAAGAGCAGACAGATGCTGCATCGTGCAAAGAGAAAAAATCCTGATTCGGTGGTAGTGGCCTGTGGCTGTTATGTTGAGACCGACAAAGAGGGAGTTAAGCTGGATGACAGCATAGACCTGATCGTCGGAAACAACAAAAAGGCTGAGATAGTAAGCATTCTTGAGGAGTATTTCAGGGAGAAGGAAGAGGAGTCAGGCCAGGCAGCAGACAAAATACTTGGAGGACTCAGCGTTACCGAGATCAACGATCCTGAGCAGATATATGAACGCATGGAGCTTGCCAGCATGCCCGGACATACAAGGGCATATATCAAGATCCAGGATGGCTGCAATCAGTTTTGCACATATTGCATAATCCCTTATGCCAGAGGAAGAATCAGAAGCAGAGATGAGGAGGATATCCTGGATGAGGTTAAAAAGCTCGCAAAGGATGACTGTAAGGAGATAGTTCTTACGGGAATTCACATCAGTTCCTATGGTGTTGATAAGGGAGAATCCGCCCTTTTACCGCTTTTGCAAAAGCTTAATGCTATAGATGGCATAGAAAGAATAAGACTCAGCTCCCTTGAACCCAGAATAATTACAAAAGAGGTTGCAGAGGGGATGGCGGCTCTTTCCAAGGTTTGTCCTCATTTCCACCTCTCTCTTCAGAGCGGAAGCAATGACACTTTAAAGAGGATGAACAGACATTATTCTGCGGAGGAATACATGGATAGCGTAAGGCTCCTAAGGGAAGCCTACGAGGCACCTGCAATAACAACAGACATTATAGTAGGATTCCCCGGTGAAACGGAGGAGACCTTCGAAGAGAGCAGGAAGTTTGCTGAGGATATCAATTTTTACGAGATGCATGTTTTCAAGTATTCTCCGAGAAAGGGCACAGTTGCTGCCAAGATGGAGGATCAGCTTACTGACAGGGAAAAGACAGCAAGAAGTAATGTGCTTCTCACAATGACTAAAGAGCAGTCAAAGAAGTATCGCGAAGGCTTCATCGGCAAGACAGAGAAGATCCTCTGGGAGGACGTTGAAGAGATAGGCGGTAAGAGGTACATGATCGGCCTTACCACCAGATATGTGAGGGTGGCTGTACCCAAGGAGCAGGCAGAGGCACTTAATATAACGTCCGGAAGCATTACTACACACACGTTTAAGAGTTTCTTAAGAGACGATACATTGCTTATTTAAGCGTAATGCGGTATTATTTTTTTAAGTAATCATTTAGCGAGGATAGCAATATGGCAGATAATAATCTTGGCAATACACAATTTTTTAAAGTAGAGGTTGATCCTGAGACAGGTGTCAAGAAGGTCCTTTCAATCGTATATGAAGCACTTCTTGAGAAGGGATATAACCCTGTAAACCAGATTGTGGGTTATATTATGTCCGGAGATCCTACATATATTACCAGCCACATGGGTGCCAGAAGCCTTATTATGAAGGTTGAGCGCGATGAGCTGGTTGAAGAGATGCTCACAGAGTATATAAAAAATAATAACTGGTCCAGAAAATAATGAGAATTATGGGTTTGGATTACGGATCTAAGACAGTCGGAGTTGCCATCAGCGATGAACTTCTTTTGACAGCTCAGGCTAAAGAGATTATCCGTAGAAAAGAAGAGAACAAACTTCGAAAAACACTAGCTCGTATTGAAGAGCTGATTCAGGAGTACGGTGTGGAGCTCATAGTATTGGGGCTTCCGCTGAACATGGATCAGTCTGAGTCGGTGCGTTCTGTTCTCTCTGAGGAGTTTAGGGATAAGCTTGAGAGAAGGACGTCTATTCCTGTAATCATGTGGGACGAACGCCTTACAACAGTTGAGGCTGATGCCATAATGGACGAAGTAGGTATTAAGAAGTCAGATCGCAAGGAATATGTGGATATGATTGCTGCACAGATTATTTTGCAGGACTATCTTGATAACCGCGAAACGGAAAAGGAAAGTAAATAATGGAAAAAATAACATTCCGTCCTGAGGGTGAAGAACCCGTGGACTTTTTTGTGTTGGAACAGACAGTGATTGGTGCGAAATCATATATCCTCGTGACAGATACAGAGGATGGTGACGGAGAGGCCCTCATACTTCGCGATGATTCAGAGGAAGGCGAAGCAGAGGCTAATTATACTATTGTTGATGATGACAAAGAGCTTGAAGCAGTTGCTGCACTTTTCAGAAAGCTGCTTGAAGAGGATGATATAGGTTTGGATTAACCGGGGGTATGATCCATGGGAACGGTTTCTACCGATGAATTCAAGGCATTACTAAAAGAAAAGGGTCTCAAGGTTACAAACCAGAGACTCATCATGTTGGAAATACTTGGCAGGAATCCCGGGAAACATCTGACTGCTGAGGATATTTATAATTTGGTAAAGACAGAGCATCCTGAAATTGGATTGGCTACTGTTTATAGAACTATACAAGTACTAATGGAGTTACATCTTATAGATCGGGTGAACTTTGATGATGGAGTAGAACGCTACGAGCTTGCTCATGATGCGAGGGACGGTGGCGCACACCACCATCATCATTTGATATGCGTTAAATGTGGGAAGGTCTTGGAATTTGAGGAGGACATGCTTGAAGGTCTGGAACTCAAAATCGCCGAGAAGACCGGATTTAAAGTTACTGATCATGAGGTTAAACTCTACGGATATTGCAACGAATGTGGAGGAAAAACTGATTGAATAAAAAGAAAACTAATAATTCTGCTTCAGGGCTTCAGGTTATACCGCTTGGAGGCCTTGAACAGATTGGTATGAACATTACTGCCTTCAGATATGAGGACAGTATTATTGTGGTGGACTGTGGTCTGTCATTCCCTGATGATGATATGCTGGGAATCGACCTTGTAATACCGGACATCACATATTTGAAGAACAACATAGATAAGGTAAAGGGCTTCGTAATAACTCATGGACATGAGGATCATATCGGAGCGCTTCCCTATGTATTAAAAGAGCTCAATGTTCCTATTTATGCAACAAGACTTACAATGGGAATCATAGAGCACAAGCTTGAAGAGCACGGCCTTTTAAAGAAGGTAAGAAGAAAGGTTGTAAAGTTTGGACAGTCCATTAACCTTGGTGATTTCAGGGTAGAATTCATAAGGACTAACCACTCTATCGTAGATGCTGCAGCTCTTGCTATTTATTCGCCTGCAGGTATCGTTGTGCACACAGGTGACTTCAAGGTTGATTACACACCTGTTTTTGGAGATCCTATCGACCTTCAGAGATTCGGTGAGATTGGTAAAAAGGGAGTCCTTGCACTTATGTGTGACTCCACAAATGCAGAGCGTCCCGGATTTACAGCATCTGAGCGCACGGTTGGAAAAACCTTTGATTCACTGTTTGAGGAGCACAGCAATTCAAGAATTATAGTTGCTACCTTTGCTTCAAACGTAGACCGTGTTCAGCAAATAATTAATACTGCATACAAATTCGGAAGAAAGGTTGTGGTCGAGGGAAGAAGTATGGTCAATATTATCGATATTGCCCAGAAGCTCGAGTGCATTCAGATTCCGGATAATACACTTGTAGATATAGATCAGCTCAAGAATTACCCTGATAATCAGACTGTTATCATTACAACAGGAAGCCAGGGTGAGAGTATGGCTGCTCTTAGCAGAATGGCCAGCGGACAGCATAAGAAGATAAGCATTCGTCCCGGCGATACCATAATCTTTTCATCTCATCCCATACCGGGTAATGAGAAGGCTGTAACAAACATCATCAACGACCTCCTTGTAAGAGGTGCTGATGTTATTTTCCAGGATGTTCACGTATCAGGACATGCATGCCAGGAGGATATTAAGCTTATTTACACACTGGTTCGTCCTAAGTACTCAATACCTGTTCATGGTGAGTACAAGCATCTGATAGCTCAGAAGAACATCGCTATGGGACTTGGAATGGATAAGGATGATATTTTCATCATCAGATCCGGTGATGTCCTCGAGTTAAAGGAGGACAGCGCGAAGGTAGTGAGCAAGGTTCCTACAGGAGCTATCCTTGTTGATGGTCTTGGAGTAGGAGATGTCGGTAACGTGGTTCTTCGCGACAGGCAGAGACTTGCTGAGGACGGTATAGTTATAGTAGTATTTGGCATTGACAGAGATAATGCACAGCTTGTATCTGGTCCCAGTATCGTATCCAGAGGATTTGTGTATGTTCGCGAATCCGATGAACTTATAGACGATGCAACAGATCTCGTTCTTGATGATGTCAGCGAGGCTCTTGATAAGGGAATCACAGACTGGAATAAGCTTAAGAATATTGTTAAAGAAGGCCTGTCTGATTTCATCTGGAAGAAGACAAAGAGAAGACCCATGATTCTCCCTATTATCATGGATTCTAATTACTAATTAGGGAAAGAGGAGTTATGAACGTAAGGAGTGTAGGCTTAGGTATTGTAGATACAATAGTGAAGGTTTTTCTGGTTATTGTGGCTATAATGCTGATCAGCAAATATGCGTCACTTGCATATAGCTATGGATATAACATATACAATCAGCTTCCGGCTTCGCAGTATGACACAAGGACTGTGACTGTTTCAATAACGGACAGCATGTCTGTGGGAGATATTGCAGAGCTTTTGGAAAACAGAGGACTGGTCAAGGATAAGACTCTGTTCTGGATGCAGGAGCGTTTTTCAGAGTATCACGGAATGATCGCTCCGGGCACCTATGAGCTTAGTCCTTCCATGACTCCTGATGAGATAATAGGCATTATGTGCGCTTCCACAATTGAAGCAGACAAAGAGGAGGCTGGAAATTGATCAGTGACGAGAGAATAAGCACCTTTATCAATTCACTTGATCAGGGCAATGAGCCATTTCTGGATGAGCTTGAGAGAAAATCTCTTGCGGATGATGTTCCGATTATAAGGAAGGATACTCAGAGCTTTATAAGATTTCTTCTAAGGCAGAATCATCCGAAGAATATTTTGGAGGTAGGGTGTGCCGTTGGGTTTTCAGCACTTTTAATGGCGACCTACTCGGATCTGGATACGAAGATAACTACAATTGAGAAGTTTGAGAAGCGTATTCCGGTGGCTCATGAAAATTTTGATAAGTACGACGTAAACAAAAAAATCACACTGCTTGAGGGGGACGCGGCAGATATTTTGGCGGGCCTCTCAGGGCAGTATGATTTTATTTTTATGGATGCGGCAAAGGGGCAGTATATCAATTTTCTGCCTGACTGCAAGAGACTTCTTGTAAAGGGAGGACTGCTTTTGTCCGACAATGTGCTCCAGGATGGAGATGTTATGGAGTCACGATTTGCTGTGACCAGAAGAAATCGTACGATCCATGAGAGAATGAGGGAGTATCTGTTTGCAATAAAGCATGACCCTGAGCTTGAAAGTGTTATTTTGAATGTTGGCGACGGAATGGCGATGTCGCTTAAGTTATAAAGGATAGGTAATAATGAGAGAAAGAAGAAAACCTGAGCTGCTTATACCTGCCAGCAGCCTTGAAGTATTAAAAACAGCAGTAATTTTTGGAGCAGATGCCGTGTATATCGGTGGTAACTCCTTTGGGCTTCGCGCCAAGGCAAAGAACTTCAGCCATGATGATATGGCTGAGGGTATTAAGTTTGCACACGAGCATGGCGTTCATGTTCATGTAACCGCTAATATCCTTGCCCACAATGATGATCTTAAGGGAGCAGAGGAATATTTCCATGAGCTCAAGGAGCTTGGTCCTGATGCTCTTATTATTGCTGATCCCGGCATGTTCATGATGGCGAGAAGAATCTGTCCTGAGATAGATATTCATGTATCCACACAGGCTAATAATACAAACTACGAGACCTATAAGTTCTGGGCTGATCTTGGCGCAAAGAGAGTAGTTGCAGCAAGAGAGCTTTCATTAAAGGAGATAAAGGAAATCCGCGAGAATATCCCCGATGATCTTGAGGTTGAGAGCTTTATCCACGGAGCAATGTGCATCAGCTATTCAGGAAGATGCCTGTTATCCAACTACTTTACAGGAAGAGATGCAAACCACGGTGAGTGCACTCATCCCTGCCGTTGGAAGTACGCTGTTGTGGAGGAGACAAGACCCGGAGAGTATCTGCCTGTTTATGAGAATGAGAGAGGATCCTTTATTTTCAATTCCAAGGATCTGTGCATGATAGAGCATATTCCGGAGCTTGTAGATGCAGGTGTTGACAGCTGCAAGATAGAGGGACGCATGAAGACAGCTCTCTATGTAGCTACAGTTGCAAGAACCTATCGTAAGGCAATAGATGACTATTTCGAGTCAGAGGAGAAGTACAGGGAGAATATGCCCTGGTATCTTGATGAGATCTCCAGATGCACTTACAGACAGTTCACAACAGGATTCTATTTTGGTAAGCCTTCTGACGAGGCTCAGATTTATGATGCCAACACTTATGTTAATGAGTACACATATCTTGGTATTGTTGGCGAAGTTACAGAGGACGGTCTTGCCAAGATCGAGCAGAGGAATAAATTCTGCGTTGGCGATACTATAGAGATAATGAAGCCCGACGGAAGAGATATCGAGACAAAGGTTCTTGGTATAATCAACGAGGCCGGAGAAGAGGTCGAGAGCTGTCCTCATCCGAAGGAAGTATTATATATTAAGCTTGATAAGGAAACTGAGAAGTATGACATTTTAAGAGTTCATACAGGCTCATCAGAGAACATATCCTGCTAAGAGAAAATTATTAAATACTCAGACACTATAATTATAGTGTTTGAGTATTTTTGTGTTATGATGTACAATCATTGGCATATTATGAAAAAATTTAAGAATGAGGTGTTTATGAGCGAACAGGTCAAGGTTGAGGAACTATTCGGTAAGAATGTATTTACACTCGAGAGAATGCGTGAGCGTCTCCCTAAGAGTGTGTACAAAGAGGTCATTCAGGTCATGGAAAATGGCGGAGACCTCTCACTTGCATCTGCGGATGCTGTGGCTAATGCCATGAAGAACTGGGCTATGGAGAACGGTGCAACGCACTATACACACTGGTTCCAGCCGCTTACCGGAATAACTGCTGAGAAGCACGATGCATTTATTACAAGTGCCCGTGGTGATGGACATATGATGACATCTTTTTCAGGAAAAGATCTCATTAAGGGTGAGCCCGATGCGTCATCCTTCCCGTCAGGCGGTCTTCGTGCAACATTCGAGGCAAGAGGCTATACAGCCTGGGATATCACTTCCCCTGCCTTCCTGAAGGAGACAGGCGCAGGCGTGACTCTTTGCATACCCACCGCATTTTGTTCCTATAACGGAGAGGCTCTTGATAAAAAGACTCCCCTCCTCAGATCCATGGAGGCTGTAAATAAGCAGGCTTTAAGGATTGTTCATCTCTTTGGCAATACCGATGCCAAGAAAGTAAATGTTTCAGTTGGTCCCGAGCAGGAATACTTCCTTGTTGACTGGAAGAAGAGCCTTAAGAGACCTGACCTTATCTTTACAGGAAGAACACTTTTCGGAGCACTTCCGCCCAAGGGTCAGGAGATGGAGGATCACTACTTCGGCGTTATCAGAGAGCGTGTCGGAGAGTACATGAAGGACCTTAACGACGAGCTTTGGAAGCTTGGCGTTCCCGGAAAAACCCAGCACAACGAGGTTGCTCCCGGACAGCACGAGCTTGCACCTATTTACGAGACAGCTAATATTGCTGTAGATCACAACCAGATCATCATGGAGACCATGAAGAGAGTAGCAGAGCACCACAACATGAGATGCCTTCTGCATGAAAAGCCCTTTGCCGGTGTTAATGGCTCAGGTAAGCACGATAACTGGTCTCTTTGCACGGATAATGGAGTTAATCTCCTTGATCCCGGCGATACACCTAATGAAAATATTCAGTTCCTGTTTGTTCTTGCCTGCATAGTGAAGGCTGTTGACAGACATGCTGATATCCTCAGACAGAGCGCATCAGACGTTGGTAACGATCACCGTCTTGGCGCAGATGAGGCACCTCCGGCTATTATCTCTATGTTCCTCGGCGAGCAGCTTGAGGATGTGGTTCACCAGCTTATTGAGACAGGTGAAGCTAAAAGATCAAAGCGCGGCGGAAAGCTTAAGACCGGTGTTTCAACACTTCCTGAATTTGAGAAGGATGCTACAGACAGAAACCGTACATCACCCTTCGCATTTACAGGTAACAAGTTTGAGTTCCGTATGGTAGGTTCTTCTGACTCTATGGCAAGCTCAAATACTGCTCTTAACACAATTGTTGCAGAGGCATTCTGCGAGGCTGCTGACAGACTTGAGAAGGCTGATGATTTTGATATGGAAGTTCACGACATCATTAAGGAATATCTCACAGAGCATGAGAGAGTAATCTTCAATGGTGACGGATATTCTGAGGAGTGGAAGAAGGAAGCTAAGAGAAGAGGTCTTCCCAATATTCCTTCCACAATCGAGGCAGCTGAGGTTCTTACAACCAAGAAGGCAATCGACCTCTTTAAGAAGTTTGGCGTATTTACACATTCTGAGCTTGAGGCACGCCAGGAGATTATTTTTGAGACCTACTCAAAGACAATCAACATCGAAGCTCTTACCATGATCGATATGGCAAGTAAGCAGATCATTCCTGCTGTAATGAAGTATGCAGGAAGACTTGCTACAGACGTTAATCAGGTTACAAGCACCGGAGTTTCAGCAGATGTCATGGTCGGCGAGCTTAAAGAAGTAATGTCACTTCTTGATGACATGAAGAAGGCTCTTGATAAGCTTATTAAGAATGAAGAGAAGGCAAGAACCATTGCAGAGTCAAGAAAGCGCGCATATTTCTGCAAGGATACAGTAGTTCCTTCCATGGAGGCACTCAGAGCTCCTGCTGATAAGCTTGAGATGCTTGTTGATAAGAATGACTGGCCGTTCCCTACATACGCAGATCTTTTGTTTGAAGGCTGAGCTTAGCGAATTTTAGCGAAGAATTCCATTACTCTCATCCACTGGATGAGGGTAATTTTATACAACCAATAAACGAATTAACGATTTTTGAAAAAAGTGCTTGCATTTTATTCTAGATATGCGTATAATTCATTCTTGTCGATGGGCTATCGCCAAGCGGTAAGGCAACGGACTCTGACTCCGTCATTCCGTAGGTTCGAATCCTACTAGCCCAGCTAATAACTCCTCAGAAATATCTCTGAGGAGTTTTTTTATCATAGATAATTATTTTTAAATATAACGGTTGTTGTGCTATAATTGTTTGAATAGATGAATCAAGCTTAGAGGTGCGTTGTGAAATCTCAAATTAAGAATCTTGCGTTCCCAATAGTGTGGGAGCTACTGTTTATAGCATTTTGTATAATAAAGCCTTTTAAGACACTTTATATATTCTTTGTGTTCTATCTGGTTCTTGTTGTTTACTTTAGCAGGGACTTTTCATTTAAAGAGTATTCCTGTAATTTTAAGAGTCTTAAGAAGTTCTGGATTCCTGTTGCTCTTACAGTAGTAGGTGCACAGATAGCCTACATGGTTAAGATGAATCTCATACAGGCCAATTTTATCGGTGTTCTGGATGGTACCTTCGGTATTACCTGGGAGAATAGTTATATCGGTGAATTATTGTATGCGGTAACAATTCTTTTCCTATGTCCTGTATCGGAAGAATTATTTTTCAGAAAAGCTATTATGAATTTTGAATCAGCGACATCAGCGATGCTTACATTTGTTCTTGGACTTGTACTTTGCGGATTCAGCTATGCATATCTTCCGCTGGGAGTTGTGGAGGCTATGGTTCTTTCACTGCCGTATGCTATAGCGTTTTTCTGTACGAGAAACATATATGTTCCGATAACTGTTCATATGCTTTTCATGATGTATCAACACGTTCCTGCAATCGTATACGACGTTGCGAGAATATCACTTAGATAATTAAAACGGGTGCTTTTCGGCACCCGTCTTTTTATGGAAAAATTCCTGAATATTATTTTTAATATTTTGATTCAAATTCATCAATAGGTATAGCGTGTGAGAAGTAGTAGCCCTGGAATCTGTCACAGCCAAGAGACTTCAGATATGAGAACTGCTCCTCGGTTTCAATACCCTCTGCAACTACTGTCATTCCAAGCTGTTTAACAAGCTTTACAGCAGCTTCTAATACAATTCTGTTTCTTTCATCCCCGATACCGGCAATGAAGGTTCTGTCAAATTTTACATAATCTGTATGGAGCTCCTTTAGCATATGGAGGGAGAGATTGCCCTCGCCAAAGTTATCAATGGCAATTCTGAAGCCTTCCATCTTGAAGCGATCCAGGATAGCAAGGCGCTGCTCCGTATCCTTCATGAGATCTATTTCGGAAAATTCCAGTATCAGCTGATTGGCATCTATCTGATAGATCTCTACAAGCTCCTTGATCTTCTTTAAGGCGTCCATATAGAACAGATCCTTGGGAGATACGTTTACGGAGATTACAAGGTCGCTATGGGCTGTATCTTGCCATGATTGCAGCTGCTTCATAACGAGCTCCCAGTTCATCGTATCAAGATCAGCGATGTGCTCGGATTTTTCAAGTATGTGGATATATTTTTCGGAGGAGACCACGGTTCCGTCAGGCTTGATCCATCTGGTGAGTGCCTCGCCTCCTGTTACATTCATGTCCCCATCGAAAACCGGCTGCAGATAAATATGAAACTGACCGTCCTCTAGTCTTTCCTTGAAGGAGCTGAGGAACTCATTCTCCATCTCTGTCTGCTTAAGAAGCTTATTAGTATAGAAGGTCAGGATGTTTTCTCTCTGCTCGTGCAGGGTCTTAAGGGCAAGGTCAGCTCTTTCTATCATCAGGCTGACCGGTATATCGGGATCTTCAATTCTGAATACGCCAAGGTGGAAGTACAGGTGATAGTTCTCTGTGTCTATCATCTGCCCAATCTCTTCGAGGGCATCCATGAAAATTCCTTCGTCAAAGCGCTCCTCAGGCATGCAGAGTACGAAGTGATCTGCGTGGGTGCGGCCGTAAATGGTGTCGGAGCCGCATCTTTTCCTTAGCATATCTGCGATGGCCATAAGAACTTCGTTGCCGCGCTGAGTTCCGTAGCGCTCATTGAGAGTGCGGAAATGGCGGATGTCACCTGTTATGAGAATGCGGTCCACATCAGGGTCATCAACAAGAAGACGTCTTACCTCGCGGCATATTCCATCAAGGTTATAGAGTCTTGTGAGAATATCGTGGGTTGCGGTATAGTCTGCTTCAGCAGTACCCTGGGACATCTGACGGCCATCCTGGCCTGCGGATATCTGAGGGGGATTTTCAATTATTTCCCCTTCCTTATCATCTATACTGATGAGCTCCATAACGCAGGAAAAATTATTTCTGTCAGGGAGTATTAGCTTGATCGGGATAGACTGGATAAGGAATCTGTGACCATCATAAACCTCTACCTTGGTCTGACGCTGGCCACTCATGACAGCACGATAACTGCAGCAGTTTGAACATCTTGAGGCTGCGTTCCAAGCTGCATGGCATTCCTTTTCATAGTGAAGATCTCCAGAGGTATCTACTGAAACCTCACGACATTCGACAGGATCAACGAGGCGGACAGTATCGTACATCCGCTTCATGTAATCCAACATATGCTTGAGTTCCTGATATGTATACTCCTCTACATTCATAGCTATTCCTCTTTAGGTGGTTCATTCTGGGAAGCTAAGAGGGCTTCTTTTTTCTGAATCCAGTTTTGATAAGTGAAATTGAAGATAGCTGCGAAAGGTATTGCAAGCATGATTCCTGCAATTCCAAACATTCTTCCGCCAACTACCAAAGTTACAAGTATCCAAACGGATGAAACGCCAAGGGTATTACCAAACAGCTTGGGCTTTATTACATATCCGTCCATGGTCTGAAGAACTATCGTAAAGATAAGGAAAATAAGAGCATGGAGAGGATTTACCAGTACAAGTATAAATCCGCCTATTATGGCTCCGACGATGGGGCCAAAGGTGGGAGCAAGGTTTGTAACTCCTACAAACAGTGAGATCAGTACGGAATAGGACATTCCGGTAATGATCATAAACAGCCAGTTGATTATTCCTACAAGTAAGCCGTCAAGGATATCGCCGGCGATGTAACGCTTAAGGATATCGTTGCAGGTGCTCCAGAAGATGCTCATGCGCTCATACATTGCGGTGGGAACAAATAACTTCATAAGCCTTGTTGTGCCATACAGGAGCTTCTCTTTTCCGGCAAGAAAATATATAGCCAGAATAAATCCTAAAATAAAGGTGAAGAATCCCTGACCAATACCTGCGGAAACGTTAATGATCTGAGACATTGCAGCAGGGAGCTTCTGGGCAAACTGTGACAGGAATGTATTGATTTTTTCAGTGATTCCCGACAGGTCAACGTGATATTTTCCTGCAGTGGTACTCAGTTTATTCAGCAGTGATTCAAGTGAAGCGGCGTAGCCGTCCAGGTTTGAAACAAAGTTGGTTACACTGTCTACCAGCTGAGGGATAAGTGCGATCATAAGAATTGCAATAAACAGTATTATGATGGCAACTGATAATAAAATAGCTATTGATCTTTTGATGCCTGCCTGCTTTATCCCTGACAATATGGTTTTCTCAAAAAAAGCAACCAGAGGATGAACGACATAAGCAAGGATAAGTCCTGTGATTACCGGCGAAAAATACTTTCCAAGAGTACCAAGCGCTTGAAAAAACAGGTTAA
Organism: Butyrivibrio sp. FC2001; assembly: GCF_000424125.1. NCBI lineage: Bacteria > Bacillati > Bacillota > Clostridia > Lachnospirales > Lachnospiraceae > Butyrivibrio > Butyrivibrio sp. FC2001. Next base: position 288,430 of record NZ_AUJH01000003.1, read on the forward strand.
TATGCGATACTCCAAGAAACAAAAGTACGGCAGAACAGGAAGCAACAGTGTAAGGGAACCATTTTTGGTTTACGCATTTTTTTAAAAAATTCATATTATGTAATTGTGCTTAAATTGCACAAACCCCCAATCTATAGTATTTTATAAGTACATTCTATTATTTGACCTGACAGGATTCAATTAAAAAAGTATTAAGTTTCGTTTAATTATATACGGATAGGAGTTTGGAAATGTTAAATCATATGGACCGCGTAAAGATGATCGAGTTCAAGGACATGGGAGATGAGAGAGGCCAGCTCGTCATTGTTGAAGGCGGAATGGATATACCCTTTGAAATAAAAAGAGCCTTCTATATGTATGGAAGTGATGCGACTGTCGTGCGCGGACAGCATGCAAACAGGAAGACAGAATTTGTACTTATAAATGTAGCCGGAACCAGCAAGGTAAAGGTTTTGGACGGCGCCGGAAATGAGGCTATATTCTGCCTCAACAGACCCAACACCGGAATCTATCTCCCAAACATGGTCTGGAAGGAGATGTATGATTTCAGTGCGGATTCGGTTCTTCTGGTTCTTGCAAGTGAGCATTATGATGCAAGCGAGTACATCAGAGACTATGATGAATACGTAAAAGAGATATCATTCTTTGCGAATAACTCTGATAACTGATATCAGTAAAACAGAGATAAGTCCGGTCCATAAACCACAGGATATTATGCTTCGTATATACTCCATATGCGGAGCTTTTTTCTTGAAGACATACATGGTGGGATCCTCGGGATTATAGCCTTCTACGATATTACCTTCTGCAAGGGCGAGGTCCACCTCTTCCTGAGTCATTTCGATGTTTTTATGCTTGAAATACGGATCTGCGATTTTTGTATTTACATAGAGAACCTGGGGCTCTGCTACGGCTTTGCTATAGCATACGCTGCCGATCATGCCGATTATGGCAAAAATAAGCGCATATTTTATGATATGGGTTCCGATTTCATAAAAAGGACCTGCGAAAAAGCTCTTTGCTTTTGAGGAAAAGAGAGGCTTACATGCTAGCTCCTTTTCACCAAAGGGCAGAATGAGGAATTCCTTTTTTAATATAGCGGGGTATTTATCTGCCTGCTTTGTCAATGCGTCATAGAGCCATTTTCCAAGGAAGATAAAGGTCAGGTTCTTGTAGCTTAGGTTAAACAGGAAGGGATCGCTCATTCCTATAAAGCAGAAGGTTATTATGATAGCGAGCTCGCGGGTTTTGTTTTCGGACACAAGCCTTTTTATCCACAAAAGGTACAAAATACAGACTACTGCAAAGGGAATCACTCCAAGCTGCAGGAAAAGGTACAGGAAGGAATTGTCCAGCATATACCAGTTGGTCGGCGGCTTTTTAAAGTAAGATCCGAAAAGTGTGATCTTTTCATTAGTCAGGAAGTATAAAGCGTATTCGTAGCGCTTGTGCAGAAGCTTATTTAAAAATGTAAATACGCTTCCCCTGGCAAGAAGGGGACCAACGATTGAAAATATTACAATGGCAGGGAAGAGAAGGCGGATTAAAGCATTCTCGAGCCCGGATCTGTGCGTCCGTGCCTGCAGATACAGGTTTACTGCCAGATAGATCGTTATAGACAGAAGGCCTGTAAGACTTACTGTGTAGGCGTAAATGTACAGATTAAGGAGCATGGCAATTATTGATGCCTTAAGGAGCTGCTTTATGCTGTCAGCTTTATATAGATAGAAGAACAGGATAAGCAGAATTAATAGTGTCGTGTGAGTGGTGTTGGGATAGGGGTAGCCTAATGAGTGACGAAGGAGATACCCGTAACCGGTGCGTCTGTTCATGTGGTTTAGTTCGGGGATAATGCCTGTGACTGCCATAAGGTACAGGATAAAATATGAAGCGCCAAGTACCCACAATCCAATTCGCATTACCCTTTCTTCGTTTATGCTCTTCATGCCGAGCATCATGGTAAAGTATAGGAGAAGTCCTTTTTCACCGGAGCACAGATAGGTGAGGGCTCCTACTGATAAGATAGATGCCATTACAAGATACTCAGCGAGGTTGTGTCTTGTGGAGAGAACCTTAGCGCCAAAGGCAAGGACTCCAAGAACAAGGCAGGCGTTGTAAAGCGTCTGTCCATCGTAAAGACCAACCGCTTTTGCTCCAAAGAGGACTAAAAAATAAATATAGTAAATAAGTTCATATATTTTTATACTGTTTGTTGAGGGGACTGTTTTTTCCATGAGATAATGTAGTTCCTTCCGGGCTTTCTGGCCTAATATTTCTAAAAGGATTATATCAGATATGGTTGGACATAATACAAAAGAATTGAAGAATGCCTTTGTGGCGTTTATGTGTACCTGGGGGCTCCAACTGCTTTTGGGCATGACTGTGAGAAACCCGCTTACACTTGTTTTCTTTGTGTTGTTTTTTATTCTTTGGGAGAAATCTCAGATTCGAATTAATAAAACTACCGGAGCTTTGATGGCTGGTATCTCTGCTTTGGCAGCAGCTGCTATCACAGTTTTATTTGGAAAAAAGGCTGTTTCCGGTTTTGACAGTTCGCTTTTTAGAATTGTGGGAATGACGATCATATTTGCAGGACTTTTTCTTGTGGTGCTTTCAGCTATAAGATTTGGAGCCTTTCTTGTAAATAGGAAAAATGGCGTTGCTGAAAATAATGCTATTGCTTCGAATGCGTCACCAGAAAGAGAGTGTGCTGCAACCAATGAGGTCAGTGCGGTGAGAGGTCTTGCCGTGGTTCTTCTTTCTGCTATAATTTGCTTCCTATGCTGGTTTCCATATTTTTTATATGAATATCCCGGAATAATGACGGCGGATTCTATCGTCCAGTACGAGCAGGTGATCGGCGTGAATCCCTGGTCGAACCATCACCCTGTCATTCATACTCTTTGTATTTCAATTTTTTATAATTTAGGAATTAGATTTACAGGGGATGTGAATAAGGCCATAAGCTTCTATACCATAGCACAGATGATATTTCTTTCTCTTTGCTGTGGAAGAACTGTGCTTCAGGTTAGAAAGGTTCTTGGAAAAGGCAGGTGGTTTCTTCTTTCACTGGTATTCTTTGCATTGGTGCCCTTTAATGCGGTATTTGCAGTGACAATCTGGAAGGACGTTCCCTTTGCAGGCATTATGATGCTTATGGGCTGCAGACTCTGCGATATGGCCATGAAGGAAAAGAATGGAGCTTTTGATTATGTTATTCTGTCGATCCTGGCAGTTTTGATGGCTCTCTTTAGATCAAATGGATGGTATGCGTTTTTGCTCTGCGTGCCGTTTATGCTTTGGATGTTCAGAGGGGAAATGGCGAAAGTACTGGCTTCAATTGCCGCTGCAATAATTGTTGTAGTAGTGATCAAGGGGCCTGTGATGAATGCTGCAGGGATAATCCAGCCTGATTTTACCGAGTCTTTGTCTCTTCCCATTCAGCAGGTTGCAAGAGTACTTGTGGAAGACAGAGAGCTTACCGCGGAGGATAAGGAGCTCATAGATGCTGTCATAGATACTACATATATTCATGAGCTTTACGCAGCCGATTTTGCTGATAATATGAAGGAGCTTGTAAGAGCAGGTCACCCTGATGTGATAGAGAATAACAAGGGGACCTATACGGAGCTCTGGATGCGCCTTGGACTTAAATATCCCCTGGACTATGTGAGGGCATGGTTTGACTTAGAGGGCGGATATGTGTATCCTGATATTCCCTATGATGTCGGTAACATAGATGGCATAATGGGGAACAACTATGGCCTGGTTCCCACTCCGCTTATAGGCGGGAAGGCAGTAGTTAAGGGAAAAGAGATACTGATAAAGCTTGGAAGCTTCGTGCCGTTGTATGGAATGCTGTGGTGTGCGGGCGCCTATACCTGGCTTGTGATTTTTACTCTTTTCGTGATGCTTGGAAGGGGAAGTAATAAAAAGCTGCTGCTTCCAATCATTCTGCAGGCGGCGCTTATTTTCACGCTTTTAATTGCTGCACCGGTGGTTGATTTCAGATACGAGTATGGTATAACCATGCTGATGCCGCTAACTCTTTCAATTTGTGTTATGATTATGAAGACGCAGAAATGTGAAAACAGGATGTGAGAGTATGTATACGTTTAATTCAAGAATAAGATATACTGAAACAGATCTTGAGCAGTTTTTGACCTTCGAATCACTGATAGATTATTTTCAGGACTGTTCGACTTTTCAGACTCAGGAGGGACCTGCGACCATGGAATACATGGGAGAGAGGGGACTCGCCTGGGTGATAAACAGCTGGCAGGTCGTGGTGAACAGACTTCCCAGTCTTGGAGAGAGAATTATAATCGGAACCTTGCCCTATGAGCTTAAGGGTTTCATTGGACTTCGTAACTTTTTCATGAATACCGAGCACGGAGAGAGGCTGGCGACTGCTAATTCGGTGTGGTCATTGATCAATATGAAGGAGGGTAGCCCTTCAAGGATTGATGACGCGGTGATAGAGACATACCCGCTGGATGAGAAGCTTCCGATGAACTATGAGCCCAGGAAGATAGCAATCCCCAAGGATGCTGATAGCTATGAGGCCGATGTGAAAAAGGTTGGAATGCATCACCTTGATTCCAATAATCATGTAAATAACGGGCAGTATATCAGGATTGCGCTTCAGTCCTTTGACCTTGTTGCGGGAAGAGAAGGGCTTGATGAGTTAAAGGCTCTTGCCGGAAGCAGGAACGGAATTCAGATAAGAGCTGAATACAGACAGCAGGCTCATCTTGGTGATGAGATAAGTCCTGTGATATATATGAAGGACGGCGTATATACGGCTGCGCTAAATGATACAAATGGTAAGCCATATTCAATAGTAGAGATAAAAAGGACAGGAAAATGTTAAGAATTGGAGAAAAACAGGAACTGATAATTATAAAACAGGTAGACTTTGGTGTTTACCTTGCAGAGAAGGAGGGAAGCGACGATAAGGTGCTTCTTCCTAAAAAGCAGGTGCCGGAGGATGCAAAGCTCGGAGACAAGCTCTCTGTATTTTTGTACAAGGACTCCGATGACAGGCTTATAGCTACAACAAGAACACCTAAGCTTATGCTCGGTCAGGTAAATATGCTCAAGGTAAATGATGTGGGCAAGATCGGAGCATTTATGGACTGGGGGCTTGAGAAGGATGTGCTTTTGCCATTCAGAGAGCAGACCAGGAAGGTGAAGGCTGGCGAGAGTGTATTGTGTGCGCTGTACGTTGATAAATCCGGAAGACTTGCCGTGACCATGAATGTATATGAATTCCTTCGCACGGACAGTCCTTATCATAAGGAGGACAGAGTTCGCGGAACGGTTTACGAGACAAGCAGTAACTTCGGAGTATTTGTAGCTGTTGATGATATTTTCTCAGCGCTTATACCCAAGAAGGAGCTCTATGGAGATATTAAGATCGGGGATGAGATAACTGCGAGAGTTATTGAAGTCCGCGAGGATGGAAAGCTTACACTCAGTGTTCGTGAGAAGGCATATCTCCAGATAGATACTGATGCACAGGTTATCCTTGAAAAGATGGAGAAAAACGGAGGAGTACTTCCTTTCACCGATAAGGCATCTCCTGAGCGTATCCGGGAGGAAATGTCCATGAGTAAGAATGAATTTAAACGCGCTGTCGGACATCTTCTTAAGGAAGGTAAGATAGAGATAGGCGAGAGCGATATTCGCATTAAATAAAAAGTAGAACGCCCCATGCCAGGCATGGGGCGTTCATAATGTTTTGATGTTAAACTCTGACGTCGATGCTTCCACCCAAATTGGGATTTACGGATCTCTCGAGGGCGGACACATCCAACATCTCTTCAATGGTACCGCCAACTTCTTTGAGGGCATCAAGATTTTTGGAGAGCATAGCTGTTCCCCAGTCTGATTGCACCTTGCTTGCTGATAATGCCATTGATAATTCGGGTATGTCCATAAGCACCTCCTTTTGCGCATGGAATACGCTTCTACTACTCTATATCTTATATCGGACAAAGTGTTTAAATTTTTATTATGGAAAATCAACAAAAAATTAAATAAAATTTGTGGATTTTTATGCATTTATCGAGTAGAATGTAAGAAGAACAATGAAAATATAATCGTGGGAGATTATCTATGATTTCAAATCAAATCCTTCAAAATACTTTAGATGGGCTGAAAGGGATTGCCCATGTTGACCTGTGCGTGCTGGATGTAGATGGCAATGAAGTTGCTGCTACAAAACCGGATTTTGCGAACATGGGAGAGTCTGTAAGGGACTTTGTAAGATCACCTGCAGATTCACAGGAGGTTCAGGGACACCAGTTCTTTAAGGTGTATGACGAGCAGCAGCTTGAGTATATCCTGATTGCTGCCGGAAGTGGCGAGAGCACATATACGATCGGAAAGATGATCGCTTACCAGATACAGGGACTACTGGTTGCTTATAAAGAACGCTTTGATAAGGATAACTTTATCAAGAACCTTCTCCTTGACAACCTGCTTTTGGTAGATATATATAGTAGAGCGAAGAAACTCCACATTCCTGCTGATTCCAAGCGTGTTACCATGATTATTTCAGCAGATAAGGTAAGAGAGAATAATGTCCTTGAGCTTGTAAGGACACACACTACCGGTAATGGCGGAGATTTCGTAACTGAGGTTGACGAAGATAATGTTATAGTTGTTAAGGATGTGTCTGAGTATGGCAAGCCCGAGGATATATCCAAGGCAGCAGCAGAGCTTCAGGAGCATCTTGAATCGCTTGGCATTACAGGTGTTCATATTGCGATCGGTACAGTTGTTGGCGAGATCAAGGAGGTCAGCCGCTCTTACAAAGAGGCTAAAATGGCTCTTGATGTAGGAAGGATTTTCTTTGATGAGCGCAAGGTTATAAGCTATGGGGAGCTTGGAATCGGACGACTTATCTATCAGCTGCCGATACCGCTTTGCAAGATGTTTATCCGCGAGATATTCGGTGGTAAAAATCCTGATGGATTCGATCAGGAGACACTTGCTACTATTGATAAGTTCTTCGAGAACAACCTGAACGTTTCTGAGACTTCCAGACAGCTTTTTATACACAGAAATACACTTGTGTACAGACTTGATAAGCTTCAGAAGAGCACAGGACTTGACCTTAGGGTCTTTGATGATGCGATCACATTTAAGATAGCACTCATGGTTGTAAGATATATGAAATACATGGAGCGATACTAAATTACCAAAGTCGAAGTCGTTGTGCTTGCACAAAACGACTTATGACCTTGGGAATTGAACGGGCATGAGGAAGTAGCACGATAGTGCGGATTCCGAATGGCCGTAGGATTTCGGGAGTCCGAAGGACGGAGAAAGCCGTGTATCGCGAAGAAATAATTTAAGAGGATTTTTGGTATGGAAAAAGTTAACAAAAGAAAGCGCTCAGTCGCAACTGACCTGGCTGATGATATTATCACGCTTGAAAACGTGACCAAGTCATATTCAACGGGCGCACCAGCTTTAAATGGAGTCACCCTTCATATCAAGAAGGGTGAATTTGTTTTTATAGTGGGAGACAGTGGATCAGGTAAATCTACTCTGATCAAGCTCCTGCTTAGAGAGCTTGTTCCTTCAGACGGAACCATCACAGTAATGGGACAGGATCTTGGCAGAATGCGCCACAGAAACATCCCTAAGTTCAGAAGAAAACTGGGCATTGTATTCCAGGATTTCCGTCTTCTCAAGGACAGAAATGTGTATGAGAATGTTGCGTTTGCCCAGAGAATAATTCAGAAATCCACCAGGGATATCAAGAAGAACGTTCCTTCAGTTCTTGCAATGGTAGGACTTGCAGGAAAGTATAAGAGTAAGGTTACTCAGCTTGCAGGTGGTGAGCAGCAGAGAGTTGCGCTTGCAAGGGCTATTGTTAATAAGCCCGAGATTCTGCTTGCAGACGAGCCTACAGGTAACCTTGATCCTAATAATACCTGGGAAATTATGAAGCTCATGGAGCAGATTAATCTGAACGGTACAACTGTTATAGTTGTTACTCATAACAGGGAGATTGTTAACGCGATGCACAAGCGCGTTATTACTATGAAAAAAGGCGTCGTGATTCACGACGAAGAAGAGGGTGAGTATCACGATGAGGATGAGTAGTTTATTATATACGCTGGGGCAGGGATTTAAAAACCTTAGACGAAACAGATGGTATACACTTGCTTCAATTGCAACAATAAGTGCATGTTTGTTCCTGTTTGGCGTGTTTTATTCAATAGTTACCAATTTTCAGCATGTAGTTCAGACCGCTGAAGAGGGTGTATCAGTTACAGTATTTTTTAACGAGGGCATAAGTGAGGATGTGATCCTTGCAACCAAGAGCATGATCGAAAAGCGCCCGGAGGTAAGCAGGGTTGAGTACATATCAGCTCAGGATGCATGGGAGAGCTTCAAGACAGATTATCTTGGCGAATATGCGGACGGATTCACAGAGAATCCCCTTGAGGATTCTGCCAACCTGCAGATATATCTTAGTGACGTAAAGATGCAGCCTGCTCTGGTTACATATCTTGAGTCGATTGATGGCGTAAGAATGGTCAACAGATCAGAGGTTACTGCTTCAACACTTAGTGGTATCAACAGTCTGATCGCGTATGTATCACTCGGAATTATAGGAATACTTCTTCTGGTTTCAATTTTCCTTATAAGCAATACTGTTACGATCGGTATTTCTGTAAGAAAAGAAGAAATCAATATTATGAAGTACATAGGCGCTACGGACTTTTTCGTACGTGCACCTTTCGTAATAGAGGGTATTATTATCGGACTTATCGGCTCACTTATTCCACTTGTAATTACCTACTTTGTTTACAATAAGGCAGCTGAGTTTTTGGCAATCAGATTTTCAATGCTGAATTCAATACTGGATATCCTCCCTGTAGGAAAGATATTCGAAGCCCTTACGCCTATTTCAATACTTATTGGTGTGGGAATTGGTTTTCTTGGAAGTGTTACAACCGTACGTAAACACTTACATGTATAAAAGAGCAACATTTGGGAGGCTGCTATACGTTGGACAGCAGAGGAATCGGAAAAAGAATAATTGGGGTGGTCATGGTTCTGTGCCTGCTTGCGGGCACAGTTTCTTTTAATACTTCTCATGTTTATGCGAAGGCTACGACCGAGAGCATAAAGCAGAAGGAGGGACAGATATCCAATGCCAAGAAGGAAAGGGATACAATGAAGAATTCCCTGACAAACCTTCAGAATGTGAAAAAGTCCCTGGAAAAAGAAAAAACAGACCTGAATAACTACATAACACAGCTTGATGCTAATCTTGAGAGTATTCAGAAAAAGATAGATGAGCTTACCGAGAAGATAGCAGAAAAGGAACAGAGCATTAAGGAGACGGAGGAGGAGCTTGAAGAAGCTATCCGTATCCAGAACGAACAGTATGAAGCTATGAAAGACAGAATACGCTTCATGTATGAAAAGGGAAATGCGCTGTATTTTCAGTTTTTTGTTGAGGCCGGAAGCTTTTCGGACATGCTTAACAAGGCGGAGTATATAGAAGAACTGTCTGCCTATGACAGGGCAAAGCTTGAGGAGTATATTGCACATACTGAGCTCACAACTCTTACAAAGGAGGCTCTGGAGGAGGAGAAGAAGACCCTTGATGAAGCCAAGGCAGATGTGGTGATCGAGGAAGAGAACCTTCAGAATCTTATTGTTGAAAAGAACAAAGAGGTCAACAGCATCGCCGGTGATATTAAGGATAAAGAGGCGGCAATTGCAGAATATGAGAAGCAGATTGCGGAGGAAAATGCCACTATTGCAGCTCTTGAGAAGGCAGTTGAGGCAGAAAAGGCAGAGCTTGCTGCTCAGAATGTAAGAAAGTATGATGGCGGAATGTTTGCAATGCCATGTCCTTCATATTCGAGAATATCCGATAATTTTGGTATGAGAATGCATCCCACGCTGGGTATTCAGAAGATGCACAATGGTGTGGATTTTGCAGCTCCTAGCGGCTCGGCTATTCTGGCTGCTTATGATGGTAAGGTTGTTGCTGCGGCTTATAATTCAACTATGGGAAATTATGTTATGATATCTCATGGAAGTGGTTTATATACTGTTTATATGCATGCGTCATCTCTTAGTGTATCCACAGGTGCGGAGGTAACTAAGGGACAGAAGATTGCATCGGTAGGTTCAACAGGAAGATCTACAGGACCTCACCTTCATTTTGGAGTAAGACTAAACGGAAATTATGTTAGTCCCTGGAACTATTTGAAATAATAGATAATCTGCCGGTTGTGCAGATGACATTCAGGGCGAAAGGAAGTGTTACTATGGAGCAAAGAGATAACAGAATTGGAATGCTCTTCCTTGGATTGGTGCTGGGAATTTTCGGAACTGCTTTTCTTGTGGCGGTTGGATTCCTGATTGTAAAGATAAAAGGAGTCGCATTTACTCCTGTGAAGGGGAATGTTACCAATACGGAAACAGCTTTGACGCAGGAAACCATAGATAAAGTCAAAGTTATAGAGGATGCCATTGGAACCTACTATTATAAAACAGAGATCGACAGACAGGCAGAGGCTGACGCTATTTATAAGGGTGTTGTTTCTTCTCTTGGAGATCCCTATTCCGAATACTACACACCAAAGGAGTATGAGGACCTTATGTCTGATACCCAGGGGGTTTACTATGGTATCGGTGCTTATGTCAGTATGGATAAAGACACCAATCTTCCAAGAATCACTGGAACGATCAAGGAGTCACCTGCTGAGAAGATCGGACTTAAAGCCAACGACGTGATCTATAAGGTTGAAGACCAGAGCGTTCAGGGCATGACACTCTCAGAAGTAGTCGGAATGATCAGAGGTGAGATCGGTACTGAGGTTAAACTCACCATTTACAGAGAGGGTGAGTCTGATTATTTGGAGTTTAAGGTAAAGCGTGACAAGGTTGAGGCTCAGACAGTCAACACCACAATGCTTGAAAATAATATCGGTTATCTTGGTATTACCGAATTTGACTCCGTAACGACAGAGCAGTTTAAAGCCGGAATGAAGGAACTCAGGGATCAGAACATGGTAGCACTTGTTCTTGACCTTAGATCAAATCCCGGCGGAAGCCTTCAGGCTGTATGCGATATAGCAAGAGAGATACTTCCCAAGGGTGACATCGTTTATACAGTGGACAGAGATGGTAACCGTGAGGATTATGAGTGCGACGGAACCAAGAAAATCGACATCCCTGTTGTAGTTCTTGTAAATGGCTATTCTGCGAGTGCTTCTGAGATACTCTCAGGTGCCATCAAGGATTACGGCGTAGGAACAATAGTTGGTGAGACCACTTACGGTAAGGGCGTTGTACAGAGAATCTTCCCGTTCACAGACGGAACGGCAGTTAAGCTTACAATCAGCAACTATTTCACACCTAAGGGAAATGACATCAACGGCGTGGGCATTACTCCTGATGTGGAGATAGCGCTTGATAACGAAAAGTACAACGAGGACGGTACTGATAATCAGCTCAATAAGGCTATTGAGATTTTGAAAAAAGAAATATCAAAGGCAGATGTATCCGAGGATGAGGCTGCATAACATTTTAAGTAGAGGGTTCTCCCCTCTACTTTTTTATTGACATAACGCTATTTCTAAGATATATTCATCTATGTTTTTATTTCTGATTCAATATCCGATGTCATCGGGTATTTATTCCATTTGCAAAATATAAAATTTGAAAGGAAGTGTAGTAATTGGAGTACTATGCGGCCACTTTGCGTGAGCCCGGAGAAAAATTGAATAATGATGGATTGATGATAAAGGCAGTCCATACAAAAAAGCGATCTGACGTAGTTGTGATGGTATTAAGTGCACATAAAAAGGCTGCAAAGCTAAATGATAAGATCATAAGAGCGGCCGAGAAAATGATATACAAGGAAGCGGATGGTGATATTGAAAACTGTCTTCAAAGGCTTTTTATAAGATTCGGAAAGGGCGGTCTTATCCGCAGAAGGAAAAATCCGGATATCACTATTCTGATATTAAAGGGAATTAATTATCACATTATGAACCGCGGAAATAACAGGGTAATGAGAATTGGAAGGACCGGAGCCACGGAAATTCACTGCGAAAATGTGGGCGACGCATCAGTAGATTATTGCTACGCCACAGGGAGATTGTCAGAAGGGAGTACGCTTATTGTGGGAACCCAGTCTTTTTATGAAAGGCAGCTTGGGGCAGATATTCACAAAAGAATGTGTCCACAGATGTGTATAGATGATGAGACAATGCAGGAAAACATTGAATATCTTAGAAGTCTGTTATTTAGCAGGGGAGAGGAGAGGCCGGTGACGGCAGCTGCCTTATGCATGAAATAGAGATTACAGGCCACATTGCAAGCGGCGGAAATGGTGAAATCTATCGTGGTTATTTGTGCAACAGACAGACTGAATGCATTGTGAAAAAGGCGGGTAATAAAAGAGCTTCCTTCATGCAGCTAAAAAATGAGACGAATATACTTAAGTATCTGACAGAGGAGGGCTATGTGGAAGCGCCTGCGTTTTATGGTGAAAAGGATGGTTCACTTGTTATGAGTGTGATTCCGGGAAAGACTCTCGACAGGATTGAAATAGAAAGGCTGTCAGAGAGGGATTTAAAAAAGCTGTTTGTATACATGGCAAGTCTCGTGGTTAAGCTCCATGGATTAAATCCGCCTGTCATCCACAGGGATATAAAGCCCTCAAATATCATGATTGATGACCATGGAAATATGTTCCTGATAGATTTTGGAACAGCCAGGATATTGGAAGGATATGCAGGCGGTGACATAAAAAATGGAGAGGTGCTACTTGCTGGAACAAAGAACTACGCTGCACCTGAGCAATACGGGGGACTTGGAAGCGAGAGCTTTCAGGTTGATATATATCAGCTTGGAAAAACCATGGAGAGACTTCTTAAAAGGGCAACTGTCTCAAAAAGATTTGAGAATGAGATGAGAGCTGTTTTAAATAAGTGCCTTATGCCAAGCGCGACAGAAAGGTATCCCACAGCAGCTGAGCTTAGAAAGGATCTGCTAAAGATCAAGGCGGGGAAAAATATTTTTCTGCTACAGAAATTTTATAAAAATATTCTAATTAGGTTTCCGGGCAGATATAGGGCAGATGAGGAAATATGCGGAGTTTTTATTGATATTGTAAGAACCTGTGACACGATTGAGTTTTTATAAATCCTATGTTAAAATTAAGAGATATCGAAAATATGTTCGGATAACAAAAGAGGAAAACTCATGGATCATTTTGAACTAAAATCTGAGTATAAGCCCACCGGGGATCAGCCCCAGGCCATAGAGAAGCTGGTAAATGGATTTAAGAGCGGTAATCAGTTTGAGACCCTTCAGGGTGTCACCGGCTCCGGTAAGACCTTTGCCATGGCTAATGTAATACAGGCACTTAATAAGCCCACACTTGTCATAAGCCATAACAAGACACTGGCGGGGCAGCTCTATGGAGAATTCAAGGAATTTTTCCCAAATAATGCTGTCGAGTATTTCGTGTCCTACTATGATTACTATCAGCCTGAAGCTTACGTACCTCAGACGGATACATATATTGCGAAGGATTCTGCCATAAATGATGAGATAGATAAGCTGAGGCTTTCTGCAACCGCTTCCCTTACAGAGAGGAAGGATGTCATTGTTGTTGCCAGCGTATCCTGCATATACGGTCTGGGTAGTCCTGATGAATTTAAGGGGATGTCAATTTCACTAAGACCCGGTATGGAGAGGAGCAGAGATCAGATACTTAAGGATTTGGTGGCGATTCAGTACACAAGGAATGACCTTGATATAAACAGATGTAATTTCAGAGTAAGAGGAGACACCATCGAGATTTTCCCTGCACAGGCTGATGATTATCTCATAAGAATAGAGCTGTTTGGTGATGAGATAGACAGAATCTGCGAGGTTGAGCCGGTGACAGGCACTATTAAAAGTGAGCTGTCCCATGTGATGATTTACCCTGCATCTCATTATGTTGTACCCCAGGAAAAGATAAATCTTGCCTGCCAGAATATTGAGGCTGAGCTCGATGAGCAGGTTAAGTTCTTTAAGAGTGAGGACAAGCTTATAGAGGCTCAGAGAATTGCGGAGCGCACGAATTTTGATGTGGAGATGATGAGAGAGACGGGGTTCTGCTCCGGTATCGAGAACTACTCAAGGCATCTTAATTTTGCAAAGCCCGGGGAACCACCGCTTACGCTGATGGACTTTTTTGACGGAGAGTTTTTGATAATTGTGGATGAGTCACATATGACGATTCCGCAGATAGGAGCTATGTACCACGGAGACAGATCCCGTAAGACCACGCTTGTTGATTACGGCTTCAGACTCCCCTCGGCTCTTGATAACAGGCCTCTTAATTTTGAAGAATTCGAGACGCATATAGATCAGATGCTGTTCTGTTCAGCTACTCCCGGACCTTACGAGGCTGAGCATGAGCTTTTGCGCGCTGAGCAGATAATAAGACCTACGGGACTTCTGGATCCCGAGATATCCGTTAGACCTGTAGAGGGACAGATTGATGATCTGATCACGGAGATCAATAAGGAGACAGCTAAGAAGAGCAAGGTCCTCGTTACAACTCTTACGAAGAAAATGGCAGAGGATCTTACGGAATACCTTGCTGAGACCGGAATCAGGGTTAAGTATATGCACTCAGATATCGATACCCTTGAGAGAGCACAGATAATTCGCGATATGCGACTTGATGTATTTGATGTTCTTGTGGGAATCAACCTTTTGAGAGAGGGTCTGGATATTCCTGAGATATCGCTGGTTGCGATAATCGATGCTGATAAGGAAGGGTTCCTCAGGTCTGAGACATCACTGATCCAGACAATCGGAAGAGCTGCAAGAAATGCAGACGGACACGTTATCATGTACGCTGACAATATGACTGACTCCATGAAGAACGCTATCGAGATTACGGAGCGAAGAAGGAAGATTCAGCAGGAATATAACGAAGTCCATGGAATAACACCTCAGACAATCCGCAAGGCAGTCCGTGATCTTATAAGTGTCACCAAGGCTGTTGCGAAGCAGGAGGTTCAGTTCGAGAAGGATCCTGAATCAATGGATAGGAAGGAGCTTGAGAAGGTTATCAAGGATGTCGAGAAGCGCATGAAGAGAGCTGCTACAGAGCTTGACTTCGAGACAGCTGCTATGCTGAGAGATCAGATGATTGACCTTAAAAAGCATCTCCTGGAAGTAACAGGAGGAAAGTGATCTTTATCTTTGTAAGGGCGAAGGAGAAAAAATGGCGGATAATACACATATGACTAAAAAGAATACTACAGCTAAGAGAATTTTATCTGACGATATTCACGACTATATTCGTGTTCGCGGTGCGAATGAACATAACCTCAAGCATATTAAGGTTAATATACCAAGGGACACGCTCACTGTTTTCACAGGTCTTTCCGGTTCGGGAAAGTCATCACTGGCATTTGATACCATCTTTGCGGAGGGACAGAGAAGATACATGGAATCACTGTCTTCTTATGCAAGAATGTTCCTGGGGCAGATGGATAAGCCTGATGTTGAGAAAATAGAGGGACTGTCTCCTACAATTTCAATAGATCAGAAGTCTACAAACAGAAATCCCAGATCAACGGTGGGAACTGTTACGGAGATATATGATCACTTCAGACTGCTCTATGCCCGCATAGGCGTTCCGCACTGTCCTAATTGCGGAAGGGAGATCAGAAGGCAGAGCGTTGATGAGATGGCAGACCAGATTCTGGCACTTCCTGTATCCACAAGATTTCAGATTCTTGCACCTGTTGTAAGAGGAAGAAAGGGTGAACATGCCAAGGTTCTGGACAGAGCTAAGAGAGCCGGCTTTGTTCGTGTGAGAATTGATGACAGCCAGTATGATCTCTCAGAGGAGATTAAGCTCGATAAAAATATCAAGCATAATATTGAGATAATCGTGGACAGACTTGTGATCAGGGAGGACACAGAGGAGCTAAGGGGACGCCTTACTGATTCAATTGAGAGTGCTCTTAATCTTGCAGAAGGCCTTCTGACGGTTGATGTAATTGACGGAAAGCCAATGAATTTCAGTCAGAGCTTTGCTTGTCCTGACTGTGGAATCAGTATCTCAGAGATAGAGCCCAGAAGCTTTTCCTTTAACAATCCTTTTGGCGCATGTCCTGAGTGTACGGGTCTTGGATATAAGATGGAATTCGACGAGGATCTGATGATCCCGGATAAGTCTCTTTCTATTAATGAAGGATGCTTCCAGGTTATGGGATGGCAGTCCTCAAACAAAGAGGGAAGCTTTAGTAACGCGATCCTTAGAGCCCTCGCCAAGGAATATAAGTTCAGTCTTGATACGCCCTTTGAAAAGCTTTCTGCAAAGGTGAGAGATATGCTGGTGCATGGAGCAGACAGAGAGGTTACTGTTGCATACTCGGGTCAGCGAGGTGAGGGAAGATATCCCATTACCTTTGATGGCCTTATCAAAAATGTTGAGCAGAGATACAGAGAGACCTTTTCTGAGAACCAGAAGGCTGAGTATGAGCAGTATATGAGAATTACGCCCTGCCCTGCATGTAAGGGTCAGAGACTTAAGGCAGATTCTCTAGCAGTTACTATAGATGACAAGAATATTTTTGAGATAACATCTATGTCTATAGGTGATCTTCATGAATATCTTGAAGGCTTAAAGCTCACAAAGCAGCAGGAGCTCATCGGTGCGCAGGTTCTAAAGGAGATAAGAGCCAGAGTAGGCTTCCTTATCGACGTGGGTCTTGATTATCTGTCTCTTTCCAGAGCAACAGGAACTCTGTCCGGCGGTGAAGCTCAGCGAATAAGGCTTGCGACTCAGATAGGGTCAGGCCTTTGCGGAGTATGCTACATACTGGATGAGCCCAGTATCGGACTGCACCAGAGGGATAACGACAAGCTTCTTAATACTCTGAAAAATCTGAGGGATCTTGGTAATACACTTATCGTGGTTGAGCATGATGAGGACACCATGAGAGCTGCGGATTATATCGTTGATGTCGGCCCCGGTGCAGGCGCTCACGGAGGTGAGATTGTTGCTGCAGGAACAGCGGAAGAGATAATGAAGGTTCCGGAATCCATTACCGGTCAGTATCTTTCAGGAAAGCTTAAGATAGAGGTTCCCGAGCATAGAAGAAAGCCTACCGGATGGCTAAAGGTAAAAGGAGCAGAGGAAAATAACCTTAAGAATATTGATGTTAAGTTTCCTCTGGGAGTGCTTACTATTGTTACAGGTGTGTCAGGCTCAGGAAAGAGCTCACTTGTAAATGAGATTCTCTATAAGCACCTTGAGAGAGACTTAAACCGCGCCCGTTGTATTCCTGGAAAGCATAAAGGAATTGAAGGAATAGAGCAGCTTGACAAAGTCATAGCAATAGACCAGTCACCCATCGGAAGAACTCCCAGATCAAACCCTGCAACCTATACTGGCGTGTTTGATATGATAAGAGATCTTTTTGCAGGTACTCCTGATGCCAAGACCAGAGGCTATAAAAAGGGAAGATTTTCATTTAACGTTAAGGGCGGAAGATGTGAAGCCTGCGGCGGAGACGGAATCATCAAGATAGAGATGCATTTCCTTCCTGATGTATATGTTCCATGTGAGGTCTGCGGAGGTAAGAGATATAACAGAGAGACTCTGGAGGTACATTATAAGGGCAAGAATATTTATGATGTGCTCAATATGACAGTAGAAGAGGCGCTTCCTTTCTTTGAAAATATCAAGACCATAAAGAGAAAGATCAAGACTCTCTATGATGTAGGACTTGGTTATGTTAAGCTCGGCCAGCCTTCAACAGAGCTCTCAGGTGGTGAAGCTCAGAGAATAAAGCTTGCCACGGAGTTATCAAGAGCAAGTACAGGTAAGACCATATACATTCTTGATGAGCCTACTACGGGACTTCATTTTGCTGATGTGCAAAAGCTTGTAAAGATACTTCATGATCTTGTGGATGCAGGTAACACAGTAGTTGTTATCGAGCATAATCTGGACGTGATAAAAACAGGTGACTATATCATCGATATGGGGCCTGAGGGCGGATCCGGAGGCGGAACGGTTGTCAGCCAGGGAACACCCGAGCAGGTTGCGAAATGTAAGGAATCTTATACCGGAGCCTACATCAAAAAAATGCTGGAGAAAAAATAAAAATTTTTTGCAAAAAAGTATAAAGTTTTTATAAAGTACTGCCGATATAACTACTGACATGAATGTGGCATATGAAAAAAATGTTATTTTGTGTTTAAAATATCGCCCCATTGGTTTATAATGCTTAATGAATTATATCTTTTAATAGTTAATGTGAGCGACTATGCGCTCTGAGCCTTATTTCCAGAAAGGGGTAATAGATTTCATGCAGTATACAGACATAGGTATTGATTTAGGAACAGCAAGTATCCTTGTTTACATCCGTGGTAAGGGTGTCGTTTTAAAAGAGCCCTCAGTTGTTGCGTATGACAGGGACACAGAGAAGATCAAGGCTATTGGCGAAGATGCCAGACTTATGCTTGGACGTACACCCGGCAACATTGTTGCAGTCAGACCTCTTAGACAGGGTGTTATTTCAGATTATAAAGTTACTGAGCAGATGATGAAGTATTTCATCACCAAGGCTATTGGACACAGAACCTTCCGTAAACCACTTATCGCTGTTTGCGTACCCAGTGGAGTTACAGAGGTTGAGCGTAAGGCAGTTGAGGATGCTACCCTTATGGCGGGCGCAAGAGATGTCCGTATCATCGAGGAGCCTATTGCAGCTGCTATCGGTGCAGGAATAGATATTACCAAGCCCTGCGGTAATATGATTGTTGATATAGGTGGTGGTACATCTGATATCGCTGTTATCTCTCTTGGAGGAACAGTTGTCAGCACATCAGTTAAGATCGCGGGTGATGATTTTGATGAAGCTATAGTCAGATATATGCGTAAAAAGCACAATCTCCTTATCGGTGAGAGAACTGCTGAGGATATCAAGATCAAGATTGGTGCAGCATATCCCAGAGCTGAAGCTGATTATATGGATGTTAGAGGACGTAACCTTGTAACAGGTCTTCCCAAGACTGTTAAGGTATCCTCAGAGGAAACAGAGGAAGCTTTACGTGAGACAACAGCTCAGATCGTAGAAGCTATCCACGGCGTACTTGAGAGAACTCCTCCGGAACTTGCTGCAGATATAGCAGACAGAGGAATTGTTCTTACCGGTGGCGGTAGCCTTCTTCGTGGACTGGATGATCTTATCGCATCTAAGACAGGTATCAATACTGTTACTGCGGAGGATCCCATGACAGCGGTTGCTATCGGAACAGGACGTTACGTTGAGTTCCTTGCCGGATATAAAGAAATTTAATTTCGTGATGTTCAAAAAAATTAATAGGGGATAGTATATGGTAAAAGGTCTTTACACAGCGTACACAGGCATGGTAAACGAACAGAAGCGCATGGATATCGAGACTAATAATCTCGCCAATGTGAATTCTACCGGTTTCAAGGAGGAACGCTCGGTTAGTCAGTCTTTTCGTGATCTTCTCGGATTGAAGATCAAGGACTATTCTGATGCGCCCTGGACTGCCAGAAGGCTGGGACTGATGAACCCCGGCGTAAAGCTTGCGGGATCATATACTAACTTCGAACAGGGAGGCCTCAGACAGACAGGCCAGACCTATGACGTTGCTCTTAACAACGGACTTCCTGATGTCGACGACCAAATGGTTAATGATAATATGGGCGCCGGCGGTAATGCATTTTTTGCTACCTCATTCGCTTCAGATGATCCTGATGGCGGAGGGCAGCTTATCAAATATACCAGAGACGGTAATTTTACCCTTACGCAGGATGGCTACTTAGTCACCAGCGAGGGTAATAATGTCCTGGATGTCAACAATAATCCCATTCAGCTTGATCCTAATTCGGATTCCACAATTTTGCAGGACGGCAGAATTGTTCAAAATCAAAATGTTGTATCGACGATACAGGTTGCGAGATTTGATTCTCCTCAGTTTTTACAGAGATATCAGGATAACGCTTTCATCATTGGTGATGGAGGTGCACAGGTGGTATCTACTACTGCTGCTGAAGCAAATGCAACCGTTAATCAGGGATATTTGGAAGCTTCAAATGTCAGCGTTGTGGATGAAATGGTTAATATCATTTCGATTCAGAGGAATTACGAGACTAATTCCAAGGTGATGCAGGCAGAAGAGGATACACTGGATATAGCGGTTAATCAGCTCGGAAAGGTACAGTAAAAAACCACGCAGGTCTTAATAAATCGGACTAAGTAGCCGAAATAATTAATGGCAGAGTATGGTTTTTTAGCTAGGAGGTATTTTTATGGTAAGAAGCTTATGGACAGCAGCATCAGGAATGAATGCTCAGCAGACAAATGTAGACACCATCGCAAATAACCTTGCAAATGTTAACTCCGCAGGTTACAAGGCACAGAGTGCAAAGTTCAAATCACTTCTGTATCAGGAGCTGAAAACCAAGACGGTGCAGACAACAGGATCACCTGTTAATTCGGATGTAGGACTCGGTGTAAGAGTTTCATCAATAAATCAGTTCTTTTCACAGGGCAATCTGCAGGACAATGATTCAAGCTCTGCATTTGCTATTCAGGGTGATGGATTCTTTGCATATTCAACAGATGCTCAGGATTTAAATCAGAACAATATCAGATATACAAGAAACGGTAACTTTGTATGGGCACTTACAGAGGCAAACACTCTGGAGCTCACAACCTCCGAAGGTAATCCTGTTATCGGAGTAGATGGTAATCCGCTGGTAGTTACCGATCAGACAGTTAAGGCAACAGACATAACCTGTGATGCAGAGGGTAATCTTTATTATCTCAATGCTAACCAGGAAAGGCAGGATATCGGAACAATAGCTCTTTTCCAGTTCAGAAATGCTGAAGGCCTGGAGAGAGTTGGAGATACAAGCTTCATGGCTACTATGGCCAGCGGTAATGCACTTCCCGAAGCTACCACTCAGGGTATTAGAAGAAGTACAGTAGTTCAGGGATACCTGGAGGGTTCAAATGTTAATGTAGCAACAGAGATGGTTAACCTGATCGTTGCTCAGAGAGCTTACGAGATGAACTCAACAGCTATTACAACTACTGATGAAATGATGCAGACTGCAAACGGACTTAAGAGATAATTAAGGGTGTAAGATATGGCAATTGATATGAATTCTATAAATAACTTAACAGGGATTTCGCAATATGCCAGCAGTCAGGCTGCTTCCGATAAGATCAATTCAGCAGCATCCAAGGTGAGAAGAATCCAGACAGATGAGGATAAGGCTGAGGTTGATAAGGAGCTTATGGATGCCTGCAAGCAGTTCGAGGCGTACTTTATGGAGCAGATCTATAAGGGCTATGAGAATACCACCAAGGTATTCAGTAAGGATGAGTCGGGATCCATGGGCAAAATGGTTGACTATTTCAAGGATCTCACCATTCAGGACATAGCATCTACAGGAGCAGATACCCAGAGCGTAGGACTTGCGCAGATGCTTTATGAGAACATGAAGAGAAACTATAACATTTAAAACATGATCAAGTGAATAGATAATTTGTTCTTTGCAAAGAGTCGCTTGCGGCTCTTTGTCTATTTTTGAATCAGGAATACTTTTGGTCAATTCAGGGAGGAAGATGGAAGTAAAGGGATATATAGATCATTTTATATACAGAAGTCCGGACAAAACCTATGGGGTAATGGTTTTTGTCTCTGACGGCGAGGAGATTACCTGCGTCGGAAGCTTCGTGGACGTGGATGAAGGGGATACTCTTGAGATTGAAGGAGAAATGACAGAGCATCCTGTCTATGGAGAACAGATCAAGGTCAGCAGCTATAAAATAGCTGCTCCAGATGATACGGAATCCATGGAGAGATATCTTGGGTCAGGCGCCATCAAAGGAATTGGCGAGACAATGGCCCGAAGAATTGTAAAGAAGTTTGGAAAAGATACCTTCAGGATAATTGAAGATGAACCTGAAAGACTGGCAGAGATTAAGGGCATAAGTGAGAAGAAGGCTAGGGATATTGCTATTCAGCTTACAGAAAAAAGAGAAATGCGAGATGCCTTCGTTTTTATGTCCGGCTATGGAATTACAGGCAATATGTCAGTCAGAATATATGAGAAATACGGAGCCCAGGTCTATAGGATACTAAAAGAGAATCCATACAAGCTGGCGGATGATATCGAAGGAATAGGCTTTAAAACGGCTGATGAAATAGCATCCAGAGTAGGAATAAGCGTTGATTCAGATTACAGAATAAGAAGCGGTATACTGTATGTGCTATTGGAAGCATCAGCTGATGGCCACAGCTTTTTGCCAAGAGAAGAGCTGCTAACAAAATGCGTGCAGCTCCTTGGGGTACAAAAGGATAACGTAACTCTTCAGATGGACAATCTGATGGTTGAAAGGAAGCTCATCTACCGAGGAGAGGATGAGGTGTATGCTTCTTCTTTTTTCTATGAGGAGCAGGCTATAGCGGTCATGCTAAAGGAGCTTAATCTTCAGGTGTCAGGCACCTCTGATGCAGCACTGCTTGAGAGAATAAAGAGTATCGAGAAAAGGCGAGACATAGAGCTTGATGATCTTCAGAGAAAAGCAGCTGCGGCAAGTGCAAAGAACGGTGTTGTAATAATCACCGGTGGACCTGGAACGGGAAAAACCACGACCATAAATACCATAATTGAATATTATGCCGAGGAGCAGATGGAGATTCTTCTTGCTGCGCCTACGGGAAGAGCTGCCAAGCGTATGAAGGAGGCAACCGGTTATGAAGCCTATACGATACACAGGCTTCTTGGAGTAGGCGGGGCAGGACTCTCTGACGATAACGCTGACAGAGCCAGGATCCATTTTGACAAGAATGCGGATAATCCTCTGGAAGCAGACGCGATCATAATCGATGAGATGTCCATGGTTGATATGCATCTTTTTTCAGCTCTGCTTAAAGCGGTTCTTCCCGGAACTCACCTGATCCTTGTGGGAGACAGCTCACAGCTTCCGAGCGTTGGCCCGGGACAGGTGCTTCATGACCTTATAGAGAGCGGACAGTTTACTACTATTACTCTTCAGAAGATTTTCAGGCAGGCAAAGCAGAGTGATATTGTCATGAATGCCCATAAAATCAAGGATGGCAGCCAGATCAAGATGGATAACAAGAGCAAGGATTTCTTTTTTCTGAAAAGAGATAATGCGGATGTCATCTACAAGCATATGATCGAACTGATAAGGGATAAGCTTCCGGGCTATGTTGAAGCCACAAGCAGCGACATACAGGTGCTTACACCAATGAAAAGAGGTCCTCTTGGTGCCCAGACACTGAACGCGGTGCTACAGAGATACTTAAATCCTGCGGATGAACATAAAAAGGAATATGTTCACGGAGAGAGAGTAATAAGAGTTGGGGACAGGGTCATGCAGATCCATAACAACTACCAGGCCGAGTGGGAGATACTGGGGAAATTCGGAATTACGGTTGAAAAGGGACTTGGTATATTCAACGGCGATATGGGAGTTGTAAAAGAGATAAATACGGTTATGAAGGAGCTGGTGGTTGAGTTTGATGAAGGAAGACAGGTAACCTATCCTTTTTCAGAGCTTGATGACCTTGAGCACGCCTATGCCATTACAATACATAAGTCCCAGGGATCAGAGTATCCCGCGGTTATATTGCCGCTACTTGGAGGGCCTAGGATGCTTCTAAACAGGAATCTCCTCTATACAGCGGTAACAAGAGCACAGAAATGCGTTGTTATCCTTGGTAATAAGGAAACTGTGGACACTATGATTGAAAATGAGGAGCAGCTCAAGCGATATACGGGATTAAAGACGAGAATACTGGAGGCTATGAGTGCAGATTGAGGATATAAAGGAGGGGGTCATATCTATTCTGTATCCTCGAAGATGTCCTGTCTGTGATGAAATAGTAGGTCAGGGTAAAGGGCTGATACATCCAGAATGCAGGAAGATAATAAAGCCTGCCGGGAGAATAATCTGTATGAAATGTGGAAAGCCCCTGGGGGATCCGGATAAGGAGTATTGTTCTGACTGTGAAAAGACAAAGCACTATTTTGACAGAGGCTTTGGTATTTTCAGATACAGATCCATTTCGGGTTCGGTCTACAGATTCAAGTATTCGGGAAGAAGAGAATATGCGGATTTTTATGCCGAGGCAGCAGCCAATTATCTGGGAGAAGCCATCAGGAGCATGCATGCAGATGCCATAATTCCGGTACCGATGTACAGGAAAAAGCAGCGTAAGCGCGGGTACAATCAGGCGGAGGAATTCGCAAGAGCTCTTGGCAAACAATTTGACATACCTGTCATAAATGACATGGTTATCAGAGTCAGAGATACAGTTCCAATGAAGCTTTTGGACGCATCACAAAGGCGTTCAAATTTGAAAAAGGCTTTCAATATAAGTGAAAATGATGTAGAATTTAAGTGTATTATCCTTGTTGATGACATTTACACGACCGGCAGTACTATTGATGAGCTAGCCAGGGGATTTCGAAGACATGGAGTGAATAGGATATTCTTTGTAACGCTTGCAATAGGCCAGGTGGTGTGAAAATAACCACTGCAAAATAGGAGGATATCATGAGTAATATTCGTAATTGTTCAAGATGTGGTAAGATGTTCAATTATATCGTAGGTGATGTTATCTGCGAGAATTGCAAGAAGGAGATTGAGGAAAAATTCCAGCAGGTTAAGAAATATATCGAAGAGAACCCTGGAAGCGGAATCAAGCAGATAGCCGAAGAATGCGAAGTTTCAACTAAGCAGCTCAAGAAGTGGATTTTGGAGGAGAGACTTGTTTTCACTGAAGGATCACCTATCCAGATTACTTGTGAGAATTGTGGTGCTCGTATTTCAACAGGCAGATTATGTGCAAAGTGTAAGGCAACTGTTACAAACGCGTTGAATAATACTGTTAAGGAGCGTCAGCAGGCTCTTGCAGCCGAAATAGCTAAGAAGCAGGCTCAGAAGTCGGATGCAACCTCCGGAATGAAATTTCTTAAAACCTGAGGATATTATGTTAAACGAGGAGAGAGTTATCCTGATGACCAGGATGGCTGCCTTTGAGCAGCATGAGGGGAAAAAGAATAACGCTATAAATTCGTACTTTCGCAGCGACTATGTCGGATTCCAGGTGCTGAAGTCTATCATCAGTGCCACAGTGGTTTATCTGATACTGGTCGCTGCCTATGTGATGTATCATTTTTCTGATGTACTTCAGGATATATACAACACGGATATTGCAGCAACGGCCAGAAAATATCTGGTTTATTATGTTGCGCTTGTAGTCGTGTACTCAGTGATTTCATACATCATTTATTCTATACGATACGGAAGAATGCGTAAGAATATGAGGGCATATTATTCCTGCCTTAAAAAGCTGGGAAGAATGTATGAAAAGGAATAGGGGAAATGACATCTTTACTAGAAATACGAGAATATATTAAGAATTTTTATGTTAAATACGAACTGTACATCACATACGTGTGGAAGTTTTTACTTTCATTAATCGCACTTACGATGATCAGTAACAAGATTGGATATCAGACTAATCTGACAAAGCTGCCCATACTGCTTATGGCATCACTTTTGTGTTCAATTATGCCGCAGAACTTTATGGTGCTCATCTCTGCCGGATTTATTCTTGCACATCTTTACAAGCTTTCAATCTTTTGTGCAGCTATAGCACTGATCATCTTTCTTTTGATGTTTCTGCTTTATTTCAGATTTTCACCGAAGGATACTATCGCGGTAATGCTGACCCCTATGTGTTTCTATTTCAGCATTCCTTATGTGATGCCCATTGCTTTGGGACTTATGGGAACACCCACATCAATCATTTCAATGTCATGTGGAATCGTGGTTGCTTTTCTTGTGAATTATATTTCAGGAAGTGCCACAACTCTTACAGGTGGTCAGATCGAGGAGACTGCTACCCAGTTCCAGACAGTTATTTCCGAGCTTTTGAATAATAAGCGCATGTGGGTATTTATCGGTGCGTTTGCCATAACACTGGCTATAGTTTATTTCATTAGAAGAATGTCAATTGATCATGCCTGGACTATCGCTATAGTAGCCGGAGCTCTTGCAGATATTGTTTGTCTGCTTGTTGGTGACATGATTTATTCTACAGAGCTTTCATTTATAGCAGTAATAGTACAGACTGTTATTTCAATTTTACTACTCCTGATTCTTCAGTTCTTTGCGTTCAATCTCGATTATTCGAGAATTGAGAAGGTGCAGTTTGAGGATGATGAGTATTACTACTACGTCAAGGCGGTTCCGAAGGTTACAGTTTCTACACCTGCTCCTAAGGTTAAGAAAATCAGCGGATCAAACGCCGGTAGAGACTACAGAGGCAAGGATAGAGGCGAGTAATTTTAGATGCAACACATCGGATTTTTTCTTGAAAACAATCTGACAAACCTGCATATGCCTTCGGTCAGGGCTCTCGATGTCGTCGAGATGCTGATAATTGCATTCCTGATCTATCATATTTTGGTTTGGGCCAAAACTACAAGACTATGGTCCCTGTTAAAAGGGGTCGTAGTTATTGTTGTCTTTATAGTTATTGCTGCTGCATTCAACATGTCCACCATTTTGTGGATCGTTCAGAATGTATTTGGTATCGCAGTAACCGCGATGGTTGTAATTTTGCAGCCGGAGCTCAGGAAGGCACTTGAAGGTATCGGCCGAAGAAACTTTTTGCACGGTTTGTTTAACTTCACAGAGGCAACAGAGGAGGGCAGATTTTCTGACAAGACTATTAACGAGATAGTGAGAGCCTGCGTTGAGATGGCCAAGGTCAGAACCGGTGCGCTCATTGTAATAGAGCAGCTTTCATCTCTTAGCGAGTATGAGAGAACGGGTATTGATATAGACGGAATTATTACAAGCCAGCTTCTTATCAATATCTTTGAGCACAATACACCTCTTCATGATGGTGCGGTTATAGTAAGAGGAGACAGGATCACTTCTGCGACCTGCTATCTTCCTCTTTCAGACAATATGGAGCTTGGTAAGGAGCTTGGAACAAGACATCGTGCAGGTGTCGGTGTATCCGAGGTTACAGATTCCCTTACGATAATAGTTTCCGAGGAGACAGGAAAAATAAGTGTCGCTTACATGGGCGAGCTTGAGAGAGCAGTGGATAGTGAGCGCTTGAGAGAGAGGCTTCGCCAGATCCAGAACAAGTCCACTGAAGATAAAAAGGATAAAAAGAAGAATAAGAAGAACAAGATAAGCATAATAGGGAAAGGGATTGCAAAATGAAGAAGCTCAATTTGACTGCCAATCTGGGGCTGAAGATTGCTTCACTTTTATTCGCAGCAATTCTTTGGTTCCTTGTTACAAACATCAGTGACCCGGTGGATTCAGTTAGATTCAGTAATGTTCCGGTCACCCTTAGAAATGCAAACAGCATAACGGATAACAACCAGGTATATCAGGTGCTTGAGGACAGCGATGTGATATCGACCGTGTCCGTTTATGCTCCGAGATCCATCGTTGATTCTCTTAACAAGGAGAATATCGTTGCTATTGCAGATCTCGAAAATACAACAAATATTGATGGTACATATTATGTTGCCATTCAGCTTTCAACCAATAAGTACAGTAATCAGATACAGAGCATTAGCGGAAGTATTGATTCTGTGGAGCTGAGCATAGAGAACAGAGCCTCAAAGACACTGGCGATTTCTGCTACAACGACAGGTACCTTGACTGATGGGTATATAATAGGTGATGTTGTGACTGATCAGAACCAGATCAGAATTACAGGAGCCGAATCTGTTGTTGACAGCGTGAAGGATGCTCAGGTAAATGTAGAGGTTACAGGCTACACGACAAACATCGGAACCAATGCAGAGATTCATCTCTATGATGATGAAGGTAATGAAGTTCCGAAGGACAACTTAAAGCTCAGTAGTTCCTCAGTTGGCGTGTCAGTTACTATTCTTGCTACAAAGAGAGTACCTATCACTTATCAGATATCAGGTATTCCTGCTGAGGGATATGTAGCAACAGGTGAGGTTGAATTCAGTCCGGAGGATGTTCTGCTTGCTGGCAGAATGTCAGTACTTAACAAGATAGATTCAATTTTTGTATCAGATGCAGCTCTTGATATCACAGGATATACCGGTGATCTTACAACTACCATCGATTTGTCCGGATATCTGCCTGGCAATGTAAGCTTTGGCGATGCAGATTTCAATGGGATCGCAACAGTCGTGGCTCATATTGACAAGAAGAGCGATAAGACAGTCAGCGTACCCTATAGTCAGATCGAGATAACCAATATTCCCGAAGGCTATGAAGCTGAGCTTGTTGATGAGGGAAAGAACTTTGATCTTTTGATCAGCGGACTTTCCGATAAGGTTAACAAAATTGAACCTGAGGATGTGTCAGGTGTTGCCGATCTTTCACAGGTAGAGAGCGGAGCAGAGGATATCTCAGGTGAGTACAATATAAATGTTTCGTTACTGCTTCCCGGAGGCGTTACAACAGGTGACATGGTTAATGCTGTTGTGAGATTAACGAAGATTGAATGATATTTGGAGGATAAAATGTCTAGATTATTTGGAACAGATGGAGTAAGAGGCGTAGCTAATGATGAACTTACACCACTTCTTGCAATGCAGCTCGGTCAGGCCGGAGCATACGTGCTTTCTAAGGAAAATAAGCATAAGCCTACAATCATGGTAGGATGCGATACAAGACTTTCAGGTGATATGCTTGCGTCTGCACTCATGGCTGGTGCCTGCTCAGTTGGTGCAAATGTAGTAAACGTAGGAGTGCTTCCTACACCTGCTGTTGCATACCTTACCAGAAAATATCGCGTTGATGCAGGAGTAGTTATTTCTGCTTCACATAATCCGATGGAATTCAATGGAATCAAGTTCTTTGATGGCAACGGATTTAAGCTTCCCGATGCTATGGAAGACGAGATCGAGGAGCTCATTAAGCATAATCTTGAGGGTATTAAGATGCCTACAGGCGCAGGTGTTGGTAAGATCAAGAGCCGCACAGATGCCCGCGAGGAGTATATCAACCACAATCTGACATGTGTTGATGTAAGACTTGATGGTTTCAAGATTGTTATGGACTGTGCTGAGGGTGCAAGCTCTTACACATCAGTTGAGACTATCAGACAGACAGGTGCGCAGGTTATTGCAATCCACACCAATCCTGATGGAACAAACATCAATGCTAACTGTGGCTCCACACATATGGAGGAGCTCATGGGACGCGTTGTTACCGAGAAGGCTGACATAGGTCTTGCTTTTGACGGAGATGCTGACAGATTCCTTGCAGTTGACGAGAATGGTAAGTTTGTTGACGGTGATGAGATTATGGCCATCATCGGCAAGCATATGAAGGACAGAGGAGATCTTAAGGGCGATACAATTGTCGCTACAGTTATGAGTAACCTTGGCTTCTTCAAAATGGGAGAGCGTGAAGGAATCAAGATTGAGAAGACTAAGGTCGGAGACAGATATGTTCTTGAGCGCATGAAGGAGATCGGCGCTAATCTCGGCGGAGAGCAGTCAGGACATATTATCTTCCTTGACGATAACACAACAGGAGATGGACTTTTATCAGCACTTCATCTTCTTAAGGTTATGAAGGATACAGGTAAAAAGCTTTCTGAGCTTTCAAAGGTTATGGAGGTTATGCCCCAGGCTCTTTGCAATGCTACCGTACCTACACATAAGAAGGATCATTACATGGAGTATCCTGAGATTGCCAGTGCAATCGAGGAGCTCGAGAAGAAATTTGCCGGAGACGGAAGAGTACTTATCAGACCTTCAGGAACAGAGCCTCTTGTTCGTGTAATGATAGAGGGTAAAAACCAGAAGGTTATAGAGGAAGAAGCTAAGAAACTTGCAGAGTTGATACAGGATGTAATGCTGTAATACGTACAGCTTTTAAATAGAGGTTAACATTTATGATTACACAGAAAGTGGTTATTAAAAACCCGACAGGGCTTCACTTGCGTCCTGCAGGGAATTTATGTAAAGTCGCGATGAATTATAAATCGCATATCACATTTATGTATGGTGATAATTCAGCAAATGCCAAGAGCGTTCTCAGTGTTCTTGGTGCATGCATCAAATGTGGAGATGAACTTGAATTTAAATGTGAGGGGCCGGATGAAGCAGAGGCAATGAAAGCCCTTGTTGAAGCTATAGAGAATGGCCTTGGTGAATAATATACTGATAACAAAACGGACGGCAATTTTGTCGTCCGTATGCGCGTTATATGAGAGATGAATCAAAGAGGTGAATTTTTATGAAAAAAATCATTGTAACAGGATGTAACGGACAGCTTGGAAGAGCTGTAAATCTTGAGCTTGGTAAGATAGGCGAGTATGAGCTGGTTAATACAGATGTCTTTGAGGGCGAAGGAATTACTCCTCTCGATATTACAAATGTTGATTCAGTTGTAGCTCTTGCCAGAGAGGTTAAGCCCTACGCAATCATCAACTGCGCAGCTTACACAGCAGTTGATGCTCAGGAGAGCGATGTGGATCTGGCTTACAAGATAAACGCCATTGGACCGAGAAACCTTTCTATAGCTGCTACTGACACAGATGCTAAGCTGGTTCATATTTCAACCGACTATGTTTTTGCAGGTGATGGCAACAAGCCCTATACCGAATTCGATAAGACAGGTCCCGTAAGTAAATATGGAATTACCAAGCTTGCAGGTGAGCAGTTTGTTGAGAAGTTTGCAAAGAACTATTTCACTATAAGAACAGCCTGGCTCTATGGTGATGGCAAGAACTTCGTAAAGACAATGCTCGGTCTTTCTGAAAAGTACGATGAAGTAAGTGTTGTATGCGATCAGCTTGGAACACCTACAAGTACCTACGAGCTTGCAAGAGCAATCCACTTCCTTCTTGAAACAGAGAACTATGGACTTTTCCACGGTACCTGTGAAGGCGATACAAACTGGGCAGATTTTACCGAAGAGATTTTCAGACTTGCAGGTAAAAATACCAAAGTCAATCATGTGACAAGTGCAGAGTACTCTGCAAAGAATCCGCAGGCTGCTCCCAGACCTGCGTATTCAATCCTTGAGAATTACATGCTCAAGCTGACATCTGATTTCATGTTTGCTGACTGGCATGATGCAATTGAGAGATATCTGAAGGAGCTTGTTGGATAAAGGATAATACCTGAAAATGCTGGCTGTAATTGCTAATTGGATTTATGTGATCATAACTACATACATTATCGGGTATGCCACACTTGAAGGTATTTCTTCAATCGGATGTATGCAATCCGCCAAGGGACAAAAGAAAACCCCTTATACATATAAGTATACCGAGAGCATACTTGTTGCAGGAATTCTGGTGGTCAATGTATATGCTGAATTGTTCAGCCTTATTACAAGGGTATCTCTGGCAGCCAATCTGATTCTGTTGCTTGCCTGCTTCCTTTTGTACTATCAGTACAGAGAGGGGATGAATGAGAGGCTTATCGTCGGAATGGGAAGGATTGTCAGCACCGGTAGCTTCTGGCTGTATCTGGCGATTTTTCTTCTGATGGCATACGGAACCTCACACGGACTGATGCACTATGATACGGATCTGTATCACGCGCAGGCTATCAGATGGATTGAGGAATTCGGTGTTGTAAAGGGTCTTGGCAATCTTCATCTAAGACTTGGGTATAACAGCGCATCCTTTGCGCTTTCTGCTCTTTACAGTGGAGCTTTTTTAGGAAAGCCCATGCATGCGATGGCAGGATATTTCGCGCTCCTTTTGGCATGGCAAAGTGCAGATATTAAGAGCATTGCGAGAAGACAGCACATCATTTTATCTGATTTTGTCAGAGTTGTAGCTATATATTACTTATTTACCATTTTTGATGAAATGGTTTCACCGGCATCGGATTACTTCATGGCCACAATGGTACTCTATATAGTTATCCATTGGCTTGATCTTTATGCGGCACATGAGAGGGCGTTTTTACCATATGCACTTTTGAGTATATGTGCTGTGTATATAACAACAATAAAGCTATCGGCAGCACCACTGGTACTTCTTGCGATTTATCCGATAGTCTACATTGTAAAGAAAAACGGTAAAAAGGGAATTATCTCTATAGCCCTTTGCGTATTGCTTTGCTTTGTGATCGCGATTCCGTACTTTGTGAGAAACGTGATTCAGACAGGGTGGCTTGTATATCCCTTTACCGGAATTGATCTATTTAATTTTGCATGGAAAATACCGTATGAGACAGCTCTCAGTGATGCAAATGAGATAACGGTATACGGCAGAGGCTTTACGGATGTTACAATGATAGCTGCTCCCTTTACGGAGTGGTTTCCTACATGGCTTACCGGACTTACACTTGTAAATAAAGGGATGCTGATGTTGGATGCGATATGCCTTCCGGTGTATCTTGGCTGTGTTCTCTATTTCCTTGTGAGTGCTTTTTCCGGAAAGAACAAGGGGACAGCTCTGGAAAAGGAGGGGATAACAAAGATATTCCATCTGAGCCACAGAAGAACCGTTTCACTTTCGGATTTTATCTTTATTGAAGGAATAGCTTATATTGCACTTTTTTATTTCCTGTTCACTTCGCCCCTTGTGCGATATGGATGCATATACCTTTGGCTTCCAGCGGTAATTCTTATCGGAAGATTTGTCATTCTTTTTGACAACCGCATAGGACAGGATATAAAGGGATATATTTACAAGATAGTGATAGTGGCATTTGCTGCTTTTATGATATTTAAATTCGGAATGCTGATAAAGGATGATGTTCCAAGATTCAGCGGTGCAAACCTTATTTCTCAGCAGCCCTATAACAGTTATGAGCTTGAGGAAAAGGAGATAAACGGAGAGATATTTTACTATCCTACAGAGGGCGACAGAACCGGTTATGACAAGTTTCCGTCAACTCCTAATCCCGATGGATTCATCATGGCAGATGAAAGTATACTGGATGGTTTTTTGCCCGCTGGCAGGTAAGTTGAAAAAAACAGGCAAAATAGAGTAAAATAAAGTATTGTAGTTTGATTGGAGATATATGTTATGGAGAAAAATGCAAAGATTTATGTTGCAGGACACCGTGGAATGGTGGGCTCAGCAATTGTAAGAGCACTTGAAAAACAGGGTTATACAAATATTATTACCCGTACACATAAAGAGCTTGATCTCACAAGACAGGATGCTGTTGAGGAGTTTTTCGAAAAGGAAAAGCCGGAGTATGTATTCCTTGCTGCAGCTAAGGTTGGCGGAATTGAGGCTAACCAGAGCGCACTGGCTGATTTCATGTATGAAAATATGATACTCGAGATGAATGTTATTCACTCTGCCTGGAAAAATGGCTGTAAGAAGCTGGAGTTTCTTGGATCTTCATGCATTTATCCCAGAATGGCACCTCAGCCTATGAAGGAGAGCTGCCTTCTTACAAGTGAGCTTGAGAAGACCAACGAAGCCTATGCTCTGGCTAAGATTTCAGGACTTAAGTACTGCGAATATCTTAATAAGCAGTATGGTACAGATTATATTTCCGTAATGCCTACAAACCTTTACGGACCTAATGATAACTATCATCCTACACATTCACATGTACTTCCTGCTATGCTCAGAAGATTCCATGAAGCTAAGGAAGCAGGACTTAAAAAGGTAACATGCTGGGGTGATGGTTCACCGCTTCGTGAGTTTTTATATGTTGATGATCTTGCAGACCTGTGCGTATTCCTTATGAACAATTACAGTGGAGACGAGACAGTAAATGCCGGAACAGGTAAAGAACTTACCATTAAGGAGCTGGCAGAGACAATCGCTAAGGTTGTTGGCTATGAAGGCGAGATCGAATGGGATGTAACCAAGCCCAACGGAACACCCAGAAAGCTCCTTGATGTCTCAAAGGCAGCAGGACTTGGCTGGACCTACAAGACTGAGCTTGAAGATGGCATCAGGCTTGCTTATGATGACTTTTTGAATAACCCTATGAGAGCGGAGAGATAAAGGAAATGCAGCTTATTAGCATAATT
Organism: Butyrivibrio sp. FC2001; assembly: GCF_000424125.1. Taxonomy (NCBI): domain Bacteria; kingdom Bacillati; phylum Bacillota; class Clostridia; order Lachnospirales; family Lachnospiraceae; genus Butyrivibrio; species Butyrivibrio sp. FC2001. Next base: position 322,512 of record NZ_AUJH01000003.1, read on the forward strand.
GTTCCCTGCTATAACGAAGAGGAGAACATAAGAGATTTTTACGATGAACTCATGAAGACTGAGAGCTTCTTTAAGGAGCATGATGTCGACATGGAAATAATATATGTAAATGATGGTTCCAAGGATGGTACTGTCCGTGAGGTTAAGAAGCTTCATGAGCAGGACGAAAGGGTTCACCTCATTAATTTTTCAAGAAACTTCGGTAAGGAATCTGCTATTTATGCAGGCCTTCAGAAGGCTAAGGGTGACTACGCAGTAATGCTTGACTGTGACCTTCAGGACCCGCCGGCAATGCTTCCTGAGATGTACGGATACATCGTGAATGAGGGTTATGATTCCGTAGCTACAAGACGAGTTACACGAAAGGGCGAGCCGCCGATCAGATCTTTCTTTGCTCGCAGATTCTACAGCCTCATCAACAAGATGTCCAAGACAGAGATTGTTGATGGAGCAAGAGATTACAGACTTATGACAAGACAGTTTGTGGATGCGATCCTTTCCATGGAGGAGTACAACCGTTTCTCCAAGGGAATATTCGGATGGGTTGGATTCTCAACAAAGTGGCTTGAGTTTGAAAATATTGAGCGTAAAAAGGGAGAGACCAAATGGTCCTTCTGGAAGCTGTTCTTATATGCCCTTGATGGAATTATGGCATTTTCTACAGTGCCACTTGCATTTTCATCCTTCCTGGGTGTGATATTCTGCTTCCTTGCGCTGATACTTATTATTGTGACTATTATCAGAAAAGCTGCCTTCGGTGATCCTACAAGCGGATGGCCGTCACTGGTCTGCATCATTTCACTGGTAAGTGGTGTTCAGTTGTTCTGTCTTGGTATTGTGGGACAGTACCTCAGCAAGACTTACCTTGAGGTTAAGCACAGACCGATTTATATCGTTAAGGAAGAGATCTGATGAAAAGTGACAGAAGCCTAGGAAATCGCATCAGTATCGTGGTTCCCGTGTATAACGCGCAGGATTACATTCGTGAGACCATAAAAATGGTTCAGCGTCAGACCTATGAGAACTTCGAGCTTATTCTTGTGGACGATGCCTCATCGGACAAGAGCACCGAGATCATAGAAGGTGTAAAGAACGAGGGTGATGACAGAATCAAGCTCATCAGGACTGCCGTAAACAAAGGAGCGGCTTTTGCAAGAAATACAGGAATAAGCGCAGCAACCGGAAGGTATCTGGCTTTTTTGGATGCTGATGATATATGGAAGGAAGACAAGCTCGAAAAGGAGCTTGCTTTTCTTAAAGAAAAGAATGCTGCATTTGTTTTTACCGCATATGAATTCGGGGATGAAAATGCGAATCCTACGGGACGCATAGTTCATGTGCCGGAAAAACTCTCATTTAAGGAGGCGCTTTCCAGGACGATTATTTTTACAACAACCGTCATGATAGATATGGAAAAGCTTCCAAAAGATGATATTTACATGCCGAAGATCGAGAGTGAGGATACTGCCACCTGGTGGAAAATACTTAAAGGGGGCACCATTGCATACGGACTTGATGAAGTCCTTGCAATATACAGGAGACCTACGAAATCGCTTTCATCAAATAAGTTTTCGGCAATCCGAAGAATTTGGGGATTGTACAGAAAAATAGCCGGATTATCAGTAGCTGCCAGTCTTTTTTACTTTGTGGGATGGGCTGTGAGAGCTACAGTGCGCAGGCTATAAAGGGAATTGTATGAAACAGATTGAATCTAAAAAAAGAGTATTTGTATTATGCCTGGGGCTGATAGGTCTTTTGATGCAGACCCTTGTTTATGGCTGGTTCTGGTTTAATGTTTACTATCCGATTGTTAACGCACCCAGATATGCCGGCGGATATTATGTTGGTCCCGGATTACATCTCTATTTCCGTGGACATCTTCTTGTAATCGCGATTTATTTCGTTTTAGTACTCTTTTTGTCTAACACCTATGGGGGCTTGAAGATAGGATATCTGAAGGCTATGGATATTTTTCTGTCTCAGATATTCGCCCTTTTAATGGTAAATATAATCTCATATTTTCAGATATCACTGTTTGGAATCAGACTGGTTCCTGTTTATCCGATGCTGGAGGTACTGGCGATACAGCTCGTTATTTCCTTTTTGTGGGCTGTGTTTACCAACTGGCTATACCGTTCAATCTTCCCTGCAAGGCAGATGCTTCTTGTAAGCGGAGAATATCCGGTTGATGATATCTTAAGAAAATTCAATTCAAGACAGGACAAATACAATATCGTTAAATGTATGAATATCAGCGAAGGCTTGATGCAGATTGAGAGAGAATGCATAGAGGGCTATGATGCTGTTGTTATCTGGGATATTCCTACCAAGGAGAGAAATAAGCTTCTGAAGTTTTTGTATTCAAATTCTATCAGAGTTTATCTTATGCCCAAGATAACTGATGTGCTTGTTAAGGGATCTGAGCAGCTGCACATTTTTGATACTCCCGTTCTTTTACTTCGTGAGTATTACCTTAAGATCGAGCAGCGCTTTATCAAGAGACTGATCGATGTTGTATGCGCTCTTATCCTTATAATCCTTACATCTCCTATAATGCTCATAACTGCGATAATCATTAAGCTCTATGACGGAGGCCCTGTTCTGTACAAGCAGATTCGCTGCACAGAGGGTCAGAAGGAGTTTAAGATCATGAAGTTTCGAAGCATGAGAGTCGATGCTGAGAAGGACGGTGTTGCAAGACTTGCGACCAAGCATGATTCAAGAATTACTCCTATAGGAAAGTTTATAAGGGCGTGCAGGATAGACGAGCTGCCGCAGCTTTTCAATATTCTTAAGGGCGAGATGTCCTTTATCGGACCAAGACCCGAGAGACCGGAGATTATCGCTCAGTATATGGAGACAATGCCCGAGTTCGCATTCAGAATGAAGGTTAAGGCCGGACTTGCAGGATATGCGCAGGTTTATGGTAAATACAACACCACTCCGTATGATAAGCTTAAGCTTGACCTTGCCTATATTGAGAACTATTCAGTATGGCTTGATTTCAAGCTGATGCTTCTGACACTTAAGATTTTATTTACTCCCGATGCAACTGAAGGCGTAGAGGAAACACAGACTACAGCACTTAAAAATTCCGGTGAAAACTAAATGGCAACTAAACGTGAAAGCTACGATAATGAAATACTGAATCTCAGGGCTTTTTATCTGGTGCTTCTTAAAAAAATATGGATAATTCCAGTGGCAGCAGTGATAGGAGCAATCATTGCGGGAATAATCTATTTCCTTGCAAATGTTGTGTATGCTCCTGCAAGGAATTATGTGACTGAATCCACGCTTTACATCACCTTTGCCTATGATGAGAACAAAGGCACAGAGGTGGATTTCTATAATGCTTATACCTGGAATCTTCTTGTAAAGGCAGAGGATCAGAACCTTGTTGAGAAAACCGACTACAATATTCTTGACGGAATAATGGAGAAGCTTGATGAGGCGGGATATCACGAGGGCAGCGATGTCACAAGGGAAGAGGTAATAGCTTCCGTGAATGCGGATATACCCTCTGATGTCAGAGTTATGATCTTTACCGTATCCAATCCCAAGAGGGAATTGGCAGGTGCCATAGCAGATGCTGCCAACGCAGCCCTGGTAGAATACGGAAAAAATAATGAGGCATTTACACAGATTAAGCTTCTTGGAAGAACAGATACAAAGATGGAGCTTATCCCGGATAAAATGGCTGTTGCCGTAATTTTCGGTGCAGTTTTGGGATTTGTTTTTGCCATTCTTGTGCTTTTGTTTTCAAAGGCAATGGATGATGCTGTATATGTTCCGGAGGATGTGGAGAGAAGATACAATCTTCCGGTTCTTGGCGTTCTTACAAGTGACGGCGTGGAGGAGCCTTCATTTTTCAGAAATGAGCTCCTGTTCATGTTCAGGGAGAAGCTGAAAAATGAAAAGTCAGTGGCGCTTATAAGTGCTGATGACAGGAAGGGATCTGAAAAAGCTGAGGAGACCGTATCCAGACTTAAGAGCGTCATCGGAAACGGAATACCTGAAGGCATGGCTGAAGTAGTACCCATGACACTTCACGGTAATTCCAATGATTCAGCTGCCAAGCTGTCAAGTGTTGACGGAGCTGTTATCGCAGTATCCATGGGAACTCATAACGGAGCTATGACAGAGCACCTTATTTCCCTTCTTAGAAAGCTTGGCTGCAATGTCTGCGGTATTGTTATCACAGATGCTGATATAAAGCTTTTAAACAGATATCTGGGGCTTTGATATGTCTAGAATAGAGTTGCTGGTAGCTGCTGTCAGGCAGGATACCAAGGCATTACCATCAAAAATGAATATTCAGTCTGATGCCGTCATCGTCAATCAGTGCGATGAGGATCAGACTTTTGAAAATGATTATACTGACAGAACGGGAATGGTCTGCAGGATAAAATGTCTTCACAGAAATGAAAGAGGAGTTGGCATATCAAGGAATCTTGCGCTGGAAAACGCGGACCGTGAGCTTCTTCAGTTCGCTGATGAGGACATTGTTTATAATGACGGCTACACAGAGCTGGTTGAGAAGGAGTTTGATGCTCACCCTGAGGCGGACATGCTGATGTTCAATGTTAAGGCTCAGGAAGGTCGTGAAACCTATTACAATACAGACTTTGCCAGGGTGACATGGAAAAACTACGGAAGATATCCGGCCTATGCCATAGTGGCCAGAACCGCTGTATTAAAAAATGCAGGAGTAAAATTCTCAGTCCTGTTTGGAGGAGGCGCTAAATACAGTAACGGTGAGGATTCGCTTTTTTTACATGACTGTTTAAAGAGCGGAATAAGGATATACCGTACTGATGTCAGCATAGGACATGAGGTGGCAGAGAGGCCTTCTACATGGTTTGATGGATATAATGACAAATTCTTTTTTGACAGAGGCGTGCTTTACCATTTCCTGTACGGTTCGTTGGCAGCTGCGATGAGCCTTAGATTTGTACTGGTCAAGAGAAAAGAGATGTGTAGGGAAAAGTCTGTGCTTCAGTGCTACAGACTTATGAAAAAGGGAATCAGACAGGGAAAGCTGGAGGAGAGAGAAGGCAATTTTTAATTTACACAAATAGCTTTTGCCTGTCCCAGAGGTTATCTTATGCTTGTTTATTTAGCGCTTACTGCGATAAGCCTTATAATTGCATATCAGATAAAAAGAACCGAAAACGCGCCGGTTATAAGGACGGGACAATACTGCAGCATTTTCCGCGGAATAAGCAGAATTCAGATGAGAAATTCTGTGGGACTTCTGTTTTTGTTTGTTATCCTTACAGGCGTGTCTGCGCTCAGGTTAAATGTAGGGAATGATTACAGCAAATATGTTGAGTTCATGCACAGAACCTACAGTAATGCATTTGTTCCTACAGAGGTGGGCTTTAATTATCTGACCAAGATAGTTTATTATCTCTCGGGATTTGAGAACTATGTTGGAGTGTTTGCGATTTTTGCCGCTGCTACCGTGTTCTTTTTCCTGGCAGGGATATTTATTCAGGCAGAGGACTTCTTTATGTCCTTTGCGATGTTCATGCTGCTTGGTTACTATTTCCAGTCCCTTAACACTGTGAGAAATTACCTGGCTCTTGGAATAGCCTTCTATTCCATAAACTATTGCATAAAAAGAGACTGGCCCAGGTTTATTATTCTGATTTTATTGGGGTCACTTTTTCACAAGTCACTGCTGGTGGTGCTGGTATTGTATCCGCTGGCTCAGATGAAGTGGAAAAGGTGGATGCATGGTGCACTTGCCCTGTTATGTATATCATGCCTGTTTTTAAAGGATTTTTATCTGAATATGGCGGTAAAGCTGTATCCTTCTTACGAGGGAACGGAATTCCTGACAGGCGGAACCAGTAAGCTGGGTATTGCCAGATGCGTTGCGGTGCTTTTGCTGGCATTCTTTGTTTTGGGAAAAGACGTGGTGAAGGATCGCAGAATGAGCTTTTATTTTTACGCTAATTACGGTGCACTGCTCATGTATGTTTTCTGTTCGTTTTTGCCCACCATTTCAAGAATCGCTTACTATTTTTCTATTACACAGATTTTGTATGTGCCTGCACTTTTAGCAAGGCTTATTGGCGATAGGGAAGCCGGAAGATATAATGCCGGACGAATGTTTAAGGTTCTGACCATAACCGGATGTGTTATGTATTTCGCTGTTTTCATGATGAAGGCAGGCGACGACGGAGTAAGAATTTTGCCTTATGAGACTTTTCTGTTTCATGAGCTTCCGGCAACATTATCGGAGAGAGGCTTTGGCTGACAGAGGTATAACATGAAAAGACCATTTTTTACAATCATTGTAGTTTCATATAATGCCGGTGAGGATCTTCTAAAGACACTGGAGAGCATAAAGACTCAGACCTTTAAGGATGTGGCTATTGTCATAAAGGATGGTGGCTCTACAGATGGGTCCCTTGAAAAAGCGGAGGAGGTTCTCGGTGTCAGTGGTGAGGACAAGACCTCAGAGGCTGGTGGAAGAAAGCGTCTTAGTGCTGGAAAAGTGAATTCCGATGGTTCCTTTGACATCAGATACCGCGATGGAAGTATCCGTATTATCAGAAGCAAGGACCATGGAATCTACGATGCCATGAACATGGCTGTAGATGCGATTAAGAAGGATGAAAGCAGATTAAAATCTGACACTGCTCCGGGATATGTCTATTTCCTTAACTGCGGTGATGTTTTCTCAAACAATAAGGTACTGCAGAGGGTTTTCGAGAAGATCCAGCTTGATAGCAGGGACTCCGGAACAATTGTGCCCACCATCTATTATGGTGATATTTTCGAGATGAAGACTAGGCAGAGGGTTTCTTCCAATCCGAAGATTGATGATTTTGCCTGTTACAGGAATGTTCCTTCGCATCAGGCCTGCTTCTATGATGAGAGACTGGTTTTCAGATATGCTTTTGATACGGTCTGGAAGGTGAGGGCTGATTACGAACACTTCCTCCGCTGTTTTTATGTGGAGAAAGCGCAGACCAAATATATGAAAATGCGCGTGGCTGATTACGAGGGCGGAGGATTTTCAGAGACGAAGGAGAACCGCAAGGTATCTGAGAACGAGAGGCAGCAGATTATACGCATGTATCTGCCAAAGCAGCAGATTAAAAAGTTCGATATGATACGGATGGTTACACTTGCGCCGCTTCGCACCAAGATATCGGAGAATCCCAAGACAGCCGGTATCTACAATAAACTTAAGAGCCTGATTTACAGGCATCGTTAAGAGGTTTCCTATGAGAGTTTTGTGGGTCTGTAATATAATGCTCCCTGCGTTTGCGAGAGCGAATAATCTTCCCTGGTCAGACAGAGAGGGCTGGTTATCCGGAGCCTACGACAGGATTTCATCCGGGAAAAAGTACGGGAATGTTATACTCGGAGTTGCATTTCCTGCTGACAACATTGGCAAGGAAGCTATAGAAATAGACGGGGTTAAATTCTACGGCTTTTCAGAGAATTTAAATACCCCCGAGATATATGATGAAAAGCTGGAAGGCAGATTTGGTGAGATATACGAGGACTTTAAGCCTGATATCATACATGTCTTTGGAACGGAGTTCCCGCACAGCCTGGCAGCCATAAAGGTATTTGATAAGCCGGAAAAAACACTTCTGGGGATACAGGGTATTTGTGGTGAGATCAGTAAGCTGTATATGGCAGGGCTTCCCGAGAGTGTGTATAAGGATACGACCTTCCGCGACAGATATAAAAATGATTCGCTTGTACAGCAGCAGGAGAAGTTTGAGAAGCGTGCTGAGAATGAGAGAAAAGCAATAATGCTGACAGGACATATCACAGGAAGAACCGATTTTGACAAAGAGGCTACTGCTGCGATAAATCCTAAAGCTAAGTACCATAAAATGAACGAGACCATGAGACCTACCTTTTACAAGGGGGCATGGAGATCGGTTAACACGGTGTCACACAGCATTTTTCTATCCCAGGGAGATTATCCTCTCAAGGGATTTCATTTCATGCTTGAAGCGATGCCTGAGATACTTAAGGAGTTTCCTGATACGAAGCTGTACGTGGCAGGTAATAGTGTTATTGGCAGAATTAAGAGAAAGACAGTTACTATTCCGGATGAGCAGAAAAATGCCTCCGGACGTAGTAAATATCCCTTGGCTATCAGAATTTCCGCTTATGGAAAATATTTGAAGAAGCTGATAAGACGTGGAAGGCTTGGCGGAAAGGTTATCATGCTTGGAAAGCTCTCCGGAGAACAGATGAAGGAGCAGCTTCTTAAGTGTAATGTTTTCGTGTGTCCGTCAATCGTTGAGAACTCCCCCAATACCATGGCAGAGGCCATGCTCCTTGGTGTTCCGACTGTTGCTGCTGAGACAGGCGGTATTCCGAGTATGCTTGAGAAAAATGTGGACGGACTTTTGTTTGAAGCCGGAAATGTGTCAGAGCTTGCAAAGTGCGTAAAGCAGATGTTCAGAGAGCCTGTAATTGCAGCTGTTTACGGAGATAATGCAAGAAAACACGCCATGATAACCCACGATGCCGGAGAGAATTACAAACGGCTTATCGAGATATACAAGGAGATAAATAGTAATTGAGAAGGTGTCAGCGAAGCTGATGGATGAGGATAAGACCATAATAAAGATTACATTTATATCTAACTTCATAAATCATCATCAGATTCCCTTCTGTGATGAACTCTTCTCAAGGCTTGGCGAAGCATTTGCATTTATTGAGGCTCAGCCCATGGAATCTGAGAGGAAGAATATGGGATGGGGACAGGATGGCAGCAAGTTGTCCTATGTGCACAGACTTTACGAGGATGAGAAAGGATGCCTTAAGCTCATAGACGAGGCGGACGTGCTTATCCTTGGATGGACGGGTCTTGAAAAGGATACCACTGCCATGCAGAGGATAATAGCAAGACTTGATTCCGGAAAACCGGTTATCAGAGTGAGTGAGAGAATCTACCGTGAGGGCAGATGGAAGATGATCTCCCCGAGGGGCCTTAAGGCAAAGTATGATGAGCACATTAAGTACAGGAACAAGCCTGTTTACATGCTGTGTGCCGGGGCGTATGTGTCCGGGGATTATAAGCTTATTGGTGCTTATCCTGGAAAAATGTTTAAATGGGGGTATTTTCCGCCCTTTAGAAAATATGAGACTTCGGAAATATCTGACATGCTCTACAAGGATGGCGAGCAGCTGAGGCTATGCTTTGCAGCTCGTCTTATTAAGCTAAAGCATCCTGAGCTTGCAGTTAAGACTGCTGAGTACTTAAGAGGAAATGATGTGGATTTCCACATGGATATAATTGGTGATGGTCCGCTGTTTTCGGAGATATCAGCCATGATAAAGGAAAAGAACCTGGAGGATAGGGTTACCTTAAGCGGTTTTATGAAGCCTGATGAAGTAAGGGATATCATGGAAAAGAGCCATGTTTTCCTCTTTGCAAGTAACTATCTTGAGGGCTGGGGAGCAGTTGTGAACGAAGCCATGAACAGTGCCTGCGCAGTTGTGGCATCCTCTGAGGCAGGATCGGTTCCTTATCTTATAAGAAACGGAGAAAACGGACTTACCTTTGACGGCTGCGATGAGAGAGAGCTAAAGAAAAAGCTCGATATGATAATACATGGAAAACAGGGAGGAGAATTATTAAGAAGGCTTCAGAGAGCAGCGTATGAGACCGTGGCCGATGAATGGAACGGTTCTGCCGCTGCAAGGAAATTGCTTGATTTTTGCAGTAAGCTTGCTGCGAATGAAAAGTATATTCCACCGGGAAACGGACCTATGAGTGTTGCTCATATTATAAAGGCTCCGGGATTTATCAGAGCACTTCAGGAGGATAATCATTTAGAGTGATGACATTCAGGAAAAAGATAAGTGTAATAATACCTGCTTATAATATCGAGGATCTGATAGTCCGCTGCCTGAAATCTGTCCGCGATCAGACCTATCCGTCTGAGCTTATGGAGATAATTGTTGTTGATGACGGATCAACGGATGATACCTATAAGCGGATAGAGGAATTCATAGAGAAATCTGAGCAGGAAGGCGAACAGCATCCCAAAATGCTTCTGCTTCATCAGGAAAACGGCGGAAGCAGTAAGGCCAGGAACCTGGCGCTAAGTGCGGCTACAGGAGATTATATCGGATTCGTGGATTCGGATGATTACGTGGACTCTCACATGTATGAGAGTCTCATGAAGGCGATAGAAGAGAACAGTACAGAGGAATCACCGGTACTTATGGCCCAGGCATCAAGGGATGAGATAGCAGAGGATGGAACAAGACTGCCGGATGTCTGTATCCCGCCTAAGGCAGTGAAGACCATAAACGGTGAGCAGCACCTCAGGACTCTTTTGATGCATACAGGGGATGCGTCCTTTTGCACCAAGCTCACAAGCAGAGCCCTGTTTAAGGGGGAGTGCAGGGGATTTCCTGAAAATGAGCTGAACGAAGATTTTTATCTTATGATACATATGCTTAAAAGGGTGGAGAAGCTGGTAATTTTGCCACAGCAGTATTACCATGTTTTTTACAGGAGCGGCAGCAATTCAAGGAAAAAAGCGGATCAGAAGGATTATTTCCCTCCGGTGTTTACGGATATTGTGAGAAATTCCGATGTGGCGTATCGACTGGTAAGGAAGAATTTTCCTGCTCTTATGGAAGTGGCAATGAGATTTTGTCTTATTCAGAGACTTGATTACCTGTTGCACATTCCGATAAGTAAGATGAATCATGGCAATAAATTCTACCGTAAAGAAGTTGTGGGATTTTTGCAAAAACATATGAAGGATATTTTTTCAAATAAATATCTTACGACAAAGAACAGAGCGTATCTTGTTGCACTTGGTATAGCACCAAAGGCAGTGAGGAGCGCACATGCTAAGGTGAGAGGGATTAAATAGTATAGGAGAGAAGAGCTGAGCATGAAGCTAAAGACAAAACAGTATAGCTTAATACTGCTTCTTATGTTGATCGTTCAGGTGGTATTTATCTGCTTCTATGGAGCACAGAAAGCGGGTTACCATCAGGACGAGTACTATTCTTATTTTTCATCAAACAGAAGCCTTGGTTTTTACTATCCGGACAGAGAGTGGGTGGATACTGACACCCTGAGGGATGAATTTGTAGTTAAAAGAGGTGAAGGCTTTAACTATGGACTTGTCCATCTGGTGCAGTCATGGGATGTTCATCCTCCGCTTTTTTATGATCTTCTGCATACGGTTTGTTCACTGAGTCCGGGGATTTTTAGCAAATGGCAGGGGCTTATCGTAAATCTTATCGCCTTTATCATAAGTTTTGTAATTCTTAATAAGCTTGCGAAGGCTATTGGAATGAGTAAGGGCCTAAGACTTACTCTTATGTTCGTTTACGGCTTTAATCCAATGACTATTTCCTGTGTGCTATTCATCAGAATGTACATGTGGCTTACGGTTTTTGTGCTGGCATCCGCCTATCTGCACATGAAGCTGATAAGTCTGATAAAAAAGTATTATGCGGGAAATGAGCTTAAAGGCTTTGTTCTTGATAAGCCCTTCGATGCAAAATTCAAAAAGGGGTTTGTATCCTATGTGGCAGCGATAGCACTGGTAAGTGTTCTCGGATTTTTGACTCAGTATTACTACCTGATCTATATGTGTGTTATGGGGCTTTCGTTCGGTGTGTGGTTCCTGTTTCTTATGCCTAAGAACAGAAAGAAAAAGAATCAGGATACTGACAAGGATACTGCGCCTGTCCTTAACATCGAAAACATACTGGGAGATGAGGAATTTGTTCAGCAGGCCGCATCAATGGCGGAGAGATTTAAATACATCCTGGTATATGCTCTGGGAGGAGCTGTTTCCCTTGGCATAGCAGTCCTCATATATCCTTCAGCACTTTCACATATTTTCAGAGGCTACAGAGGACAGGAAGCAGCCGAGGCCTTTTCCGATATGTCAAATATCTGGGACAGACTGGGATTCTTCTTTGGACTTATGAATAAATATCTCTTTTCAGGGATGCTCTGGATAATAATTGTTCTGGCAGTTATAGCGCTGATAGCACTTTTCTTTATGCTGAGAGTTAAAGGGGAGAAGGATAAGCTCCATATCGCTCACATCAGAATTTTGATGGTTTCAGTTGTTGGTTACTTTTTCCTGGTTTCAAAGACAGCGCTTCTACTTGGAGATACCTCCAATCGTTATCAGATGCCAATCTATCCGATAGTACTGCTCCTTGCAGCGTATTTTACCAGAATAGGTATAAGAGCAATTGTGGGAAACAGGACCTTCGCTGAGATACAGATACCGGTTCTTGGTACGCTGCTGATCTTTACCATAATTCTTATCAAGGGACTTACGATTGATCAGAACGTTCTTTTCCTTTATCCTGAGGATAAGGACAGGATTGCTTTTTCCGAGGATATGAAGGCAGAGGGAGCTAAAGCTGTTGTGATTTATAACAGTGCAACCCCGGATAATATATGGCGGCTCACGGATGAACTTCTGGTGTATGATAAGCTCTATTATGTTAATTCGGATAATCTTGAAGCTATAGAAGATAGTGATATTGCTGATGCGAATATATTAGCTGTTTATATCGCGGACAATGATAACATGGACAATATACTCAGCGTACTGATGAAAGCAGACCCCAATTTATCCTGGAGCGGAGAGATATCCCGGAAGGATATGTGGACAGTAATAGAGATGCAATAACTTGAAAGATGTTAGATAAATATGGGTAAGATAAATATGGGTAAGATAAATACAATAATCTTCGATATAACCGGAGTTCTTGTGGATGGCTGTCTTGACGACTTTTTCAGAAACAAGGGCTATACCGAAGATATGGTAAAGAGACTTTTACTTACATGTACAAATCCCGGAGATTGGACTGAGTTTGATAAAAATCATGTTGATCTTGAAGGTGCAATCGGGATATTTGCAAGACATGATCCTGAAATAGAAGGAGAATTAAGGAATGCTTTCTGTGACCTAAATGGTATTGTGCGGAAAAGAGAAAGAACAATTCCCTGGATAAGAGACTTGAAAGCTTCCGGTTACAAAGTACTGATTCTTTCAAATTTTGCAGAGCAGGGTCTGGATGACAATCCGTTTATGAAGGAATTTCTGGATGAAACTGACGGAGGAATCATAAGCTTCTCGGTAGGTCTGACCAAACCGGATCCTGAAATATACAGACTGCTTATGGAGAGATATGAACTAAAAGCCGAGGAGTGTGTGTTTATAGATGATATGCTCGAAAATATTGAAGCAGCTAAAGCACTTTCGATGCAGGGTATTGTCTATAAGAGCTACGAGCAGGTGATAAGAGAACTTAGGAAATTAGGAATATAAGGTTTTATATAAATAATTTTCGCAAAAAAAGGAAGTGGCATGGATTCAACTACAATAAAACAGATTATTGATGAAAAATATGCTGCAGGAATAAATGGTAATGAGCAAATCCTCTGCTATGGAGTTGCTTTTTTTCAAAAACAGGCTAAAGTAAAGCTTTTAAGAGTTTTTTAAGTGTAGTATAATTTGTTAGAATTATGCTTTGAAAAGAGGCAAACAATGAATAACGATAAAACGGAATCCCTGCAATTTGCGGGGGTTCGCACGTTAGGGACAAAAAATTATACTATTAATAAGAAGCCTATTTCCTTCCGGAAAGCTGGCAGATGAGGGCTTTATGAGCGCGATAGCAATAATAACAGCACGCGGTGGCAGCAAACGAATTCCGCGTAAAAATATAAAAATATTTAACGGCAAACCGATAATAAATTATTCGATAGAAGCAGCCCTGCAATCAGGCATCTTTGATGAAGTCATGGTATCTACAGATGATGAAGAGATAGCCGAGATATCCAGGGCAGCAGGAGCCAGCGTTCCTTTCTTCAGATCAGCAGAGACTTCCACGGACACTGCTACCACAGCAGACGTTCTCCTGGAGGTTCTGGACAGATACGAAGAGAAGGGACAATCCTTCGAATATGGATGCTGTATTTATCCCACAGCTCCCTTTGTTACTGCAAGGAAGCTTAAGGAGGCCATGGATGAGCTTGTAAAGTCAGGGGCTGAGTCCATTGTTCCAATGCAGGAGTTTTCCTATCCGCCACAGAGAGGACTGTTCATTGATGATAAGGGACTTGTGAAGATGCTTCATCCTGAGTATGCAACTACAAGAAGCCAGGATCTTCAGAAACAGTACCACGAATGTGGACAGTTCTATATTTTCAGAAATGATGCCTTCAGAATCCAGAAGGATACCACCATGGAGAAGTCAATTCCGTATATTATCGATCCGGTGGAGTCGCAGGATATAGATAATGAGAGCGACTGGCTGCTGGCTGAACTAAAGTACAGGTTCCTTACTGAACAGGGAATTTTGAAATAAACGAGGTTTTATGAAGTTAAAAGAATGTCTTAAAAACAACAGAGCTTATATAATCGCAGAGATGAGTGCCAATCACGGTGGCTCTCTTGAAAATGCCCTTAAGATAGTTGAGGCCGCTGCCAAGTCAGGAGCTGACTGTCTTAAGACACAGACCTATACTGCGGATACCATCACTATTGATTGTGATGCCGAGGCCTTTAAGATTCACGGTGGCCTATGGGACGGATATAATCTCCACGACCTTTATAAGGAAGCCTATACTCCCTGGGAGTGGATGGAGCCTATAAAGAAAAAATGTGAGGAGTGCGGAATAGATTTTCTTTCTACTCCTTTTGACACAACATCTGTTGATTATCTTGAAAACATCGGGGAGGAATTCTACAAGATAGCATCCTTTGAGCTTGTGGATATTCCGCTTATCAAATATATTGCGAGAACCGGTAAACCCATCATCATGTCTACCGGAATGGGCTCAGAGGAAGAGATTCAGGAGGCCATTGATGCCATAAGATCCGAGGGTAATAATGACATTATCATTCTGAAATGCTGTAGCGTTTATCCTACAGTTTCAGCGGATCTGAACCTTAGAACTATTCCTGATATGCGAGAAAAGTTCAAGGTGCCGGTTGGTCTTTCCGATCATTCGATGGGTGGAACCGCTGCCATTGCAGCTGCTGCACTTGGTGCTGTTGTTATTGAAAAGCATTTCTGTTTGAGCAGAGATCTTCCTTCAGCTGATTCAGCATTTTCTATGGAGCCTGCTGAATTTGCAGATATGGTCAAGGGTGTTCATGATGCAGAGCTTGCTCTCGGTCAGATTTTCTATGGACCGACAGAGGCTGAGGCAGGTGAATACACCAACCGCAGATCTCTTTTTGTGGTAGAGGATATGGAGGAAGGCGAAGTTTTCACAGATAAAAATGTTCGCAGTATCCGTTCTTACAACATTCAGGGAATGAAGCCAAAGCACTACGATGAGGTGCTTGGAAGAAAAGCAAAACAGAAGCTAACTCGTGGAACACCACTGGATTGGAGTAGCATTGAATAAAATAGCAATTCGTGTGGATGCAAATGAAATAGTAGCGACGGGGCATATTATGCGCTGCAGGACGATAGCCGGAAGCCTGCAGCAAATGGGATGCTCTGTCGTTTTTGTGTCTGCGGACAATAATATAGCCCCATATATACAGGACGAATATCCCTTTCATGTTCTTGAAAGTAACTGGCGAAAAATGGAGGAGGAAATTATTGTTCTCCTTGATTTTCTGCATGAAGAGGAGATAGACAGAATCCTTGTTGACAGCTACTATGCGACACCTGAATATATACGGATACTGGAATCCAATGGAATCAGGACCATGTATGTGGATGACATGCAAAAGGAAGTATATCCTGCAAGTGCGATATTAAACTACAGTCCGGGAGCGCCGGGACTTGGATATGAGGAATTCTACGGAGAGCTTTCTCCCAAATTCCTTCTTGGTACAAAGTATATTCCCATAAGGGAGCAGTTTGTACAAAAGAGCAGAACCACTGAAGGAAGCGGATTTATAAGCTCCGCTGAGAGATTCGGTACAGATGGTGAGCTTATTAAAAATATTGATCTTGTTGCCAATGAGAATAAGGAGGCCTTTGAGGGCGTCCACAGAACCTATGGCTATAAGACAGATGAGCTTAACAATATTTTCCTTACAACAGGTGGTGCTGACAGCATGGGCCTATCGGAAATAATAGCCTCTGCTATAATCAGGGATCCTGAGCTGCACTTTAAGGAAGACAGAAATAAGAAGATCCATCTGCTGGCAGGAAGATTCTACAGGGTAACTGAGAAGATCCAGCAGTATATAGAGGACGGTTATGTGGTGCTTCACCAGAACGTGTCTAATGTTGCGGACATCATGAGCAGCTGCGATGTTGCCATAACCCCGGCAGGCACAACACTTTATGAACTGTGCTCTGTAGGAGTGCTGTCCATAAGCTTTGTGTTTGCAGAAAACCAGGAGCCGGACGCTTTGTATTTTGCCAATCAGGGATATGTGCCCTATGCGGGGGATTTCAGAGATGATGTAAATGAAGCACTTACGGCGATACTGACTTATGTGGAAGAGGTTCAATCCATGGACACCACTGAGAGACTGGAGATATCTAACAGGCTTAAGAGGCTGATTGACGG
Source organism: Butyrivibrio sp. FC2001 (assembly GCF_000424125.1). Classification (NCBI taxonomy): domain Bacteria; kingdom Bacillati; phylum Bacillota; class Clostridia; order Lachnospirales; family Lachnospiraceae; genus Butyrivibrio; species Butyrivibrio sp. FC2001. The sequence goes on from NZ_AUJH01000003.1 coordinate 339,043, forward strand.
TCAGGGAGCAGACAGAATAGCGGAAGTTTTGACGGAGATGTAAGGATTTATGGAAAAGATTTTTATACTTGGTGCAAGTGCACTTCAGGTACCTGCAATAAAAAAGGCTAAGGAGAAGGGGCTTTATGTATACACCCTTGACTACGATCCTGAGGCAGTCGGAATAAAAGACGCTGATGAATTTTTGTGCATCAGTACAATCGATAAGGAAGCGGTTCTTGAGGCTGCTAAGAAATACCAGCCGGATTATATAATCACTTCTACCAGCGATATGCCGGTCAGGACTGTTGCCTGGGTCAACGAGCAGCTTGGAAAGAAAAATGATATCTCCTATGAGAATTCCATTTGTGCAACTGACAAGGCTGCCATGAGAAGAAGAATGAAGGACTGCGGAGTACCTATTCCGGAGTTTCACGTGATTTCTGACAAGAAGGGATTTGAAGAGGCAAGGAAGGCGCTGGGAAGACGCTTTGTGTGTAAGCCTGCGGATAATGCAGCAAGCAGAGGCGTTGTTCTTGTTGATATGGATGAGCTTCAAATCCGCTTTGATGGAAATGAAGAAGAGATAAGCGAGGAGCTTCTTGGAATATATTCTTACACAAAGGAATACTCAAGAAGCGGAGAAGTCCTTCTTGAAGAGTTTATGGAAGGCCCTGAGGTAAGCGTGGAGTCATTCACTGTTAACGGGGATACTCATATCATTACCATAACAGACAAAATGGTCACCGAAGTTCCTTTCTTTGTTGAGACAGGGCATACTGAGCCTTCCAGGCTTCCTGTCGGGGTTCAGGAGGATATCAGGAAAGTAGCCATGGCTGCAATAAAAGCCGTGGGTATCCAGAACGGACCTTCACATACAGAGATCAAAGTTACATCCACGGGAGCAAAGCTTGTTGAGATAGCAGCCCGTCTTGGAGGAGATTATATTACCTCCAGACTTGTTCCGCTTTCTACAGGTGTTGATCTTATAGACTGTTGTATCTCATCTACACTGGGCGACGATGTAAAGTGGCAGAACACAAAGAGTGAGGGCTCGGCTATAAGATTTTTGTATTCCGCAGAGGCAGAGGGCGAGCTTACGCCGGGTAGTGTTATCAAAGCTATCGAGGGCGTAGATGAATCAGAGAAGCTGCCGGGAGTATCGGAAATATCCATATATAAATCTGCAGGAGATAGGGCAGTAAGTCTTAGAAATAGCGGTGACAGATGGGGACATGTCATAGCTACAGGTAAGGATGCGGATGAGGCTGCCGCCAATGCAGAAAAGGCTGCTACCAAAATTCGCTTTATTTTAGGGTGAAATGCGTGCTTAAATAACGAAAAATAATGATTTTTAGCGGTTTTTCAACATAAATTATGCTAAAATATAATCATTATAGCTGTATGAAAAGGTTTTGAGGGGGTAACTGAATATGGCTGAACGTAGTAAGGTATCTAAACCTATGGTTCAGGAAGAAGAGAGCAATTTCATGATAAAGGTCGCTACCTTTGTCGTTGATAGAAGAAACCTGTTCTTCCTTATCTTTGGAATAGTCATGATTTTCTGTGCGATAGCATCGGGGATGGTAAAGGTCGAGAATTCACTTCCGGCATATCTTCCCGACTCTTTTGAGACCAGTCGCGGTCTCGATCTCATGGAAGAACAATATACGACCTATGGCTCTGCTAAGATCATGGTGTCAAACATTGTATATAAAGATGCGGAAGTGCTGTCTGATAAGATCGCTGAGCGTGATGATATTACAATGGTTTCCTTTGATGAAACAGCAGATCATTATAACAATTTTTCTGCACTTTTTGATATTACCTTCAAGTATGAGGATACTGATGAGAGAGCTCTCGAAGGTCTTGCAGAGATCAAAGAGATGCTCGCTGATTACGATATTTTTGTCAGCACATCCATGGGTAACCAACAGGCTGATGCCATTGCAAGGGAGATGCAGGTTGTAAGTGCTCTGGTTGTGGTGATAGTTCTTGCGGTGCTGCTCATAACTTCACAGACCTATGCGGAGATACCGGTACTTCTCATCACATTTGGTGCAGCGGCCGTTATGTCAGCCGGTACTAACTTTATCCTTGGCACAATTTCTTTCGTGTCTGATTCCGTAACAATTGTATTACAGCTTGCACTTTCTATAGACTACGCTGTTATTTTCTGTAACAGATATAAAGAAGAGCATGAAAGTCTTCCTATCAGGGAAGCTGATATTATTGCGCTCAGCAAAGCTATCCCTGAAATTTCATCAAGTTCACTTACGACAATCGGTGGTCTTGTGGCCATGATGTTCATGCAGTTCGGAATAGGTCGTGATATGGCTATCTGCCTTATCAAGGCGATCCTTCTCAGTCTTATTTCGGTATTCCTTCTTATGCCCGGACTTCTGATAATTTTCGGACCCTGGATGGACAAGACAAAGCACAAGAGCTTCGTTCCCAAGATTCCTTTTGTTGGAAAACTGGACTATAGTACAAGGTTCATCGTTCCCCCTGTATTTGTGGCGACCATCATCATCGCTTTTATGATTCAGAACAAGTGCCCCTTTGTATACGGCTATAGCGATATCGAAACACCTATAAAAAATGAAACACAGATTGCATCTGAGCTTATAAGTGAGACCTTTGGAGACAACAATTTTGTTGCGGTAAATATTCCTGCCGGAAACTACGAGAAGGAGAAAAGGCTTATACAGAGCTACCTTGAATGTCCTGAGGTTAAATCAGTACAGGGTCTTGCCAATATTGAGGCCATGGATGGTTATTGCCTTGCAGACAGGCTTACGGTCAGAGAGTTCTCAGAGCTGCTGGAGCTGGACTATGAGAAGGCTGAGCTTCTTTATATGGCTTATGCGGTAAACGACAAAAACTATGCAAAGCTTGTAAATGGTCTATCAACCTATAGAGTGGCTCTTATTGACATGGTCATGTTTTTACATGACGAAGTCGAAGAGGGATATGTAACTCTTGAGGACAGCATGAAGGAAAAGCTTGATGATGCCTATGAGCAGATGAATATTGCCAAGAAACAGCTTCAGGGTGAGGACTACAGCAGAATACTTGTGTACTTAAATCTTCCTGAGGAGGGTGAAGAGACCTTCAAGTTCCTGGACAAGATGCACACAATAGCCAACCGGTATTATGACGGAGAGATTTTTGTTATTGGCGAATCAACCAGCCAATATGACCTTCAGAAGACATTCTCAAGAGATAACACTGTTGTTACGGTAATCTCGATTCTGGCGGTGCTTGTTGTACTTCTGTTTACATTCAAATCAGCCGGAATGCCGGTGCTTCTGATATTGGTAATTGAGGGCGCGATCTGGATAAACTTTGCATTCCCTACAATTCAGCAGGACAATATCTTCTTCATGACATACCTGATCGTAAGCTCTATCCAGATGGGGGCGAATATTGACTACGCCATAGTTATATCCGGAAGATTCATGGAGCTTAAGGATAAGATGTCCCATGAGGATGCAATCATTGAGACCATGAACTTTGCATTCCCTACCATCATCACATCAGGTTCCATGCTCGCCCTTGCAGGTATTTCAATCGGTATGCTCACATCAGATGGTGCTATCTGCGGTATCGGTCAGTGCATCGGTAGAGGAACAATAATTTCAATTATTCTCGTTATGTTTGTACTTCCTCAGATTCTTCTGATTGGTGCTAAGATAATCGACAAGACCTCCTTCGAGGTTTCTGTTCCGCTTGTTATGGAGCGTGACAGAGGTCTTATGAGAATTGACGGAACTATCGAGGGTCAGATAAACGGAACCATCATTGGTGAGGTTCATGCTGTTGTAAGAGGTGATGTAAGAGCGTTTATTCAGAGTGGTAATGCCGAGAGATTGGATTCGACGCGGTTAAAGGCTGAGGATTTGGATAAACTCCTTAACTCTAATAAGAAAGGGGAGGTGTAATCATGAAAATGAAGACGCTAAAACTCGTTCTTAAAAACATAGCCGTATCTGCAGCAGCCGTATCATTGATCTTAAGCAGCTTTAATCTTGATGTTATTGCTGTAAATGATCTCGAATCTGATTTGCTGCATGGTCTGGAAAACAGAGTAAGAAGCGACGCGATAACAGGGCTCACAGAACGTAGTCAGAAGGAGAGCAGTGAGAGACTCGCAGACTCAGGAGAATCAGACGCCGACCAGAATAAAGAGGTTTCTTCCGGAGATGCAGAAGCCGAGGAAGTGATAGAGATAGTCTATGAAAATATCGATATTAATTCCCTTGCTGACTTTGTCGAATTTTCCAAGAACTGTAAGAGCGATTCCTGGTCCACAAATAAGATAGTTACCCTTCAGGAAGATATTGATATCTCAAATTCGAAATACGGAATGATTCCATATTTTGATGGAATCTTCAAGGGCAATAACCATGAGATTAGGGGTTATTCCAACATAAACGACAGCTATATTACCGGATTATTCCGATATGTCGGAGTGAACGGAATGGTTCAGGATCTGAAGGTTACAGGTGATATCCGCATGTCCGATGAACTGAAATATACAGGCGGAATCTGCGGTATGAATCTGGGTATTATCAAGAACTGTACCTACTCCGGACTCATTGAAGGTAATAACACTGTCGGTGCGATAGCGGCCATCAATGAAAATACGGGACTTATAAATTATTGCGTGAACGATGCACACGTTTCCGGATATTATTTCACAGGAGGAATAGTAGGAAAAAATTATGGTGTTGTATCCGGTTCAACCAATAACGCAAACATAAATGATAACGAAGAATGGGTTATAAAGGATGATGAAAAGGGCGAAAGCCTTATCCAATCCATTGCCTCCAATGAGGGAGAAGAGCGAATTATCCGTTCAGGAACAGATACCGGCGGAATCGCAGGATATTCAAAGGGCAGCATTGTACACTGCTCAAATAAAGGTAATATCGGCTACGCGCATGCAGGATATAACATCGGTGGAATCGTCGGAAGACAGATGGGTATTGTGTCCTACAGTACAAATACAGGCAAAATCAATGGACGTAAGGACATTGGCGGAATTGTTGGCCAGATGGAGCCTTACCTTGAGCCTGAGGACCTGCAGACACTTCCGGAAGCAGCCGACAGGCTCCATGACCTTGTGGAAAAGACGCTGGATGACATGGATGGTGGAGTGGATACCATATCTTCAGATGTGACGGATCTTACAACCTATGCCAATGGTGTTGTTGATGACGGAAGATCGCTTGCAGGTGAACTGACAACATCAATCAATGCAAATGTAACTGTGGCAAATGCAGCACTGGAGCGCTTTGAATACGTGCTTGAGAATGTCCCCGGTGTCATAGACCACATGGAAAGCGCATCGGATAAGATGTATTACTTCAATAATTCCCTGGCCAGGGCTATTGAAGCAATTGATATTGACGATGATATATCCGGTGATGACAGGGACAAGATAGAGAACAGCGAAAATCAGATATATGATAAGCTCGCAGATGCCAATGAAAAGGCACAAAGGATACAGAGCATATCGAATGAGATAAATGATCTTCTCTATGAAAAGGATGAGAATGGCGATTATGTCTTCGATGAAAATGGAAACAGAAAACTTAGAGTTCTCACTGAAGAAGAAAGGAATCAGCTCAATTCTTACCTTGCGGATCTCCAGCAGATGACAGCAGAATCAGGCGGCAATGTATATGAGATGTTCGGTGATGTCTCCAATATTCTCGAGACCTATAAGCCCTATGCGCAGTCTGCAGAGGATGAGACACTTGGAGAAACTCAGAATGCAATAGCAGCTCTTCAGGATGCGGAAGGAGAACTCAAGGAGGCTGCAAAGGGAACAAGAAGCATTATTGATTATCTTAATTCTCAGGAAAAGCTGAGACTGACAGGTCTTAGCAGCCAGTGGGATGCAAGTCTTGATTCTCTTCATGACAACCTTAAGGGAATATCAGGATCTATAGAAAATATCAACCAGGACGGAAAAGCTACTTCACACACCTTGAACTCAAACCTTGAAGCTGTAAACGATCAGGTAAACGAAATATATCATATTCTCTCTGACAAGCTGGATATCATCTATAATGAAGATTCCGCAGTTTTCACAGATGTATCTGACGAGGAGATAGAGAACGCCAAAACCGGACGTGTGGATGGATCCTTAAATAAGGGAACGGTCAAGGGAGATATAAATATTGGCGGAATAGCCGGATCAATGGCTATTGATGATGAGGATCCTGAGGAAAATGCAGCCGGTAATCTCAATGTGGGAAGAGGTAGCAAATATACTCTAAAAAATATAATTTGTGAGTGCAAAAATGAGTCAACGGTAGAATCCAAGAAGGATGGTGCCGGACTTATAGTAGGATATATGGCTCAGGGTATCGTGACCTCTTGTGAGGGCTATGGCTTTGCCAAGAGCACGGAAGGAAATTATACAGGTGGAATAGCAGGCCAGTCGATGTCCATAATAAGGGACTGTGATTCGCTCTGCCTCCTCAATGGTAATAAATATGTTGGCGGAATAGCCGGATATGGAACGACAATTACAGGCTGTAACGCTATGATAACCTGGGATAATGAGCCGTCTGAGAGATATGGTTCAATTGCAGGTATAGTTAATACTGATTCAGAAACCAAGCGAACCAAACTCGATAATGTAAGGAATAACTATTTTGTTGAGAGTAAGATTGGTGGAATTGATGACATCAGTTATACAAAGAAAGCTGAGGCCATAAGCTATAAGACGCTGATTGCCCAGAAGAGAATCCCCAATGACTTCAGACATCTCAAGGTAATATTTGAGGTTGAAGATAAAAAGCTTGGCGAGCAGGAGCTTGCCTATGGAGATAGTCTTTCTAATCTTGATTTCCCTGAGGGAAAAACAAGAGAAGGATATTTCATCAAATGGCCTGATGTTTCAAAGATAGTTATGGAAGGAAGCTACATTCTCACAGGAGAATATGTTCCCACCAATAAGTCAATAGTAAGTGAATCTGTCTTTGGAAATACTGGAAAGTACGTTGCGATCCTGGGCGGAAGCTATGGTGATGATGCTTATATTATCGCAGAACTCGTAGCAGATCCTGTTTATGAGACGGACAATCCCGCCTTCGAGAAGGGTGCAGTCGTATACAGGATACAGGTTGATGAAGGCTCATACTCCCAGACAACAGACAGACGTATCAGACTTTATAATCCCTATAATAACGCTGAGGTTAAGATATACAGGGATGGCAAGTGGGATGCTGTTTCATCAAAAGCCATAGGAAAGTATCTTGAGATCGAGCTTGAAAGTGAGGAAGCGATTTTTGCTATAGTACAGACCACTCCGCTGTTAACACGAATCCTGTATCTCGTAAGCCTTGTTGCGGTTGTTCTTTTAGTGTTGGCTATCGTCTACGCAGCTATAAAGAGGCGTGTAAAGAAAAATAATGCCAGAAATAGCGACAAGAATAAGATTGAGACGGATGAACCTACTTCTGAAAAGAATGAAGATTTACGGGATGAAAGGCAGGAAGAAGAACAGGATAATAAGCCGGAAGATAAACCCGAGAATAAGAGCAGCAAAAACTACTCAGGAAGAGGCAAAAAGAAGCGCCATAGAAGACATTAAAAATGGCAAGAGGAATAGCTGATGAGAAAATTTGATCTTTTAAAAAAAGTAACATGTACGGCGATATTGGCAGTTTTGACGATGGCATGTCTTATTCCCGGAGAAAAGGCATCCGCAGCTTCATCTGTGATCATGCAGACAAAGCTTTCCACAAACAGTGCTACCGTTAACTGGTCCAAGGTGACCGGTGCTAAAGAATATTACCTGGGACTTGGAGAGACCAAGGACGAGGCTGATACAGCAGCTATGGAGCACAGGGTTGTAGAAGGCGCTGATAAGATCAATCACACCTTCACAGATTTAAAGCCCGGTATGAATTATTATCTGACCTTAAGATACCGTTTCACAGGAGAGGATGGTGAAGCGGAAGCCAGGGCCGGCGGAGCAATGATAAAAACAATACCTGACAAGGTTACAGGAGTAACTCAGGCAAAGTGGTATACATTCAAAAAGAAAGTGTATATCACCTGGGAGGCTCAGACAGCTGGCTATTATAAGTATGTATTCATGAATAAGTCAGGTAAAAAGATCAAATCAGGCGAAGCTTTTACCAATTCCTATGACAGAACTATCGATAATGATAAGTGTTATTCCTTCAAGGTTAAGGCTGTTGCCATAATAAACGGTAAAACCTACGAAGGAGCCTGGTCTGACCGCATATATCTTTTTGCGCAGCCCATGATTAAGTCATATAATTATGGCAACGATTTTGACCTGAAAATAGAGGGTGGAAAGCTAAAGCTTAATTGGGACAAGGTAAAATACGCAAACGGCGGATACAGAATCTATGTGTCAAAGAGTCGTGATAAGGGATATGTTCAGGTAGCCAGAGCCGGAAAAAATAAGAGCGGCGCTGTGGTAAAAAAATTTAAGGGCAGCTCCTATAAAAAGAACGGAACCTATTACGTATATGTACAGGGGATAAGGAAGTCCGGAGGAAGAACCGGTACCAGCGGCATTGGATATGTGTGGTCTTATAAGAAGGGGACGGTAAGAAGAACTTATTATCACGGAAAATACTAAAATGCTTCTGTGCGGCCCCGGCGTTGCATCTGCCTATAAAAAGTTATAAAATCATGCGGTATATGTATGTCAGAAGTTTTAAAAAATGAGGTTAGAGGAATTATGTACGAGATCGGAAGTGAATTTAACTTTGAGAAAGCATCCAGGAGGCAGGACCTTGTGGCGTTGCTGTCTGAGACGGCACAGAATAATGACAGATACGCAGAATTTCTTAGATGTGGACGCGATGCCATAGGATTTGTAGCCGATGATATCATTGCTAAAAATAAAGATGAGATCCGAGTACTGATGCCGGCTCTGGCCTGTGATTCAATGGTAAGACCCTTCGAAGTCAGGGGAATTAAGGTGGAGTATTATAAGCTCAGCCCTGAATTAACAGTCGATGAAGGTTATCTTACAGAGAAGATAAACAATATCGCAGGAGAAAAAATCACACCCGTTGTTTTGATAATGAACTTTTTTGGCTCAGCGGGCATTGCAAATGTTTCCAAAGCAATTAAGGATGCCTGCAGAGGCGCGATCATAATTGAGGATGTGACACATATTCTTCTGGAGCCTGAAAAATATATCGTAAAGGATATCCTTGCAGACTATCATGTTGGAAGCATTCGCAAGTGGCTTGGAGTGCCTGACGGTGCTGTTGCCATAAGCAGTACGGAATTCGTGATGGGAGCTCTGACCGGAGAAACAGATTTTACAGGACTTAGAACGGAAGCGCTTATTGAAAAATCCGAATACCTTGATAATGGAGATCAGGAATTAAAGGCACATTTCAGGAAGCTTTTATCTGATGCAGAGGATTCCTTAAGTGATGGCCTTGATCCCTATCATATGTCAGATGTAAGTGCTGAATATTTAAGTGACCTTAATATTGAAAATATAAAAAACAGAAGACGTGCCAATTACAAAAATCTGTACAGACTTCTTAAGGAGGCTCCGCTTTTCGATAAGGCATACAGACTTCTTCCGGAGATACCTGCTAATAATGATGAGTACGAGTATACTCCGTTCATGCTTCCTATAGTGCTGGATATTGATTTTATGAAAAGAAGTGCCATCACTGATGAAGGAAAGAACATCACCCGTGATGGATTCGAGAGACGCCTTGCCAAGAGAGGTGTTTATGCTCCTGTTTTATGGCCTATATCAAAGGAAGCAGCTGACACCTGTGCTAATTCAGGCAGCTTTTCAGATAATATGCTGGCGTTTTGGATAGACCAGAGATATAGCCGTTTTGACATGGAGCGTGTGGCTGAGATTTTAAGAGACGAGCTCAGCAGACTATAAAGTAACGACTTGGAAAGATTATTATATGCGACTTAGTGTAATTGTGCCTGTTTACAATATGGCAGGCGACGATAAATTAAAGCATTGTCTCGATTCTCTGGTAGGACAGACTCTTCCTGACGGAGACATCGAGATTATTGCCGTTGATGACTGTTCAACGGATGATTCATTTGCGCTGATGCAGGATTATGAGAAGAATTATCCGGGAAGATTCATGGCTATTCACAGCCCTGTTAATCATCATCAGGGCGGCGCCAAGAATATCGGTCTTGGACGGGCAAAGGGTGAGTGGCTCGGCTTTATCGATGCAGATGACTGGGTGGTTCCCGATTATTATGAGAGGCTCCTTAAAAAAGCAGAGGAAACCGGAGCTGATATGGTGGGCTGTGACTACAGTCTTGTGGATACTTACACATTTGAACCCGGACAGGTGGTTCACAACAACACCGCCGATCAGACAGGAACCATGGATGAGGAGAAGTACAGAAAGCTTCTTCTTGATACAGGAAGCCTGGTAGTTAAGATTTATAAGAGAAATATTGTGCTGGGTGACAGAACTCCGGATGCTGATGGTAAGATCAGTGTTTTTCCGGAGGACATTTTTTACGAGGACAATGCTGTCAGCAACACCTGGATGCTGAGAGTAAAGCATTTTGAATACATACAGGAACCCCTGTATTTCTATTATCAGCATGATGCTTCCACGGTGCATACTGTCTCCAAGAAAAATCTTGAGGACAGAATGGTAGCGGGAAGACAGATTCTTGCTGAAGCCAGGGAGAATGGATACCTCGAGAAATACAAGCCTGAGATAGAGTTTATGTACACAGTTCTTTTCTATGTAAATACTCTGTTTTCAGCCATGCCAAAGCGCATGAGGATCGAGGACTGCTATAACTTTACGAAAAAAATGGGAATTGAAATGAAGGAGGCTTTTCCGGATTTTCAGGAGAATCCCTACTATAAAGAGAGAATCCACGCGGAAGAAAAGAAGCTTATCGGAATGCAGATGAAATCACATATGCTGTTCTATGTATATTACAGACTTTTGTGGATGTATAGAGATTTAAGGAGTTAATTTGCACGAGAGAATTTATGTGTGCCACACCTTCTATCATGTTTATGTGGCATGCCTTAAGGAATTTCATATATTACATCAGACTCATATTGAAGGACAGGCAGCAGGTAAGGGAAGTGAAGCAGCCGGCAGAGCAACACTGGTTCTGTCCAAGATGAGTAACAAATTTGGAAGTATGGTGGACAGAGCAAGGGAATGCGGCCTTTTTGAGGAAGTTATTGAGTATGATGAAAAGGTTGATACATTTTTTCCTGAGCTTAAGCCTCTTCGTACAAACACCGGAAGTCTTCCAAAGAACATGCTGAACAGAATAAAGTTTTGCAGAAGATTTGCACAGCTGCAGGAGCCTTATGTTCCGGTGGACTTCACAAAATACAAGGACATATACGTATTCTGCGATTCGGACCCAATAGGCTACTATCTGAATTATAAGAAGATCAGATACCATGCTCTGGAGGACGGACTTAACTGTATTAAATACGGAGATCAGGCCCGCTATGACAACAACGGACACTTTAAGTTCAAGGCGTGGCTTGCTTCCACAGGTCTTATTTTTATACAGAACGGCTGGGGAAGATACTGCATAGACATGGAGGTCAATGACATATCAATCCTTGACTATCCATGTCCCAAGTACATTGAGGTACCCCGCGAGCCTTTGGCAGAGGAGCTCACACAGTCCGATAAGGACCTTATGCTGAAGCTCTTTGTGGAAAATATGGACGAACTAAGGGATCAGCTTGAAAAGGGAAAAGATAAGCCAAGAGTACTTATTCTTTCAGAGCCTCTCTGTGACCTTGAGACAAGAGAGCGTCTTTTCAGGGATCTTGTTACAGAGTATGGAAGTCTTAATGGCAAAGAGGCCATCGTAATGATCAAACAGCATCCCAGAGACTACCTTGATTACAAGGCAAAGTTCCCGGATGTGATACTTCTTGCCGGAACATTTCCCATGGAAATGCTCAACTTTATCGATGGGCTAAAATTTGATAGACTAGTATCCGTATACACGGTGGTGGATTCAATAAAGTTTGTGGATGAGAAGCTCTTCCTTGGCGATGATTTTATGGACAAATATGAAGCGCCGGAGATTCACCGACTTAATGAACAGATAATAGATAACTAGGAGAAACATGAAAAAAATTTATCAGAAAATGATGGTGCTGCTTGATGCCCGTCAGAAGAAGCAGATGGTGCTTATAGTTTTAATGATGCTGCTGGGAGGTCTTCTTGAAACCCTGGGAATAGCTATTCTGCTTCCCGCAATGACAACGGTAATAGACCCGGATAAGGTGTCTGAGAGTGAGAAACTTTCCATGGTTTATAACATTCTTGGATGCAACAGCATTACGCAGTTTGCAATAGTAATTTTTGTGGCGCTGATAGCGGTTTTTGTTATAAAGAATATCGTTCTGTTTTTCATAAATGTTGTACAGCTTAGATTTGTTTATACCAACCAGTTTGCGACTTCAAGACGCATGATGATCAATTTCATGCAAAGACCCTATGAGTATTATCTCAATGCGGACACCTCTGTTATTCAGAGAAATATCACTTCAGATGTAAACAATATGTACGGACTTATCTTAAGCTGCCTTCAGCTTATTTCAGAGGTTATTGTTTTTGCGTGTCTTGTTGTAATGCTTCTTTTTATAGATGCCAAAATGACAATATCTATAGCAGTTTTGCTTGGTACCGTGCTTCTTGTAATTAAGTTCATTATCAAGCCTATCATGGTCAAGGCAGGTCAGGATAACCAGGATTACTACAGCGGACTTTTCAAGTGGATAGAAGAGTCTGTTATGGGTATCAAGGAGATCAAGATTGCCAATAAGGAAAACTATTTCATAAACGGCTATGCGGATTGCGGTGCCGGTTATGTGCATGCAGTACAAAAATATAACCTTTACAATTCAACTCCCAGACTTCTTATTGAGACAATAAGCGTAGCCGGAATGGTTGGGTATATGCTGGTTGTGCTTATGAGGGGTGAGGCGCTTAAGGATATGATAGCCTTAGTCGGTGTTATGGGCGCGGCTGCCACAAGACTTATTCCAAGTGCTAACAGAATCAACAACTACCTTACATCAATAGCTTATTTTGAGCCGTTTTTCATGAATGTAAGTGACAATCTTCAGACAGAGATCAATGATTCAAGCATCTCCTATAAGGCTGAGGATTATATGAAAATGGGAGAGGTGGAAAAGCTCCCTGTTCATAAGACAATTGAGCTTAAAAACATCACCTACCGTTATCCCAATTCAGAGGCCTACGTCCTTAAGAATGCTGACATGGAGATTCCTGTTGGTAAGGCTATAGGTATCGTTGGAACTTCAGGTGCAGGTAAGACAACAATAGTTGATATCATGCTTGGACTTTTGAAGATAGAGACCGGAGAGATCCTTGCTGACGGTGTTGAAGTAAGAGAGCATTATCCGGAGTGGCTTAAGAACATCGGATACATTCCGCAGACAATTTTTATGCTGGATTCTACCATCAGGAAAAACGTGGCCTTCGGAGTTCCGGATAAGGATATAGACGACAACAAGGTCTGGGCAGCTCTTAAAGAGGCTCAGCTTGATGAATTTATCAGATCACTTCCTGAGGGTCTTGATACATCTATCGGTGAGAGAGGTATCAGATTATCAGGTGGTCAGAGACAGCGTATCGGTATTGCCAGAGCTTTATTTGAGGATCCCGAGGTGCTTGTGCTTGATGAGGCAACCAGTGCCCTTGATAACGAGACAGAGGCAGCTATCATGGATTCCATCAACAGACTCCATGGCAGGAAGACGCTTATAATAATCGCTCACAGGCTTCAGACAATTGAGAAATGCGACATCGTATACAGAGTTAACGGACAGAAAGTAACTCAGCAGAGGTGAGGGGAGAAACTATGATAACGCTTTGGACCATCAGGGATAAAGTATTCAGACTTAAAAAATATCAGGAACCCATGGAAAAATGGCTCTTTCCGATTATTCTGCTCTTTTATCCTCTGATCGGGGTGACCCAGGGAGTGGATATCACTGATACTACCTATAGCCTTGGCAATTATCAGTATGGTGATGTGCTTGACCCCATGTGGATGATCGCCACATATATTCCCAATGTACTGGGAAGACTTTTTATGGTACTTCCCGGTGGTGACACCATGCTTGGAATGAACATTTACTGTTCATTTATTATAAGTGCGACAGCACTTGTGGCTTATTACCTTCTTCAGAGATGGATGCCCGGCTGGATGACCTTTATCGGCGAGCTTATAGCTATTAACCTGTGCTGGTGTCCAAGAGTTATTCTGTATAACTATCTTACATATTTCTGTTTTACTACAGGTACGCTTCTTTTGATGCATGCGATGACAGACTATGAGCTTACAAGGTGGAAGTTCATTCTTGCAGGAGCGGTCCTGGGACTGTCTGTTATGGTGAGATTTCCTAATATCATGGAAGCTTCCATGATTCTTATTCTGTGGTACTACGAGACAATCCATAGGCGCGATTTTAAAGAGATTTTGAGAAAAACCGGTCTGTGCATACTTGGATATGCGATAGGCTTCCTTATTCCTTTTATAGCAATATGTATTAAATACGGCATGGCGGCATATCCGGGAATGATCACATCCTTATCAGAGATGTCCAAGGGTGCATCCGATTACACTGCTATAGGTATGCTTGGCGCGATATTGAGAGCCTGGTATACCAGCTTTGCACACATGGCTATTATGGTTCCCTGTATGATAATGGGAATTATAATGATGATGTTAAAACCGGGAAAGTATTACTGGATAAAGAGAATGCTCTATATCGCCGGTATTCTGGTGCTGTTCTACTACTATTACACCGATGGAGTATTCACAAGGAGCTATCATTATTATGACTCCATGTTTGAGCCTGCAATGATGTTTCTTATTTGCGGGGCATGCTTCTTTATAGTAGGCGTGACCAGAAGGATTCACGGACAGGCATCGGAGAGAAGCCTTTGTCTTGCATCTCTTCTTATAATGATAATTACTCCTCTTGGAAGTAATAATTACACCTATCCTCTTTTGAACAATCTTTTCGTAGTTGCTCCGTTTATTATGTGGATGTTCAGAAGAATGAGACAGGCAGCAGGACCAAGCGAACTGAACTTCTCCTGGAAGGCAGTTTATATGGCTATTCTTGTGCTGTTATTTGTTCAGGGTTCACTTTTCCACTTAAAGTACAGCTTTGTTGATGGAACTGACGGAACAAAGAGGGCTTCCCTTGTTGGAACCAAGGACCTCCCCAAGGCAGCAGGGATGTTTACTACAGAGTACAATGCTGAGACACTCTCTGAGCTCCATGAAGCTATTACTGATTATGATCTGGAGGATAAAAAGCTCCTTCAGTTTGGAAAAGCACCGGGACTTTCATATCTTCTTGATATGGAGCCTGCTATTTTCACAACATGGCCCGACCTTGATTCCAATACAACAGAGAAATTTGCGGATGCTCTGTCAGGGTTTGAGGGCTGCAATCCTGAAGATTTACCTGTTGTGATCATCAATCCTGATTTTGAGGGAGAGGTGCTTGCAGAGGAAAAATATGACCTTTTATTGGACTTCCTCGAGACTTGGAAGTATAATAGTGTCTTTGATAATGATCGCTTTGAAGTTTTTGCGATCGAATGATTTGTTTTAGGAAGAGGAAGTTATGAATAATTTAATGCAGCAGATAATGAAGTTTGGACTTGTGGGCGTATTTTGCTTTTTTGTAGACTACTTTATTTACATTGGAGCAAACCTTGTTTTTGAAAATGTTGGTATTGCAGCCGCTTTTCCCAAGTACTACCTCGTATCTGCTCTTATCGGTTTCACTGTTTCAGTAGTAGTTAACTATATTCTTAGTTTTAAGTTTGTATTTGTACGTCGCGATGACATGAGCAGGAAGAAGGAATTTGTGATATTCCTTATCCTCAGCATCATCGGCCTTGGTGTTAACGAGCTTTGCCTGTTTGTGGGAATCGACCTTATTTATATGCACTGGGCATGGCTTAAGGGTATAATGAGTGAAGGCTTTGCTAAGAATATTTTCTTTAAATTCGGTGCTACAGGCGTAGTTATGGTATACAATTTTATTACTCGTAAAATTTTCTTGGAACAGAAGGACTAAACTATGAGAATAAACTTTAATGTGCCTCCCTATACCGGGAAGGAAATGGATTATATCAAGGATTGTGTGGAGAACCAGAAGATCTGCGGTGATGGTGAATACACCAAGAAAGATAATGAATGGTTCGAGAAAAAGACAGGGGTAAGCAAGTGCCTTCTTACTACCTCCTGCACCCACGCTACAGAGATGTCTGCAATCCTTGCAGGAATAAAAGAGGGTGATGAGGTAATCATGCCTTCATATACATTCGTATCAACTGCCAATGCATTTGTACTCCGCGGAGCCAAGGTTGTATTTGTGGATATCCGTCCCGATACGATGAATATCGATGAGAACCTTATCGAGGCTGCCATCACAGAGAAGACAAGAGCTATCGTTCCCATGCACTATGCAGGTGTTGGCTGCGAGATGGATACCATCATGGATATCGCAAAGCGCCATAACCTTTTTGTTATTGAGGATGCTGCCCAGGGTGTGATGAGTACCTACAAGGGTAAGGCACTTGGCTCAATCGGTGACTTTGGTAATTACAGCTTCCATGAGACCAAGAACTACAGCATGGGTGAGGGCGGAGCCCTCCTTCTTAGAGATGAGACCTATGTGAATGATGCGATAATCGTAAGAGAGAAGGGGACAAATAGAACCCTTTATCAGCTCGGTAAGGTTGATAAGTACACCTGGCTTCAGCCCGGATCATCTTACCTTCCCAGCGATATGAACGCTGCATATCTTTATGCGCAGCTTCAGGTTGCTGACGAGATCAATGATGCCAGAATGGCACATTACAACAGATATTATGATGCCTTTAAGGATATGGAGGAGGCAGGTCTTATAGAGCTTCCCTATGTTCCTTCAGAGTGTCAGCACAATGCGCACATGTTCTACATTAAGTGTAAGGACTTTGAGGAGAGAGAGGGTCTTATCAAGCATCTTAAGGCCAATGATATCCTCCCTGCTTCGCATTATGTTCCGCTTCACACTTCAAC
Source organism: Butyrivibrio sp. FC2001 (assembly GCF_000424125.1). Classification (NCBI taxonomy): domain Bacteria; kingdom Bacillati; phylum Bacillota; class Clostridia; order Lachnospirales; family Lachnospiraceae; genus Butyrivibrio; species Butyrivibrio sp. FC2001. The sequence continues at coordinate 356,146 of NZ_AUJH01000003.1, forward strand.
TGCAGGACTTAAGTACAGCAGATTCAACGGTGAGGATAAGTACACAACCAAGGAGAGCTTACGACTTCTTAGACTTCCTATGTACTACAGTCTTACTGATGAGGATCTCGATGAAGTAGTTATGCGCGTCAAGGAGTATTACAAGGCTAATTAAACAAATAACACTACGATAGATAATTTGTCTGACATGGAAAATAATAGAAAATCCCTATCATACAATTCTATAATTACAGGTCTCATGACTGCTGCTTATGCGGTGATCATGGGACTTTTGTACGCTTATTACTATGATCTCAACGATGATGTTCTAATGAAGGATATACTTTCCGGAGTATTTACCGGAAGTCCTGAGGGTCATAATATTCAGATGCTCTATCCTATAAGCTTCGTGATAAGTCTGCTATACAGAGTCTATGGGAAAACTGACTGCTATGGACTTTACCTTATTTTGTGTCAGTATATAAGCCTTTTTATAGTCAGCAGCTTCTCATCAGGGGTGATTGCGGAAGCAGTGCTTATGAGGCTTAAGAAAAAGAGCTTTAAGGGCAAGGAGCTTCTTGTAAGAATTGCTTCTGCGCTTATCGTGTTTATTGTGATCACGGCTCTTGTTCCGGGGCATCTGCTTATAGTGCAGTATACCTTTACGGTGGCTATGCTGTGCGCTGCAGCTGCAGTTCTTATTTTTGAGAAAAGGGATGCGGCAGCAGTTGTTCTGATCATCCTGGCGTTCATGACAAGGTCAGAGATGACGCTTTTGATGCTACCCTTTGTGTTTCTTGTAATTTTTTACAGGCTTATAGATGAGAGAAGGATTAAGCGCGAGCTTACGGTAGCAGCGTTTATCCTGGCAGGACTTCTTGCTTCCGAGGGGCTTCATTTTGTAGGTTATTCCTCTCCTGAATGGAAGGAGTTCACTTCGTTTTTTAACAGTAGAACTGATATTTACGATTTTTATCAGATACCGGATTATGAAGAAAACAAAGAGTTCTATGATTCCATTGATTTAAAGAAGAGTGAATATGAGCTTCTTGTTAATTACAATTTTGGACTGGATGATGCTATTGATGCTGGAAAGATGGCGCAGATAGCTGCTTATTCAAAGAGCATATGGCAGGGAGAGGGCCTTGTAGCAGGAATTAAGAGAGCGCTTCCTTTGTATTTATACAGGCTTAGAGCTGTCGGAACTCCGCAGAGCTATGAGTATCCTATGACAGATGCACCCTGGAATATTTTTGTGGGGCTTATGTATCTTACAGCCCTGGTTATCATGCTTGTAAGCTATGCTGATGAAAAGAACCTTGGCTTACGCATCTGGAATTCTGTGTGGAAGCTGATACTGCTTTTTGCAGGCAGATCTTTATTATGGATGTACATAATGGTACGTGGAAGGGATCCCATAAGGATAACCCATTCACTGTATTTTATAGAGCTGACATTGCTAACGCTTATTGCAGGGGAGAGGCTCCTTCACCTTGTAGAAAAAGCAGCTGTTAAAAGTAATGAAAAAGAGGATTATCCGTATATTCCGGCACATGCTTTTTCAGGCTTCTGTCTTGTGCTGGTTGTTGCTGCTTGTGCTGTTTATATACCTGTTCAGCTTTTTGTTTTGAGAGCTGAGTGTGACGGCAGGGGAGAATATAATAAGGCCTACGAAGAGCTTGATAAATATTTTAAGAATAACTCGGACAAGCTTTACCTTATTGATGTTTACACATCCGTATCCTATGAGGATAATGGATACACATATTCTCAGAAGATGCTGACGAATGTGGATAACAGCCTTTCTAACTGTGTGATGATGGGCGGCTGGGCATCCAAAAGTCCTGCGGAGAAGGATAAGCTTCATAATCTTGGCTATGACGAAAGCATGGAGGATATAGCTCTTGGTGACAACGTATTTGTAGTTACCGATAAGGACATGGATATGGTGTGGCTTAAGAACTACTATCTTGATAAAGAAAAATCCGTAGCCGTTACCAGAGAGGATGATGTGGCAGGAGAGTTTGTTATCTGGAAGGTAAAGCCTGCAGAGTAAGAAAAGAGATATTATGACAGATATAATCGGTAAAAAGGTGATTCTGAGGGATATAACCTACGAGGATACCCCACTTATAGTAAAATGGAGAAATAACCCCAGAGTCAGAAATAATTTCATATATAGAGAGACCTTCACGGAAGAGATACACAATGGATGGATGAAGAACAAGGTGGAAACAGGAGAGGTCTGCCAGCTTGTTATTCTTGAAAAGGCAGATGAAGATGCCGCAAAAAGTACAAGACCTGTAGGAAGTGTATATCTTCGTGATATTGATATGGAGAAAAAAACCGCCGAGTATGGTATTTTTATTGGTGAGGACGACGCCACAGGTAAGGGCTATGGGAATGAAGCGGCAGAGCTTATGTGCGATTATGCAGCTAAGGGGCTTGGTTTAAAAAGGCTTATTCTCCGCGTATTTTCATCAAACGAAGCTGCCCGCAAAAGCTATGAGCATGCAGGCTTTGTAAAGACAGAAGATATGCCCGCCGTTCAGTGCTCTGACGGAGCCCTTGGCGATATGATACTGATGGAAAAGATACTGTGAAATGGTGTAGAATAACTTTATGCGAAATAAATTAGTAAGTTTTGTGATTCCCTGCTATCGCTCGGAACAGACAATTGAAAATGTAATAAATGAGATCGAAGGCGCAATGGACATGCTTGTCCTTTACAGCTATGAGATTATCCTTGTAAATGATTGTTCACCTGATAATACCTGGGATAAGATCTGCCAGCTTGTTAAGGAGCATGATGAGATACGAGGCTATAATCTTGCAAAGAACTTCGGACAGCACGCTGCCATAATGGCCGGCCTTAATGCATCAAAGGGAGATATTGTTGTATGCCTTGATGATGACGGGCAGACTCCTGCTGACGAGGTTGGTAAGCTCTTGTATCAGATAGAGATGGGAGCAGATGTTGCGTATGCAAGATACTCTCAGAAAAAGCACAATCTTTTCAGGAATTTCGGAACAGCAATGAATGAGTGGATGGCTCACGTAATGCTGGGAAAACCTAAGGACCTTCATGTTTCCAGCTATTTTGCTGCAAGAAGATTTGTGGTTGATGAGATGCTTAAGTACAAGAGCTCATATCCGTATGTTATAGGTCTTGTCCTTAGAACTACCAGAAATATTGTCAATGTGGATGTCACTCACAGAGCAAGGGAGGTAGGAACCAGCGGTTATACCTTCTCCAAGCTTATGGCACTTTGGATAAACGGATTTACTGCATTTAGCATTAAGCCGCTGAGACTTGGAACGCTGATGGGAGGAATATTCGCCTGCATCGGTTTCCTCTACGGTATTTATACTGTGATCAAAAAGATCATGTATCCGGAGCTTCCGGTGGTGGGCTTTTCGGCACTTATGTCTGCTGTAACCTTCATGGGCGGAATGCTGATGCTGATGGTAGGCATGGCGGGTGAGTACATCGGAAGAATTTACATTTCACAGAATAATAATCCGCAGTATGTTATCCGTGATGAGGTTAAACATGAGGAATCAAAAGAGTAAGAATAAGACCTGGCTGATGCCGGTCTTATTTGGCGTATGCATGTCCCTTGGGATAGTGTGGGGCTACCAGCTTGAAAGCTCGGATCACATAGATATCGGCAACGTAAAAATGCTTCTTTTGTTTTTGGGGCTTTCTGTTTTCATAACCCTTGCTGTGAGATACAGCTGGAATAAGCTTCTTTTGAGAAGTCGAAAAGAGAAGCAGGGAATAACCTTTGTTTCAGGGAGAACCGACAAAGGTCAGGAGCTGAAAAAGGGCTATACAAGTGATGAGTTCTTAAAGGTATGGATGATAATTGCGGCTCTGAACTTCGTGGTTTTGCTGGGAGTTTATCCGGGTTTTTTCGTGTATGATGCCCAGACCGAAGTAATAGAGGTACTCTCAAGGAGCTTTAATACACATCATCCCCTTTTACATGTGCTTCTTCTTGGAGGGAGCGTTGCCTTCTTCCATAAGTTTACGGGAAGCTATAATGCCGGAATCTTTTTCTATATTTTAATGCAGATGCTGGTTATGACATGGATTTTCACCTATGTGATCAGCTATCTGAAAAAACACGGCGCAGGAAAAAAATACAGGGCATTCACGGCTGCATTTTTCGGAGTGTTCCCGACCATTGTCATGTATACGCTGTGCTCCTGTAAGGATGGCTTCTTTTCTGCATTTTTGATATTATCCGTCATTCTCATGCTGGAGTGGGAAGAGACAGAGGGCAGAGGCCTCAAGAGAAGAAAAGCCTGGCAGATAATCATAAGTGCAGTTCTTATGATGCTCTTTAGACATAACGGCTTTTATGCATATCTGGTATTTGCAGTGATTGTCATTGTGGCTGCCAAATTTGTAAAGGAAAAGGACAGGTACCACAGAGTGACATTCCTCATAGCGCCTGTCATAATATATTTTTGTATAAACACTATAATTGGTGCGGCTCTTTCTGCAGAGACAGGAGAGCATCAGGAAATGCTAACTGTGCCTATCCAGCAGCTTGCAAGAGTTTACTATTACGATAAGGACAGCTTTACTGAGGAAGAAAAGGAAGTGCTGTATACATACCTGAGTGAAGAGGCACTGTCCCATTACACACCCAGGATATCGGATATACTAAAGATGTATTTCGACAATGCTGCCTATGAAAAGGATAGCAGGTCATTTTGGAGGCTGTGGCTGGGGAAAGGTCTGCAGAACCCAATGAGCTATTTGAACGGATGGTTTTTAACATCCTATGGATATTGGTATCCGGGGGCAGTTATCAACGTATATCAGGGGAATACGGTATTTACCTTTACATACACTGACAGCTCATATTTTGGTTATGAGGTTGAGCTTCCGGGCGAGAGGAAAAGTCTTATTCCATTTATTGATGCCTTTTACAGGAAGCTTTCAATAGAGAAATTCCAGCAGAATATTCCGGTGGTTTCACTTTTGTTTTCACCGGCTGCATATTTCTGGCTTTTTATTTATCTGCTGATGACAGCAGGAGTTATAAGAAGAAAACTGGGAATGTATCCGTGGCTTCTGGTACTTCTTGTTTGGCTTACTATCCTGCTTGGGCCTACATACCTGGTCAGATATACAATATATTTGTGGTATAGTGTTCCGGTTTTGGTGTATACTGTTTTACTGCATAATCACTATGCGGTGGAGGATTTATGAGAAGAAAAGTTATTTACAGAAGTGTGGCTATAAGAGCAGTGATACTTATTTTTGCTGCTCTGTTTATACTGTCTGTTTTTCCTTTTAGAATCTGGCAGAGAACAATTACTGAAAATGGTGGCGGCGAGATCATTCAGACCTCGGAAAGAGTTAACGACTACCATGATGTGGTTCAGAAGTTTATAGCTCAGTATGACAGACTTGAGTCCATAGATATTTATGTAGAAGAGATAGAGCTCGGTAATTATATGAGCATGGTTTTCTACAATGAAAATATGGAAGAAATATACCAGAGAGGTGTGTATCTGAGAGACGCAGAGCTTCCTGGATATGTTCATGTAAGAGTGGGCCTTGATCTGAATGTAGGTGAGACCTACACCATGATCTTAAACGGTGCTTTTTCAACCTTCTATGTAGCTTATGAGCATGCAGGGGAGGATACTTCACCCTACTTTGTGTCATTTGCTTATCATGACACAACTGTTCAGGGGCTTCAGCTTGCTGCAAACTACAATTACAGACAACCTCTGACAAAGGGAATGTCACTTCTTATAATTGCAGGTATCATGGCGATCGCTGCAATACTTATCCTTCTTGAAAGAATGATCTTTAGAGATAAAAAGGATGAGCTTATTACTATCCATCGTGTTGTAAGAGTGGTTGGTAATCCCATAGCTGCAATTTCCATGATCGTGCTCATGGTTCTTATCTATCCCGTAAAGTATTTTGACAGCAGACCCATAGAGAATGCTTTTCTTGAGCTTGGAGTTTTGATAACATATGTCCTTGTGTTCTATGCGATCAACCATGAGAGTGATGCTACTCTTGATGAAAAGCTCTGGCATAACGTAAAGCACTTTGCACAGATGGGAATTATTGCTGCGGCAATCTGGTTCTGTTGTGAATATATGAATGCGCTTTTTACGATATATCAGACCCTTGCAGAGCGTAAGGAGATGATATGCCTTCTTCTGTTTTTATGCTTTGCACTTCCACTTGAGCGAGTACGCAGCATAAGAAATGCAGTATATGCGATTGTTGCTGTTGTAGCAGGAATATGTTACAGATCAGCACACCTGATGCCTGAGACAGAGAAAGAATACGATCTTCACAATGCAGCTATGACCTATGGAGTTATCATTGCTGTACTGGCAGGGTTCCTTATCTTTAATATTGCTGCGGATATTTATGGCAGGATTAAGGAAGAAGGCGGTCGTAAGCTGTCAGGAGTTAAGGTGAGCACTTTTGGAGTGCTTTTCGTAGTATTTCTTGTGATCCTGGTGGTGTTCAGAAATACCAGATGGTGGGGAGTTGCAATAGCAGCCTTTGTCATCGGTCTTATGCTTTGCTATAAGCTATATGGATTTAAAGCGTATCCGGAGCTTGTAGTTGGCGGACTTTTGCTGAACTTTGTAGTTTCTATGATATACTGCTGGATGCACAGAAGCTTTGCGGCTTTTAACACAGGAAGATATGCATTCGTTTTTCATACAGTAACAATTACTGCCGAGTACATGACAGTGATGGAGTGCGCTGCGGCTGTACTTCTACTATATAAGATATACACTACAAGAGAGCTTACTTCTTTCAGAAATCGCTTTAGATATCTCTGGAAAGAGTTCATTCTTTTTGGATTTGTATCCGCTTACATGATCTTCACTATTTCAAGAACATCCTATCTTGCATGTGTGGTTATGATCATGTGTATGCTGGCGCTTATGTCAACTGATTGCAAAAAGGGCAAGCTTAAGTATCTGGGGATGCAGATTGGAACCATGATCCTCGCGGTTGTTCTTTGCTTCCCTTCAGCCTTTGCGCTGCAGAGAATGTTCCCTGCGATAGTTGCCCGTCCCAAGAAGTTTCTTGTTGAAACCGGGAACTTTGGTTTATACGGTGGCGGTCAGCCTGACAATCATCTTTACATGAACATTGAGAGATTCGTTGATCTTTTTGCTGAAAAGATCCTGAATGTCGACATTATGGATTACAACTATCCTGAGGATGATAAGAACTTTAACAGTGAGGGATACTCAACTGTGGGTGAGAACGGTGTTCCCCTTACAGAGGAACAGTCCAGAGCGATGGTGTACTCACTTCCTGAAATCGTTGCCTCCAAGCAGACATCACCTGAGATAAAGGAATATCTCATGGAGACAGGCGGTAATGAGCTCTTCGAGAGAAGACGACTTGAGGAAGAGGCAGCTGCTGCACAGGCTGAAGCTTTGGCTGAAGAAAGTACTGAAGCTCCGGAAGAAACAAACGAGGAGCAGGAAGATCAGACTACAGAAGATGGAATTGAGGAATTCTCAAACGGTAGAATTACGATTTTTAAATCTTATCTCCAGCAGATGAATCTTTTTGGGCATGATGAGATGGGGGCAGTTCTTCCGTCAGGAGAGATTGCGGTTCATGCTCATAACACCTACATACAGGTTATGTATGATAACGGAATTCTTAGCGGAATAGTATTTTTGCTTGTGATGGCCTTTGCATTTTTTGGCGGAGCAGCATATTACATTAAGCACAGGGATGATGTTCCCGGAGCAATACTTCCCTTTGCAATGACTGTGGGCTTTGGAGTTGCTGCTATTTCCGAATGGGTATTCCAGTTTAGTAATCCCATGACTATTGCACTTGTTTTTTCACTTATGCCAATCGCATTTAAGAAAAATAATAAATAATTATCGGTGATAATAGGCTTGGTATTATGTAAAGCTAATTTATGATAGAATAAGAAGATATGAAATCAGAGAAGAAACCTTTTAATTTTGCAAAATTTTATAGAAGAGCCGGACTTATAGTTTATGATGTGCTAAGTATCATAATTGCAAGCTATCTGGCGCTCCTTATGAGATACGAGTTCAACATTGATCTTGTGCCCTATGAATTCATGGATCCGGTTACGGACTTTTTGGCTATCAATGTTGTTGTATCTTTGGCATATTTTTATCTGTTCAGACTTTATAACAGTCTGTGGGCGTATGCCGGAGAGACAGAGCTTCAGAATCTGGTTATAGCCTGCGTTGCATCAGGCGTTACCAATGTGTTCGGCCTTCAGTTTTTCAAGGTGGGAAGACAGCCTGTTCCTCAGAGCTATTACTTCCTGTACACATTTATTCTGATAACGCTTATTTTCATAAGCAGATTCAGCTACAGATTTATCAGAAGCGTAAAGCACAAGACAGAGAATCGTAAGAACACTACCTCTGTAATGGTGATCGGTGCCGGTGAGTCTGGTAACATCATCATTAAGGAGATCGTGAACAGTAATTTCTCTACAATGGTCATCAGATGTATCATCGATGATGACAGAAGTAAGTGGGGACATTATATCCAGGGTATCAGAGTAGTGGGCGGACGCGACAAGATCCTTGAGTGTGCCGATCTCTATGATATCGATGAGATTATCGTTGCAATTCCTTCACTTTCAAGAAGTGAGATGAAGAAGCTCCTTGATCTCTGTAAGGAGACTAACTGTAAACTTCGTTCACTTCCGGGTGTTTATCAGCTGGTTAATGGTGAGGTTAATGTAAGTAAGCTCCGTGAGGTCGAGGTAGAGGACCTTCTCGGAAGAGATCCTATCGCGGTTGACCTTAATCAGATCGCTGGCTATGTAAGTGGCAAAACTGTTCTTGTTACAGGTGGCGGCGGTTCAATCGGTTCCGAGCTTTCAAGACAGATTGCAAACCATAAGCCCGGAAAGCTGATCATCGTAGATATCTATGAGAACAATGCCTATGATATTCAGCAGGAGCTTAAGAGGGATCATCCCGAGCTTGATCTCGAAGTTCTTATTGCTTCTGTAAGAAATACAAACAGAATCAACAAGATCTTTGAGCAGTACAGACCTGAGATTGTTTATCATGCAGCTGCACATAAGCATGTTCCGCTTATGGAGGACAGCCCGAACGAAGCAATCAAGAATAACGTATTTGGTACCTTCAAGACAGCTATGGCAGCAGCTATGAACGGCTGTCAGAAATTCGTTATGATCTCCACAGATAAGGCTGTTAATCCCACTAACATCATGGGTGCAAGTAAGCGAATCTGTGAGATGATAGTTCAGACCTTTAATAAGCACTATGATACAGAGTTTGTTGCAGTAAGATTCGGTAATGTTCTCGGTTCAAACGGATCAGTTATTCCGCTTTTCAAGAAGCAGATAGCTGCCGGCGGACCTGTTACGGTAACAGACCCTAATATCATCAGATACTTCATGACTATACCTGAGGCAGTGAGCCTCGTTATGCAGGCAGGCGCTTATGCAAAGGGAGGAGAGATATTCGTCCTTGATATGGGTGAGCCTGTGAGAATCCTTGATCTTGCTGAGAACCTTATCAAGCTTTCAGGCTACAAGGTTGGCGAGGATATCAAGATTGAGTTTACAGGTCTTCGTCCCGGAGAGAAGCTCTACGAAGAGATGCTTATGGACGAGGAAGGAATGCAGGATACTGCTAACAGAATGATTCATATCGGTAAGCCTATCGATATGGACGATATGAAGTTCTTTTCACAGCTTGAGGAGCTAAATGGGGCTTCAAAGGCTGAGCACGCAGATGAGATAAGAGAGATAGTCCAGAAGATTGTTACAACATATCATCCGGAGGATAATGCGGATTCGCATTCAATCGAGCACCAGAGAGCGCTTGAGCGTGCAGCAGAGCTTATAAACGAGACGGAGTAATATTATGGACAGTAGATTTGACGGAATTAAGAGATTTGAGAAAAAGGTGTGGCTTGCGTCTCCTACCATGCATGGTGATGAGCTTAAGTGGGTAACGGATGCCATTGAGAAAAACTGGGTTTCCACAGTTGGTGAGAATATAAATGAATCTGAAAAGCTTGTTCAGGAAAAGATCGGAAGAAAATTTGCTGTAGGCTTAAGCTCAGGAACAGCAGCACTTCACCTTGCAATCAGACTTGCAGGTGAGAAGCTGTATGGACCTCAGCCCGCTAATGTCGGAACCTTATTAGGGAAAAAGGTATTTTGTTCCGATATGACTTTTGATGCTACAGTAAATCCTATAGCCTATGAGGGCGGTGAGGCTGTTTTTATTGATACTGAAACTGACAGCTGGAACATGAGCCCGGAAGCACTTAAGAAGGCTTTTGAGATTTATCCTGATGTTAAGCTTATTGTGGTTGCTTATCTTTACGGAACTCCCGGTAAAATTGATGAAATTAGGAAAATAGCGGACGAGCACGGCGCCCTTATTGTTGAGGATGCAGCCGAGTCCTTTGGCGCATCATACAAAGGCGTACAGACCGGTAAGTTCGGTGATTACAGTATTATATCCTTCAATGGAAACAAGATAATAACAGGAAGTTCAGGTGGAATGTTTGTTACTGATTCCGAGGAGGATTGCCATAAGGTACGTAAGCTCAGCACCCAGGCAAGAGAGAATGCTCCCTGGTATCAGCACGAGGAGCTTGGCTATAACTACCGTATGTCCAACATCGTTGCAGGTGTTGTGAGAGGTCAGATGCCTTATCTCGAGGAGCATATCGCTAGTAAGAAGAGAATTTACGACAGATATAAGGAAGGACTTAAGGATCTTCCTGTTTCAATGAATCCTATTCCGGATGACACAGAGCCTAATTACTGGCTTAGCTGCATTGTGATCGATAAGGATGCTATGTGTCCTCATGTAAGATCAGAAAAAGAGGTTTTGTATAAGAGCGAGCCCGGAAAGAGCTGCCCTACAGAGATACTCGATGTTCTGGCAAGCTTCAATGCAGAGGGAAGACCTATCTGGAAGCCCATGCATATGCAGCCTATGTACAGAAATAATATTTTTGTTACTACCGAGGGAATTCTTCGTGGTAGAAGCAATGCTTATATCGATGAGGGCGTAGCAGCAGATGTCAGTGCTGACATTTTTGAGAGAGGTTTATGTCTTCCTTCTGATAATAAGATGACCGAAGAAGAGCAGGATATCATTATTGATATCATTCACAGATGCTTTAAATAAAGAAGTGAGGGATTTTTGATATGAGCCTTTCACGCTCACACAGAAGAAAAAGAATATTGCTCATAGTAGATGCGGTTTCGCTTACCCTTGCTTATGTACTGATGATAACCATCAGATTTAACTGGCACTTTAAGAAGGAGTGGATGGTACCGCTCTATTCCATGATCTTTGTTATGGAGATTCTTTTTGCCACACTTGTAAATGTGTACAGGGGCAGAAGACTTGATTACAAGGCTATTGAGGATCTGGATCCCCTCGAGACCTTCACTGAGGTTTTCAAGAATCAGGTGATGCTGTTTGTGTTTTTGCTTGTGGTTCTTATGGCATCCAAGAATACATACCTGGTATCAAGGCTTGCAATGGCCTATCTTGTGGTTATTAACTTTGTCCTGGTATTTGCATTCAGGCTTATCTACAGAGGAATACTTATAAAAATGGGTAATCCTGATCTTCACAGAAGAAGACTGGTTGCACTAACCTATGCCAGGGATATGGATTATGTTAGGGCAAATCTCGAAAAAGACTTAGGGCTTGAATTTGAGCTGGAAGACATTTTTCAGCTTGATGATGCTTATGCTGAAGAAGCTACAAGGAATATTGACGATTATGAAGCTGTTATTAACAGAGAGCAGCTTGTAAGTAAGGTGAAGGAAACCGGCTGCAGTGATGTATTCCTGTGCATTCCTGATAAGCTTGATATTGTTGATTTTGTAAGAACAGATCTTGTCAGAAGGCTTGCCAACGAAGGAATAAACACATATTACGGACTTTCTCTTGATGGCCTCTGGGTGACAAGACATCTCATAAGAGGAATTGGTTATTTCCAGACTTCATATTATTCCGCAATGTCAAAGAGGTGCTCTGTTCTTGGTGTTAACTTTGCAGTTTCAAATGTAGAGAATGCAGTGCTTTATGTGAGAAGCCACATAAAGGAGCTGTTCGGAAAATATATTTGCTTTTGTAATGTTCATACTACGGTTGAAGCCAGCGATCATGCAGATTACATGGAGATTCAGAATGCTTCGGCGCTGACATTTCCTGACGGACAGCCGATTGTAAACAGAATTCAGAAGGCAGGGTTCGTAAAGGCAGAGAGAATAGCCGGTCCTGACTTTATGGAGACAATGTTTTCATCCACCATGGATGGTAAGCTTTCTCATTTCTTCTACGGATCATCCGAGGAGACAATAGAGCTTCTTAAGGAAAAGCTTCCCAAGAGATTCCCGGGGATGGATATAAGAGGTTTTTATTCACCGCCGTACAGAGAGCTTACTCCTGAGGAAGATGACGAGGTTATTGAGATGCTAAATGCCTCCGGTGCAGACTTCATCTGGATCGGACTTGGAGCTCCCAAGCAGGAAAAATGGATGGCAGCGCATGAAGGTAAGGTTCATGGTGTCATGCTGGGAGTTGGTGCAGGATTTAATTTTTTTGCCGGAAATATCAAAAGAGCGCCTATGTGGGTTAGAAAAATAGGTATGGAATGGCTTTACAGACTCTTCCAGGATCCCAAACGTCTTCTCAAGAGATACTTGGTTTCAAATGCAAAGTTTATCTGGAGAGCTTATATCATGCGGAAATAGTGGGTTTTATTTCTATACAGTTTCCGCTGACACGCTTTAAACCAGCAAAGTGTCCGCGACAGAAAGACAAAAGTTCGCCAGTGCTTGACTTATTTTATCATTTTGATATAATTTAATCTTGCTGGTGAGATTATTTTACTAACATACCCGACTAGCGAACGAAATGTCGGTATGCTATCGGTTTCATATATTGTTAATAAGATTTCGTTCGGTAGTATAATCTCGGTGTAGAAATTCAGATATTAATATTGTATACTTACATCTAGAACAACGGCGTTCCGACTTGCAAAGTGTAAGTTAGGAGCGCTTTTTTCGTATTTACAGGTTGTTTGTCGGAGATTTGATATCCGGCTTAGAATAGGATTTTAGTAGTAATGAGTATTTTGCATAATCCATACAAGGGAGATTATGATCACGCTCCCGAGATGGATAAGCGGGGGAGGTTCCGGGACAGATTCTTCTATAAAGGGGATATCTATGTTCTTCCTTTTGGCGAAACAGAGAAAAAGAAGACGTATCTTCCATGTGTAGTATATGGAATATTGATGTTTGCGGCTCTTGTTGTACAGGGGTTGCTTAATCAGACATCTTCACGAACAATTTGGGTGGTGCTCCCTTATTTTTTTCAGTTTTTGCCGGTGCTTTTCTTTTTTATTGGAATAGTTGAATATTTGGGTGCGACTCCAAGGATGACGAGAAGGCAATATGATAAGGGTGTGGGACGAATGCATTTTTGTGGTGTTGCAGTTATAGTTCTTGCGGCAATAAGCGCCTTATGTGAAGTAATCTATCTGATTTTAAGAAGAGGCCAGTATGATGTTCGCCTTGAGCTCATTTATCTGGCGCTTCACTTACCGGTGATTATAATAGCTTGTCTTTTTGCGAGATATTATAATAAATACTTTTCCGGAATTTCAGTTGAATCCGGTAAATGATTTCTATAACAATTACTTATGGTTGCTTATAGATTATTTATATTAGAAGGTTTAATTAAATAACTATATACTTTCAATCGTGATTTCGGTGACAACCACCAAGGTGGATGTACATAAATATTTGGGGAAGAGAACCCCAGAACGGAGGGCAATATGAAAAAGTTAGGCAAATTTCTGGCATTAGGACTTGCCGGAACAATGGTTGTTTCAGCTGTTGGCTGCGGTGGCAATGCTAACAATGGCGGCGACACTAACACAACAACAACCGAATCTGCAGATACAGCTGAGGCTACTGCAGACGCTTCTACTGAGGAGAGCAGCGATGCTGCTGAGGCAGAGTCAACAGAGGAAGCAGGAGACGCTGCACAGAGCACAGGAAGCGGAGCACCGCTCGTAATTGGAGAGTCTGAATTCTCTGAGAAGTTCAGTCCTTTCTTTGCAAATTCAGTATATGATAACAATGTTTCACAGATGACAACACTTCCTTTACTTACAGTTGACCGTTTAGGTGAGATGATTCTTAATGGTATCGAAGGTGAGACAAAGGAATATAATGGTCAGTCCTATGAGTACAAGGGACCCGCAAACTGCGTGATCACAGAGAACGAAGATGGTACAGTTGATTATGCATTTGAGCTTCGTGATGATATCAAGTTCTCTGATGGTGAGCCTCTTACTATCGATGATGTTATTTTCTCAATGTATGTAGTTGCTGATCCTTCTTATGATGGAGCTGCTACATTCAGTGCACTTCCTATTACAGGTATGGAAGACTACAGAAAAGGTTCTGATACACTCTTCAACCTTCTTGTTAAGGCTGGTGAGGACAACACAGACTTCACATACTTCACAGAAGATCAGCAGAAGAAGTTCTGGGAGACAGATTTCCCTGCAGCTAAGGAACAGTTCATCAATGATATCGCAGATTACTGCACAGCAAACGGTGCTGTATCTGATGATGAAGATATTGCCAAGGATCCTATTGCCAATGCAATGGCAAACTGGGGCTATGGTACAGTAGAAGGCGGCGTTCTTACAGCTCCTTCAGGTGCTACATTCGATGTTAAGGGTGGCACAGCTCCTACAGTAGATGATTTCTGGAATGAAATCGTTGCAGCTTATGACGGAGACGTTATGGCAGCTACTGACAAGGAGAAGGCTGGCGACGGCATCCTTGATATGCTTTCAGATGATTACAAGAACTCAATTGAGACAGGTGATTCAGCTCCTTCAATCACAGGTATCGAGAAGACAGGCGACTACTCAATGGTTGTTCACATGGACAAGCTTGATGCAACAGCTATCTACTCACTTCCTGTTGAGATCGCACCTCTTCACTACTATGGTGACAAGGCTGAATACGATTATGATAATAATAAGTTCGGATTCACAAAGGGTGATCTTTCAACTGTAAGAGCTAAGACAACACAGCCTCTTGGCGCCGGTCCTTATGTATTCGACAAGTTTGAGAACAAGATTGTTTACTTCACAGCTAACGAGAACTACTATCTTGGCGCTCCTGTAATCAAGGAAGTTCAGATGAAGGTTACTCAGCAGTCTGATGCTGAGCCTGCTATCGTTCAGGGTACACTTGATGTTGCTGAGCCTTCAGCTAACAAGTCAACTCTTGAGCAGATCGCCGGTGATAACTCAAACGGCGAGCTTACAGGTGACAAGATTTCTACTTCACTTGTAGACAACAATGGTTATGGTTACATTGGTATGAACTCACAGAACGTTAAGGTTGGTTCTGATGCAGGAAGTGAAGAGTCTAAGGCACTTCGTAAGGCTATCGCAACTGTTCTTGCTGTTCACAGAGACGTAGTTGTTGATTCTTACTATGGCGATGCAGCTAACGTAATCAACTATCCTATTTCTAACACATCATGGGCAGCACCTCAGGCATCTGATCCTGATTATAAGGTTGCTTTCTCAACAGATGTTGACGGAAATCCTATCTATACAGACGGCATGAGCGAAGATGAGAAGTATGATGCAGCTCTTCAGGCAGCACTTGGATTCTTCGAGAAGGCTGGTTACACAGTAACAGATGGTAAGCTTACAGCAGCTCCTGAAGGTGCTAAGCTTTCATACGAAGCTATGATTCCTGCTGATGGTAAGGGTGATCACCCTTCATTCGGTATCCTTACAGCAGCTAAGGAAGACCTTGCAAAGATTGGCTTTGATCTTATCATCAATGACCTTTCAGATTCTTCAGTTCTTTGGTCTGCAACAGAAGGCGGCACAGCTGAGATCTGGTGCGCAGCTTGGGGCGGATCAATGGATCCTGATATGTATCAGATCTATCACTCAGAAGGTGGTTCTGCATACATGTACAAGATTAACCAGCCTGAACTTGACGAACTTGTAGTTGAGGGTCGTTCAACAACAGATCAGGCAGTTCGTAAGGCTATTTACAAGGAAGCTCTTGATTATGTAGTAGATTATGCAGTAGAAATCCCGATTTATCAGAGACAGAACTGCTCAATCTATTCTTCTGAGCGCGTAGATGTTGAAAACTCAGATATGCTTCATGACGAGACAACATACTACAACTTCTTTGCTACAACAAGTGCTCACGACGGAATTGAGAGACTTATGACTAAGTAATTCGTATTTATAAATTCGAAAATGAATTTAGAGTTTTCGATGTGCTGAGAATCTGCTACAATAGTAGAGCTTTTAAGACAATCAGTTGCATAAATAATGCGCATAACTTTGTCCGTGGGGGTTATTTAGCTCCCGCGGACATGTTATGTACTTTTTTACTTCATAACTTTAAATCAACAGAGAATAGTTGCACTATTTAGAAAATGGATTAGAAAATTATATTTCGCCAAGCGAAATTTTTAGATATATTAACAATCCCCGAGGAATAATTTTTCAGGTGGAAGATATTTTATTTAGAAGGAGTATAGACAACAATGAAGAAATTCATACTTAAACGTCTACTCATATCAGTAGTATTATTGTTTTTCGTATCTATGATCATTTATACCATCATGAGATGCATGCCTACATCATATGTTGAACAGCAGGCTATGGCTTTATCTACTAAGCCGGGAGCAAAAAGCTACTCTGAGTGGGTTGAACAGTTAAATGCCCAGTATGGCTTGGACACGGGGGTAATCCAGGGATATTTCAAATGGGCATCAAAGGCAATAACACTTGATTTTGGTGATTCCTGGTTCTGGAATCAGCCTGTATTGCAGAAGTTCTCCAGCGTAATCTGGTATTCATTTGCACTGGGACTTGTTGTATTTATTTTGGAAATAATAATCGCTATACCTGCGGGAGTGGCTGCTGCAAGAAGACAGTATTCTGCAACAGACTATACCGTTACGGTTATCGCACTTATCGGAATTTCACTTCCGAGTTTTTTCTTTGCGACGATTTTGAAATATATTCTTTCTGTAAAGCTTGGCTGGCTTGACCTATACGGAATAGTTGGAAGATTTCATGAATCATATTCAGACGTGGGTAAAATCCTTGATATGGCTCGTCATATGATCATGCCTGTTATTACACTTACTGTTGTAAGCGTAGGTTCTCTTATGCGTTACACACGAACAAACATGCTCGAAGTTCTGAATGCAGATTATATCAGAACAGCAAGAGCTAAGGGTCTTTCTGAGGACAGAGTAGTTAATTATCATGCTTTCAGAAACACACTTATACCAATCGTAACACTTCTTGGCGGATCACTTCCCGGACTTTTCTCCGGAGCCATGATCACTGAGACTTTGTTCCAGATTCCCGGTATCGGTTATACATCATACCAGTGCGTAGTACAGGGCGATATTCCTTTCGTTATGTTTTACATGGTATTTATGGCAGTCCTTATTTTGCTCGGTAACCTTATCGCAGATATTCTCTATGCGGTAGTTGACCCGAGAGTCAGAGTAAACTAAGGAAAGGAGGCGGATGTAATGTCAGAAGAAAAGAAAAACGAAGTTAAAAAAGAAGAAATGCATCTTGATGATGCTAACAGAGTCCGTGTCCTCTCTCCGGGAATGATGGTTCTTAAGAGATTCCTTAGAAACAGACTCGCTATTGTAGGAATGGTAATTATTGTTGCAATGTTCCTGTTCGCCTTTGTAGGCGGTGCTCTCTATCCTTATTCAGAGAGCCAGGTGTTCTACAAGTCTGAGCAGGTAATGAAGGAGTTTGCAGGTGCTACTGTTATCGATCAGTTCCAGTTCCAGATAGCTGATGGAGCAACTCTCCCTTCAGATATTAATTCAAAGGCACTTATTGCTGCTTCCAAGAAAAAGTACGTATTCGAGACCCGTGGCGGTCAGATGATGGGAATGTCACCGGCTGCTGAGGATTCAGATGTTTATCTTATCTATTCACTTGAGCCTGCGCAGGTTTTCCTCAAGGGCAATAAGGAATTTGATGCTGCTGTAGAGGCAGGAAGAGCTGACTTTGAGCAGGATGGAAAGATTTACATGTTCGACGGTGAGGATTTCAAGGCTGATGTATATGAAGCTACTGAGCTTGCGGTTGCAAGTAAGAGATCATTCACAGGATACAGCAAGGATACAAAGTTCTCATATGAGTTTTACAGAAATGCTCTTGTAGCAGTAGCTACAGGTGCAACTTCTTTCGAGGCTGACGGCACAAGCTACACAGTTAACGATGAAGGTCTTGTAGAAGCAAACGGTGAGGGATACGCAGTTGTTTCAAATATGAACTTTAATGCTATCGATCCCGGAACCTTCCTTGATCCTACATATAAGGCAACAGCTCTTGAGGCATTTGAAGCTCAGGGCAATGCAGGTTCATTCGAGTATCCTGATGCTGACGGCAATATGGTTGAGTACAAATTTGAGGTTAAGACAGGTCAGTACACAATTAAGAAGTACCAGGAGACAAGACTTATCGATATTTATTCAGCTCCTTCCAAGGCACATCCTGTAGGAACAGATGCTAACGGTATGGACCTCCTTGCACGTCTTATGTATGGTGGACGTATTTCATTGCTTATCGGCTTTGTAGTAGTATTTATCGAAGTATTTATCGGTATGGTAATCGGTGGTGTAGCAGGTTTCTTTGGCGGATGGGTTGATAACCTTCTCATGAGACTTGTTGACGTAGTTTATTGTATCCCGGCCATGCCTCTTTACCTGATCCTTGGTTCAATCATGGACTATTATCAGGCAAGCCCCAGAGCACGTATTTATCTGCTCTGCGTAGTTATGGCTATTATCGGCTGGGTAGGAATTGCCCGTATCGTAAGAGGTCAGATCCTTTCACTTCGTGAGCAGGAGTTCATGGTAGCTGCTGAGGCACTTGGTATCAGCACATACCGTAGAATCTTCAAGCACCTTATACCTAACGTTATTCCTCAGCTTATCGTATTTGCCAGTATGGGTCTTGGTGAGGTTATCCTTTCAGAGGCTTCACTTTCATTCCTTGGTCTTGGTATCAAGTACCCTGCTGCTTCATGGGGAAGTATCATAAATGCGGTTAACGATTCATACGTAATGACCAATTACTTATTTGTATGGCTTCCTGCAGGAACATTTATCCTTCTTACAGTTCTTGCATTTAACTTTATTGGTGATGGTCTTCGTGACGCGTTCGATCCAAAGATGAAAAGATAATTCTGACAAGCGGCAGTACAAAATCTATGCTTGCATAAGATTTTGTGCTGACATTTGTCAGATAAGAAATCATGAGGAAGTAGAGCGAAAGCTCGGATTCCGAATGATTTCTAGTCTTGCGAGAGTGCAAAGCACGAAGCAAGACGCATTATCTGTATGTGTATAGGAGACAAAAATGGCTAAAAATTCAAATTACATCTCGGCTAAAGAGTCTAGAAGGATTTCACGCGAGAACCGTAAGATCACATCCGAGATTGAGAAAAAGAGAAACAGAAAGCATATTCCTGAAAGTGAATATGTTACAAAGATGAAGAACCCCGATAACTGTGTTGAGTTTGACAATGTTCACACATATTTCTTCACAGATATCGGTACAGTTAAGGCTGTTGACGGTGTATCCTTTGAGGTACCCCAGGGTAAGACAGTAGGTATTGTTGGTGAGTCAGGCTGCGGTAAGTCAGTTACCAGCCTTTCACTCATGCAGCTTGTACAGAGACCTGCAGGTCAGACTGTTGAAGGTGAGATCCGTTTCAATGACGGAGAAAGAACAATCAATGTTGTCAATGCACCTGCATCAGCTATGCAGAAGCTCCGTGGTAACAAGATGTCAATGATCTTCCAGGAGCCCATGACATCCCTTAACCCTGTATTCAGAATCGGTGCACAGGTTGATGAAGTAATCGCTCTTCACAATCCTGATATGACACCTGAGCAGGTTAAGGCAAGAACAATCGAGATGCTTCAGATGGTTGGTATCGCTAATAAAGAGGGTGTCTACCAGATGTATCCTCATGAGCTTTCAGGTGGTATGCGTCAGCGTATCATGATCGCTATGGCTCTTGCCTGCGATCCTAAGCTTATTATTGCGGATGAGCCTACAACAGCGCTTGATGTTACTATCCAGGCTCAGATTCTTGACCTTCTTAGAAACCTTAAGGACAAGATCAACAGCTCAATCATGCTTATCACTCACGACCTTGGTGTTGTTGCAGAGATGGCTGATTATGTTGTAGTTATGTACGCAGGCCGTGTTATTGAAAAAGGTACAGCAAGAGAGATCTTTAAGGATCCCAGACATCCTTACACAATCGGTCTTATGAAGTCTAAGCCCGTTGTTGGTAAGCATGTGGATAAGCTTTACAATATTCCCGGAAACGTACCTAATCCGATTGATATGCCTGATTACTGCTACTTTAAGGATCGTTGTGAGATGTGCGTAGAGAAATGTTCCGGAAAGTATCCCGGAGTTTACAAGATTTCTCCCACTCATGAAGTAAGCTGTTACAGATGCGAGGATTTCGCAAATAATGCAAAGACTGAAGAAGGAGGTGCAAAGTAATGAGCGATAATATACTTGAAGTAAAGCACCTCAAGAAATATTTCCCTATTAAGGGTGGTTTCTTCGGTGGTGTTACAGGAAATGTAAAGGCCGTTGATGATGTATCATTTACTATCCCTCGTGGAACAACAATGGGTCTTGTTGGTGAGTCAGGTTGTGGTAAGTCCACAACAGGAAGAACTATCTTAAGACTTCTTGAGAAGACAGAGGGTGATATCCTTTTCAATGGTGAAGATATCAGTAAATATGATAAGAAAAAGCTCCGTGAGCTTCGCACGAAGATGCAGATCATTTTCCAGGATCCCTATTCTTCACTTTCTCCCCGTCTTCCTATCGGTGAGATTATCGGAGAAGCTGTTCGTGAGCATGGACTTGTGCCCAAGGCAGAGTATAACGACTATATTACAGAGATCATGAAGGAATGCGGTCTTCAGCCCTATCATAAGGAACGTTATCCTCATGAGTTCTCCGGTGGTCAGAGACAGCGTATCTGCATTGCCAGAGCACTTGCAGTTAAGCCTGAGTTTGTAGTATGTGACGAGCCTGTATCAGCTCTTGACGTTTCTATCCAGGCGCAGATCATCAACCTTCTTAAGGATCTTCAGGAGAAGAACAATCTCACATATTTGTTCATCTCACATGATCTTTCAGTAGTTGAGCACATTTCAGATGCTGTAGGTGTTATGTACCTTGGAAGTCTTGTTGAGACAGGTAAGACAGAGGATATATTTGCAGAGCCTCTTCATCCTTATACAAAGGCACTTTTCAGTGCTATTCCGATGCCTGATCCGGATATTAAGAAGGAGAGAGTGCTCCTTGAGGGAGATATTCCTTCACCTGCTAACCCGCCTAAGGGATGTAAGTTCCATACAAGATGTCCTCACTGCATGGGCATTTGTAAGGAGCAGGATCCTCAGCCCAAGGATATGGGGAATGGACATGTAGTTAGATGCCATCTTTATGATGACAAATAAAACATGACAGTATCAATTCTGATCTATATTCGTAGAATGTAAAATTGATATAAAGAAATTCTGAAAAAACAGGGAGAAATATTTCTCTCTGTTTTTTTTATGTATAATTATATTGTAAAAGTATGCTTTAGGAGTCAGTATATGATCACTTTATTGAGTCTGGGGATCATGGCGGTCGGCATTCTGGCTATACGGGCAAGAAGTATCAGCCGTACTGTTGGTACGATCTGGATTGATCTGCAAATTGATGTGACAATCGCATACATTATTCTTATCTGGGCGCTTGATCTGTATGGAAGGTACATCGGGTTTAACAGCGACATTAAATATGTTGCAAGTGAAACGATGCTTGTGATCGCGCTGAATACCTATCTTTTGTGCGCCTTTAAGATAACAGTGGGACTTGTAAGATATCGTGAAAAAAGTCCATTGTTATCAGTTGTTCCTTATGCTCTTGGCGTAATCAATCTCCTGGTATTAAATCCAATAAATCATATTGCATATTTTGAAGATGTCAGAGGAATAATTACCTTTGAAAGAATAGTATTTATTGTGGTCAGTTCTTTCTTCGGACTTATTTATGCTGTTTTGTCGATTTTCCTTGCATGGAGACATATAAGACGTCTTGGTAAGGTGGCAGCATCAGTTATTACGGCCCTTGTAGTACTGGTAGATATAATGCTGATAATGAATGACCGCATCACAGATTTTAAATACATGGGCGCTGCCTTTGCTGCCTGTGTAACCTTCAACCTTGTTATGCTTTATCTTGTGGATAATCCTACAGATCCAAAGACGGGAATATACAATCAGAAGGCGTTTTTCAGGGCAGTAGAAGAGGATCTGATATTAAACCCTGTCATAGAATATCAATTGTGCGTTCTTGATATCAGAGACTTCCAGGATGTAAACGAGAGATTCGGTTTTGAGCGCGGAGATGACATCCTAAGGCGTATTGCGGCTGCCATGAGAAAACAGTTTTCATGGGAGGTTGAGCTTGCATATCTTGGAGAGGATAATTTTGTAGGGCTATTCCCGCAGGGCTCATATTGGATGCTTCAGGGTGTATTGTCGCTGGATGAGATGTATCCCGGTGAGGATATGGATTATAATCTGTCATTGTATTCAGGTGTCTACCCTATAACTGACAGAACCATGAATCCGCAGCTTATGATAGACAGAGCAAGATTCGCCATGCAGAAGATACGCTATGAATATGATAAGCATGAGCACATTTTTGATGAGAAGCAGAATCATGATTTTGAAATGCTGGCTTATATGCAGCACAACTGCGACAGAGCTATACATGAGCACGATTTTATGCCATACTTCCAGCCTATATATGATGCTGAGACAAAGAAGGTATGTAGTGCAGAGGCATTGGTAAGATGGAAGGACAGACAGTACGGTCTTATAAGTCCCGGTGATTTTATACCTTTATTTGAGCGTAACGGCTTCATTAACAAGCTTGATATCTATATGTGGGAAGAAGTGTGCAAACAGATAGCAGAGTGGCGTAAAGAGGGAATATTGGTGCCTCCGATATCTGTAAATATATCCAGAAGAGATTTGCAGCTTGATAACCTCTATGAAGTCATATTGGATATGATTAAGAAATATCATCTTTCGCCCAATGATATTAAGCTTGAGATTACGGAGAGCGCCTTCGTTGCAGAGAATCAGAGATTTTTTAATACAGTAGATCTCCTTAAAGAGGTCGGCTTCAGAATCCTGATGGATGACTTTGGAAGTGGATATTCCAGCTTTAACACATTCAAGAATGCCCATGTTGATATCCTTAAAGCGGATATGAAGTTCATGGATGGAATAGTATCATCTGAAAAGGGCAAGATTGTTATAAATACAATCGTTGAGATGACTAAGAAGCTGGATATGCCAATAGTTGTAGAAGGTGTAGAGACAGAGGAACAGTACGAATACCTAAGATCCATAGGCTGTGAGATGATTCAGGGCTACTATTTCTCAAAGCCTGTACCGGCAGAGAAGTTTAAGGAACTTATTGAGTGATGAACATAGAGACATAATAAAAGGCGTCGCAGTAATGCGGCGCCTTAATTAATGCGGATATTAAATTATTCAATAACGAGCTGATCCCATGTATCGGCAGGAACAAGAGCAATATAAGTCTTGCCGTTGTTGATCTCAAGCTCGTTAGCCTGTGAATCAAAGAACTGCGTCTTTACAAGCTCACCTGTCTTTGTCCAAACGATATCTGTTGCCTTACCATTTGTGCAGTAGTAACCGGGCTGGTTGATATCGATACAGTTGTAGATGAGGTAACCGTGATCATCAAGCTGGTTGAAGGTACATTTCTGAAGGATTACGTTCTTGAATGAAAGAACTGCTCCGTCTTCACCATCCTTGTGAGGGTTGCCATAATCATAGTACTCATACTCCTGAGTATCAGGGTTGTATACGAGCTTTGAGCTGTTATGCTCGAAAGGAATGATATCGATTGTGTTAGCATCAAGGCACTTAGCATAGCCCTTGTTCTCAAGGTTTATCTCATTACCCCAGGGAGTGAAGTTAAAGTGTGCTTCCTGGATTCCTTCGGGAGCAAATTCATTGTAGGTAGTTGAGAAATTGCTTCCTGAGAAGTTGTTTTCAAGATCGCCGGCGAGAATGTATTCTGTGTACTCTCTCTTCTTACCGTTATCTACACGAGAGAATGTTCCTGAGAAGTGGTTTGTTCCCCATTCCTTAGCAAGATAGGGATCAATGTGAACCTTAGGACCACCATCGTGGCAAAGTACTGCGTTCCACTCAGCTGAAAGAATGATGTTTGTGGGACGTGTGCTTCGGATAGAACCGAGCTGTTTAATAGCACCCCAATCCTTTACCAGACACATAAGACGTGTAATTCTGCCATTCTGTGTACTGTTCATCATTTCATAAACAACATCACATTCTGAAATACCAAAGTGAGGAAGTGCAATTGATTCGTTATCAACCATTGCAGCTATAGGACGCTGGTCCTTAATTGTCTCACTGATAGGTTCACCTGTGAGCTCACTTCTGTACATTCCTTCAGGAATCTCAGCAGAAACGATCTCGGGCTCAGCCTCTTCCTGTACTTCAGGCTCTTCTGAAGCTTCCTCAGCAGAATTGTCCTCGATAGACTCCCATGAAAGGCCTTCAGAAGAATCCTCCGCAGGCTTTTCCTTGCCACACCCAACAGCTGTTGTAAGTATCATAGCTGTAAGAGCGAGGCTTACGACACTTTTATTAAATTTCATAATAAATCCTCCTTAAAAAATGTGTAGGAAATGACACATCCTTATCATTTTAACAGAAAAGGTATAAAGGAAAAAGCCCAATTTTCAATTTTTGAAATTGGGCTTTAACATCTGTGTATTTATGAAAAATCTCTGCGCTTTCTGTCAGCTGCTTCGATAAGCATTCTGAGTTCATCCTCATCTCTGGGGGTTCCGTGGGAGTAACCACTTGTGTAATGTATTGGCTTATCAAGCTCCGGTACACTGAGGGTTGCCATATTTCTCTCCCAGATAGAGAGACGCTGAAGGGCGTCACTTAATTCAATATCCTGAAGAATGATAAGGAATGAATCTGAGCCGTATCTGTAGGAATGGCTCTCCGTAAGATGAGTTTTAATACAGCTTCCCACCTGGCCAAGAACGGCATCTCCGGTGGCCTGTCCATATTCCTCGTTTATCTTCTTGAATTCATCCAAATCTAGCATGACCACAATGATGTGATGATTCTGATATGAAGTGAAGTCGTCTCGAAGAGCATAACGGTTTTTCATATTGGTTATATTGTCGTGGACAGGCAGATTCTGAAGCATGTCATTCATGGTTTCAATGCGATGGATACGCTCCAGCTCGGTGGCCTGCATCTTGAATTTGTTAAAGGACCCGATGAGAGTAAGAAGCGAAAATACTATGTAATTAAACAGGTTAATATTCTTAGCTCCATCAAAAGAATACAGGATTAAATAAAATATAAAATATGATCCCCAGATCAGAACGGAACCGACTGCCGGAGGAAGTAGTATGAAATTCACAAGACAGAAAATGATTGCGAAGAAAATAAACATCTGCTGACCGTGATTATATTCATAAAAGGATGCAAACATACCAAAAAGGATGTACATCAAAAAGTATGCAATATAGCAGAAACGATAGGCACTAAAGGGGCGTTTTATATCCTTGAGCGCATAGTGGCTTATAACCAGTGCTATGGCACTTATTATTACTGAGTAAATAGCGCCGGGACCAATGAATGGATTGAGGAGCTTTTCTCTGTCAAATAACATATAATAAGCAATGACAAAGCATTCAACAATGGTGAAGGCAAAGGCAATATCGTGTGTGGACTGGATATTTTTGCGGTATAAGCCCTCCTTTATTGATGGATGTATATATGGATTCATGTAATTTTTGAATTTATTCCATTTGTCGGAAAAAGTTGCCATTCTTATCTACCTTCGCTAATATATTGATGCAGGCTAAATTAAAGCCAAAGAAAATTATACCATGAATACGGTATTTCCTTAAATAAAAATAATTATTGAGACGGGAGATTTTTGAGATGTTTTACGAACTTTTAATTGGACGGTTTACTCAGTTCCAGCTTTCAGCTATCGGAATGATCGTGGCATTTATATTCACATTCATAACTCTGAATATGAGATTTTCGTTCCTTCCGCAGGACCAGGGCAGAGCATTTGCCGTAAACGGCGCTCTTTCCAAGGGAAAGCTAAGGGGTGTGGGACTGGTCTTTGTGATAGATTTCATCCTGATGGCTGTATTATTCCTTCCGCTTTCCGTGGAGTTTCTGATCTATCTGGGACTGATCTTCCTGATCATGCTGAGCGGGTATATGGATGATGCATCAGACAAGCCCTGGAATGAATATAAAAAGGGACTCATTGACTTTGCTATCTCAGTAGGGACTATGGTGACCTTTTTATCGCAAAACAGCACAACTGTAACGGTGTTTTCATTTGAATTTACAATTCCTTATCCTGTTTACTTTATTCTTGGAGTTATTCTTATATGGATTGCTATCAACGTCACCAACTGCTCGGACGGTGTAGACGGTCTGTGTGGATCATTGGTAATCGTAACAGTGATGTCCTTTGTGATCATGTTTTCCGAAACGCTTGGAAGCATAGGAACAGCCGGACAGATTTTATGTGCTGTGCTTTTGGCATATCTGTATTTTAACTGTTCACCTAGCTCAATGCTTATGGGTGATGCCGGATCAAGAGCGCTTGGATTTTTCATAGCTCTTCTTGCAATGAAATCGGGACATCCCTTTGCGTACATTATGCTTTCTCTGGTTTTGATCATAGATGGAGGGCTTGGACTTCTTAAGATATCTCTTATCAGATTTTTGAAGCTCCATGTTATGACTAACTTAAGGACACCGATACATGATCATATGAGAAAAAATCTGGAGTGGTCAGACACGCAGGTGGTAATAAGATTTGTGATAATTCAGGTAGTTATTTCTATTCTTTTTGCAGCATTATAAAATAAAACATTTAAAGACGCCCTCCTGTTCAACCTGACAGGAGGGCGCTTTTTTTAAATTACGTAATTTTTGTTTTTTAGACGTTCTTCAAATTCTTCAAGGGACAAGGGCTTATCATAATAGAAGCCCTGAACCAGATCGCAGCCTACGTTCTGGAGGAATTCAATCTGATCCTGTCTCTCAACACCTTCCGTGATGACCTCGATATCAAGCTCCTTAGCCATCTGGATAATGTTCTTTAGAACAATTTCATCACGTTTTGTCAAAGTGTCGTTATCTATGAAGGACTTGTCAATCTTGATGGTGGATACAGGAAGATCTCTTAAAATACCAAGAGAAGAGTAGCCTGTACCAAAATCATCTATTGAGCTGGCGATATGCATTCCGTTCAGTTTATTCAGGAAATCAGCGATAAGTCCTTTTTCCTTCTGAGTTGCAGTCTCGGTAACTTCAATCTGTATATATTTAAGATCAACATTGTATTTCTTGGTGATCTCAAGAATCTGGTCTGCCAGATGCTCTTCTGCGAGATCACTTCTGGAGAAGTTTACGGAAACAGGCACAGGTTCAATACCTTTATCAATCCAGTGACGGATTGTCTTACAAACATCCTCCATAACATAGATATCAAGACCTATGGAATAGCTGTTTTTTTCAAGAATGGGTACGAATTCAGCGGGATAGACATACTCACCCTTGCAGAGCCAGCGGGAGAGAGCCTCCGCACCCACAAGAGTGTGGGTCTTGGTATCAACCTTGGGCTGATAGTAAACCTTAAATTCGTTATTTAAGAGACCATCTTCAAAGCGGTCTTCAATCTGCTTTTCACGGTAAACCCTGGTGCTCATCTCCTTGGTGACAAAGAGGAAGGGCTCGTTTGCAAGTGATCTTGCAACGCTGCACGCTATTGAGCTTCGGCCTATTATCTGGCCGGGAGCCTTTAATGAATCATCGATGTCGTATACACCTGCAACAGCGCTTATGTGAACGGGAAGTCTTTCGCCGTCACGGATACCGAAAACTTCGGTCTTTTCGAGGAGCTTTAAGAAATCGCCGGTGCGCTCCTTGCGGATGAGAGCAACAAAGTTGTCACCGCCAAGGTGTCCGATGGTCTCATCCTCCTTGCAGAACTCCAGAAGCGTTCTGGCATATCTGCGGATAATATTATCGGTTTCTTCACTGCCAAAGCGTCTGTTTATAAGGCCAAAGCCTTTTAAATTAAAATAATAGGAATTGTAATTCTTTATTTCTCCGGCAAACATCTTTTTTGTTGCAAAAGCGATGAATCCGCCGGAATTCGGAAGACCAGTGAGATACTGAGTCATGGAACTCTTCTGAACAAGCTCGATAAGTCTGTAGCGGTCCATGTGGATGAGGAAAATCTTAACGGCAGACTGAAGAAGCTGTCTCTCATCAGAGCTCCAGTTGGTCTCGATTGGAGCATAAACATGAGCCGTAATCACACCGTTCTCAAAGGTGCGTGTGGACTCTTCAAGCCATACTATCTCTGTAACTTCATCAGATGCCATTTCTCCAAGGTAAACCGTCAGATGTCTGACTTCGCCAGTGGGGGTCTGCCTGGTTTCAGGAATATTCAGATCAAGAATTATCTGTGAAATATTAAGAGATGGCCCAATCAAAGAAAAGGCCTGCCCTGCGGCGCGAAGGGTATCTTCGGAATCGGATAATAGCTGAATGAATTTGTCTAGAATTTTGGTTTTATCCATGTGTGCTCACTTTTTTGCAGGGTTGAATGCGACCATTTCTATTGTCCTACAAAACAATAATGAAAACAAGTAATTATTTTAATGTTTTAAACAGGCTTTAATTATCCGTCATTTTACACAATTTAAGGGAAGAATGTTCGGCAAAGGTGCTAGGACACAAAAATATAAATTATTGATAAAATAATAATATTCACAGTTTATAAAAATTTAACATTTGGTAGTAACCAAAGTCTCATGGGGGGAGAGTAATGGGAATAACTATCAGACAGTACTCATCGGTCGTGGTGACGATCAGTGAGCGCGAATCCGAAGCAGTCAAGCTCGCGGTGTCAAATCTGATCCGCGATTTCAAACGCGTGCTTCAAATTAATACAGAGGTATATGATCCTGACTCTCAGCAGATACTGGTGGGAACAGTTGGTGTGTGCGAAGACTTTGAAGAAGAGGATCTTGTCGGCCTTTTCAGTTCTCATGGCAGAAGGCGAAAGGAAGCTTATGTTATCAGAGACAGAAGAGGAAGGCTTGTTATTGCCGGATCAGACAGAAGAGGAACTGTTTTCGGAATCTATGAATTTTGCAGAACTGTTTTAGGGGTTTCACCCTGGTATTTCATGGCAGATGTACCGATTCATCCCAAAACTGAGATTTCTTTACCGGACGATTATCATGTTTCGGATCACCCAAGTATAGAATACAGAGGTATTTTCGTAAATGATGAGGAAGAGCTGGATCATTGGGCTCAGCGCTATCTCGGAGAGACTACCATAGGTATCAGGACCTATGAGAAAATTTTTGAGCTTATGCTGAGGCTGAAGATGAATTATATCTGGCCGGCTATGCATGTAAATGCTTTTAATGCCAACCCTGAAAACGCGAAGCTTGCAGACAGGATGGGCATCGTGGTAGGTACCTCTCACTGCGACATGCTGATGCGAAGTAACAACAAGGAATGGAGACCATGGCTTGAAAAGAAGGGCTATGGCGGAGTTCCCTATGATTTCACTGCTTCTGAAAAGAGCCGTGATGCCATAATCGAGTACTGGCAGGAGGCTGTTGAGCAGAACAAGGACTATGAAGTTACATATACTCTCGGAATGCGCGGAATAAATGATACCGATATTGAGCCTATAGCTCTGGCTGGACTTCGCGGAGAGGAACTTAGAAACGCTAAGATAGAGCTCTTGGAGGACGTAATAAGGGCTCAGGAGCAGATTCTTGATAATACACTTGAGCACACTCCTATGAAAATTTTTGTGCCATACAAGGAAGTGCTTGAGCTCTATGATAACGGACTAAATATTCCGGATGATTTCACACTCATTTGGGTAAATGATAATTACGGACATGTAAGGCGTTATCCCAATGAGACGGAGAAGAGACGTCCCGGTGGAAACGGACTTTACTATCACAATTCATACTGGGCACCGCCCGGAGCATCATATCTTTTCCTTTGCTCCATTCCGCTGTCTCAGACGAGAAATGAGCTCAAGAAGGCATACGAGGAGGGAATCCGTAAGCTTTGGGTGACCAATTTTGGTGCCATTAAGCCTCTTGAGCAGCAGATGACTTACTATGCCCAGCTGGCTTGGGATATAGGTAAAACAGAGACTATATGTGCGGATGAAATAGAGTTTTTGGCAAAGTGGATAGATGAAACCTTCAGCGGACATCATGGAAAGAAGCTTGCTCCCATGCTTGTTGAATTCGATCAGCTTACAAACGTAAGAAAGGTTGAGCAGATGGATGTGGATACCTTCTCACAGACCGCATACACTGACGAGGCCGTAAGCAGAATCCACCGCTACGAGTATATGTTCAAGACCGGAAACAGGATTTACCATTCACTTCCGGACAATGAAAAGGACTCATTTTTCCAGCTGATACTCATGAAGATACACGCAGCATACTATACCTATGCCATGTATTACTATGCTGACAGAAGTAATCTGTGCATAAAGCAGGGGAAGACCCACAGCGCAGCAGATTACACTACAAGGTCACTGGCCTTTGATCATGCAAGACGAAGCATGCTGTATTACTACAACCATGTGATGGCTGATGGAAAATGGGATGGCGTAATGACTCCCGAGGACTTCCCACCTACACGAACAGCCATGCATCCTGCATGTAAGCCGCCAATCATGAAATCAGATGACCATCTGATAGTGACATGTCAGAACGAAGAGAATTACCTGACTTTTGTTAAGCCTGTTGAAAAGTGGTTTGAGATAGCAAATGCAGGTGAAAACGAGATAGTTGTCACTGTTGATCTGCCTTCATGGCTGAGGGTAACAGATGAAAGTATAGTCGGCTTTGAGGGTCACGGAGATATAAGAATAAACGGTGAGGAGAGACTTCTTCTTGAGGTTGACTGGAATCAGGTTTCAGACATGATAGAACAGATGACCAAAAAGGGAGAGGTAAAGCCTGACGATAATGTGGTTTCAATAAAGGATGCCATTCATGTGATGGCTCTTATGACCGGAGAAAGCCATGTGATTCCTGTGGAAGCCAAGCTGTTTAGGGGTATAACTCTGCTTGGCCAGGGAAACATCGTATTCCCGCCCCACATGGAAGATGACGGAATGCTCAGAATTGAGGCTGACATGGTCAGAGACTTGTCCGGTGCCTGGGTAAGAATTCCCAATCTTGGCAGACAGAGAGGATCACTTGTAGAGGCGAGAACTGAGGGTGCAACTCTTACATACGAGGTTACTGTAACAAGTGAAGGCGCATTCCTTTTAGAGCTCCACAGATTCCCGTCCCTTAATTCTGTTGGAAGAATCAGGATCGGGGTATCGGTAGATGAGAATCCCATGGAGGTTGTGGAATCCGAAGCCAATGATGAATATAAGGGCGAGTGGAAGAGCAATGTAAGAAATAACGTTGATAAGCTCTATTTAAGACTACCCAACATCAAGCCGGGATCCCACAGAATTATATTCCATGCGGTAGATAAGTATTTCTCCTTCTCCAGATTCGTTATTTATACAAGAGAGCGCCAGGAGAATAACCTTGGTATAAGAGGCGGAGATTTAAGACTTCCGCTTAGCTTTGATGCAGCGGGCTTCTGCTGGGATTTCTATGGCAAGGAAGCTTACGAGCTGCCTCCAAGACCTGTGTATTATGCCTTCAGAAAACAGAAGGGCAATTGCCTTGAAATGGGTGAGCATATGGAGTTTTTACCTCACTATGGATCACCTATACCTGCTAAGGATATTGTTGCAACCGGTGAGCATACCGCCGTGGAAAAGGATGGAAGAATATTTATAGAAGCAGCTTCAGCCCTTATGCAGTCCAAGGCTGCATATACCGAGGGTGCAGGATGGGATTACTGCAATGCACCGTCTCATGGTGAGAGCGGGCTTGCCATGTATATCAGGGATGAAAAGGCGCTAAAGAACTACAAGGAAACAAGCTGGGGTGGTGTAAGTGCCATTAAGAAGGCTCCGTCTCTTCATTACAGCGTTGAGACAAGAGGTGGAAATTACAGAATATGGGGTAAGTTCCTGATGTGGGATGCCGAAAAGGCACACTTTACAATAGGAGTAGACGATAAGATTTACTCAGAGCAGGATCTCTATGGTGGACAGTCAATTTGGAGATTCTCTGCGGAGAATATCTGGCGATGGGTACCACTTATGGATGTGAAGCTAAGAGGTGGAAGACATATTATCAGATACTTCTCATTATCCGCAGGAGTCAGAGTTGAGCAGTTCTATCTGACTGCGACAGATGAGCTCCCGCCGGCAATCGTGTAATTAAAAACATCTTCTCTTCTATAGGGTGTTTATAGAGGAGAAGATGTTTTTTTATGCATTAGTCGGTAATACTGAAAAATGCCAGTGCACTTCCCTGTCCCCAGGGATAGTGACCATAAATCTGCCTGTGCACTGCAAGATCCTCACAGCTGCTCAATGACTGAAGTACAGAGCCGTTTTCAGTGTTCTCAAGGAGAAAATCCTTAGCCCTTTGAATGGCCTCTTTTGCCTCTTCACTTAGCTCTTTTGCATGAGACTGGAACATACCGCTTCTTAGCCAGTTTGCCATGGAATATGCGATCATAGCTGTTGCGGAGGTGTCGGCTTCACCCTCTACTGCGGGAAGGAGCCATGAAAAACCGCCATCAGGTCTCTGATATTCCAGTGTCACCTTTATCAGGCTGTAGAACTCAGACATGAGCTTTTCGGAGGTGCTCTTTAATATGGCGTCGCCGATAGGGCCATCGCCGTGATTCTCTTCTTTATTGATGTTGGAAAGTATTTCGGAATATCCAAGCATAAGCCAGCCTACAGCTCTTCCCCAGCCGATGATACCAGCCTTTTTTTCTTCTGCCAGAGAAAAGGCATGATAGGGCAGGCCTGATTTTTTATCGAAACCGTTATTATAGAAATTGATCAGTTGCTTTGCTGCAAGGGCAATGGCATTTCTCTTATGAAAAACTGTTCCGTATTTTGCGAGGAACATTGCTGCCTGGCCTGCGCCGTCTGCGTATATCAGGTCATTTCCCCTGGCGGGATTGTAGATGATGCTCTCTTCATCGTTTTTAGTAGCCTGGGAGAGGAAATTGGCTATTTTTGCAGCACCGTGATGGAACTGCCTCTCTCCG
This sequence comes from Butyrivibrio sp. FC2001, assembly GCF_000424125.1. Lineage (NCBI taxonomy): Bacteria > Bacillati > Bacillota > Clostridia > Lachnospirales > Lachnospiraceae > Butyrivibrio > Butyrivibrio sp. FC2001. Next base: position 389,620 of record NZ_AUJH01000003.1, read on the forward strand.
GTAGCTTCATAGAGCTTGATCATGGTTATGCCGGCAACAGAGTCATCAACAAAGGATACCTCCTTGCCGCTTTTTATCCATTTATCTATATATGCGCGAAGATTACCAATTATTTCAGAATTAAGCTCTTTGGATATCAGCTCGGAGGTGCTGTCGGAAGGAGATGTGGCAGCTTCGGAAAGACCAAGCATCAGTAATCCGGCAGGCCAGAATATGGGATCGCGGTTAGTTACGCCTCTTTTCAGAGCCTTTTTTGCAACATCCTTTAAGGCATCTCTGGCAGAGTAGTTATTGATTTCCGAAAGATCCTTTTCTGTAACCCTTATAATTTGTTCGATGGTTTCTTTATTCATGCTTTTCCCAGCTTTCTTAATACAATGCCTTTAAGATACTCATATTCCTCAGTCTTGTGGTAAATGATCAGGAATACAGCGTTAAATACTACAGTAACGATTACGATCATCAGGGCAAAGGAGAGGATCGTTATATTCTTCATGATCACGGTACCAAGCAGATACAGAACAAGGATTGTTGCTGCCTCTGTGATAATATACTTTGCGCTGTCTGCAAAGTAGGATATTGAGCTTTTATCAAAGCATACCTTGTATATGATTATGGGCTTTGTTATGTTAGCGATAAGGCCGGACACAACAGTTCCTACATAAATTCCGGCAAGTCCTATCTTTTGAACCAGAACGATGGAAAGAACAAGGTTTACAATGCCCTGTATCAGAGCAAGATATTTATCCTGTTCAAAAACACCGGCAGCGGTCTTGTAATTTGATAGAACGATTCTGTCGCCCTTAAAGTAATAGTCAGTTAAAAACAGGTAAACAGCCAGGTTCCCAAGCATCCAGTCCGGTCCGTATTTTTGTACTATCCATAGGTAGATAAGGGGCTGCAGAAGAATGAAAAATCCGCAGGCTGAAAATCCGTAGACCCAGGAAGCAAAGAACCTATAAACCTTGAAGGTCTTGAACTGCTTTTTCTTGGATTCCGTTGCTATAAGATTACCAAAGCCTGAAATTACCGAGTTGAAAATAATATTTACAAAATTGGCAATTGTTCCGGTGACCATGGTGTAGTTGCCGACAACAGCGGCCATGCCGACTTCTATAAATGAGGAAATGATCAGGGTGTCTGTCTGGAGTCTTGCGACATCGCCAACCTTGTGTAATACAAGAGCTCTGGTTTTTCGCCATATCTCCGAGTGCTCCTCCGTGGAGAGCGGCGTTACATTTTTATCGGTCAGATATGGATAAAGTCTGTTCAGATAATTATTTACAAAAAGCTTTTGAATGAGCTGAACCGCTGCATCAGCAAGAAGATACAGATACAGGTTCGGAATCACCAGAAGGATTATGATTTGGAAAAAAACCGTGATAATCTTGGTGATCGTATTAATATTGGTCTGTATGTAGTTTTTCTGCTCAGCATTAACGAGACTGTATTTATAAGAAACAAAATAAGTACTTACCGTATTGAACAGAAAAATGAGATAATAAAGTGTCATATCCCTGACGGTAATCTCGCCGGGCTTTTTGACAAAGTATTTTAGAAATGGAGTGAGGGCAAGGCCGATAACAGCTACAACAATGGCTATTGTGTGATATGCCTTGCGATACATCTGCATGTAGGACTTGACCTTTTCGGTGTCCTTTCTGGCTACAGGTGCATATAGACTGAAATTAAGAGCAGTTCCTATTCCGAGCTCTGCCATTGACAGAAGTGATAGGATATTGCTATAGAGATCATTGACACCAAGAAGGTTCCTGGACAGGCGTGCGATGAAGATGGTACGCAGGATAAAGGACATCAGCGCTGTTGCCAGCTGTCCTACATATCCGAATGTTATATTTTTGGCAGCAAGCTTTGTTCTGCCCATAAATTGACCTCCAGGACTTTTTTAACTATCATGTTATTATATCATTTTAAGGAGAAATTTTAGCAATGAAAGAAAAAAATGTAAAACTTAATGGTAAAACCGTTCTTATCACAGGTGCTGCAGGCTTTATCGGATCACACCTTGCGGTAAGGCTGCTTGATGAGTTTGAAGATATAAAAGTTGTCGGCTATGACAATGTAAACGACTATTACGATGTAAGACTTAAGGAAGAGAGACTTGAGAATCTTTCAAAGTATGAGAACTTCATTTTTGTGAAGGGAGATATTGCGGATAAAACAGCTGTTGATAAGGTTTTTGCTGAGTATAAGCCCGCAGTTGTTGTAAATCTTGCAGCTCAGGCAGGTGTCCGCTATTCAATCGAGAATCCCGGCGCTTATATCGAAGCAAACGTGATCGGATTCTACAATATCCTTGAGGCATGCAGACATTCAGAGCCCAAGGTAGAGCATCTTGTTTATGCTTCCAGCTCAAGTGTATATGGCGGAAATACAAAGCTTCCTTTCTCAACAAAGGATCAGGTTGACCATCCCCTTTCACTTTACGCTGCTACCAAGAAATCCAATGAGCTTTTTGCTTATTCATACAGTAATCTCTATGGCATGGCTACAACAGGTCTTCGTTTCTTTACTGTTTACGGACCTATGGGACGCCCTGACATGGCACTTTTCCTCTTTGCAGACAAGCTTCTTAGAGGTGAGACAATCCAGATATTCAACTATGGTAATTGTAAGAGAGACTTTACCTATGTGGATGATATCGTAACCGGAGTTGTCAATGTTATGCAGAGTACACCCGATGAGGATGAAAAGGGCAACAGATATAAGGTTTACAACATTGGTAACCACAACCCTGAGAACCTTATGGATTTCGTAGATTATCTTCAGCAGGAGCTTGTTGCTCACGGAGTGCTTCCTCAGGACTTTGATTTCGAGGCTCACAGAGAGCTTCTTCCCATGCAGCCCGGTGATGTAGAGGCTACATTTGCAGATGTTGACGACCTTATGAATGATTTCGACTTCAAGCCGGATATGCCTCTTAAGGAAGGTATTCACCGTTTTGTTGACTGGTATGCAGGATATGTAAAGCGCAGAGACGCATAAATCGGGGGACTATGGACAAAATTATGCAAAGCCGTATGGACCGCGGCTTTTTCAGACATCAGGATGAATATGAAGCAAAAGCCCTCGAGGTACTTCGCTCAGGCTGGTATATCCTTGGCAAAGAGGTGGAGAACTTCGAGGAGGAGTTTGCCGCTTATGTAGGAACCAAATACAGTGTAGGTCTTGCCAGTGGACTTGATGCCCTCTGGCTTGCCTTCAAGGTTCTTGGCATAGGGAAAGGTGATGAAGTAATCGTTCAGGGAAATACATACATAGCAAGTGTTATGGGTATTACTATTAATGACGCAACACCCGTTTTTGTTGAGCCTGACGAATACTTTCAGATCGATGTAGATAAGATTGAAGAGAAGATAACCGATAAGACCAAGGCAATACTTGTTGTTCACCTCTATGGACAGTCCGCGAAAATGGACAGGGTTCAGGAGCTCTGTAAAAAGTACAATCTTAAGCTTGTTGAGGACTGTGCTCAGTCTCACGGAGCATGCTTTGATGGTAAGATGACAGGAAGCTTTGGAGATATCGGATGCTTTTCCTTTTATCCCTCAAAGAATATGGGAGCCTTCGGAGACGCGGGTGCTATAACCGCTAACGATCCGGAGCTGGCTCGACTTATGAAAATATACCGCAATTATGGCAGTGAGAAGCGCTACCATAACATGGTTGTAGGGGCTAACTCCAGACTTGATGAGATGCAGGCAGGGCTGTTAAGAGTTCGCCTTAAATATATTGATGAAATAAATACCGAGCGTTCTGAAATAGCTAAAAAGTATGCTGAAGGTATTACCAATCCGCTTGTTATTAAGCCTCAGGTAAGAGATGGCGCTACAAGTGTATGGCATCAGTATGTCGTAAGAGTGAAGGATTGCAGGGATGAATTTATGGACTACCTTGCTCAGAATAACATAACAACCATAATTCATTATCCTATTCCGCCTCATCTTTCAGAGGCATATAATTATCTTGGCCTTAGTGAGGGAACACTTCCCGTTACTGAGTGCTATGCGAACGAAGTTCTTTCGCTACCCATATATGCAGGAATGACTGATGAAGAACAATCGTATGTTATCGATTGCATCAATTCATTTAAATAATCCCATCCGGAGCAAACCATGAAAAGGAATATTAAGCTCAAAGCATTAAGGATAACTCTGTTTCTGGTAAATGTAATAGTAGTTCTTCCCATACTTATTCTGGCTTTTTATAATGTGCCTTCGGCTGATGATTTCAGCATGGCGTATGAAGTACATGAGTCTTATGTATCGGGAGGCTTTTTTAGCGCGATAATAAAGGCTATATACATGGGAATCTGGTATTACTTTAACTGGACCGGAGTTTACTTTAGCAATACGCTTACAGCGCTGGCGCCCAGTGTTTTTGGTGAACATTTTTATTTTATCGGAACCTGGGTGGTTCTTTTTATGTTTGCTTTGGGACTGTGGTACTTTTTCAAGCAGCTTTTATGCGAAACACTCCGTGTGGAGAAGCATCTGGCAGGATGCATAACAAACATTATGTTTTTCCTTCTTGTTCAATGTATGCCTGTCGGAGCTTCAAGAGTGGAAGGCTTTTTCTGGTATAGCGGAGCAATCAATTATCTCTTTATGTTTGGTTTTGCGCTTCTTTGGCTTGGAATGATTTTGCACCTTGCCAGCCTTGAGTCTGTGAAGGGATATCTGGTTCCGATATTGTCAGTTATGGGATTTCTACTTGGAGGTGCCAATTATATGACATCTCTCAGTCTTGCAATAATATCGGTGTGTATTTTAATCATTTCAATAATAGCAAGTGTTTCTGTAAAAGCTCCTCTTGAAAAACAGATCGAATTAAGAAAACATGAGATATTTAAAATTGCAGAGAGGTTTGATGGCCTTAAGCGGGCATATATTCCTACTATCTGCATGCTTGTAGGTTTTGCTTTATCGGCAATTGCACCCGGAAATAAGGTAAGATCTGACTCGGCAGCCTTTAATCCGATCAAAGCTATTCTAATGGCTGTTTACTATACTATGGATGCCATGCTTGGAAAGTGGTTGACCTGGCCGACGATTATTTTGCTTGTATTTTTGATTCCTTTTTTGTGGAAGGCAACAGGCCGCATCAAACGCTTTTATGGCTTTGAGCATCCGGCTCTTTTTACAGCCTTTTGCTTTTTGCTTTCAGCAGCGTCTATAACTCCGCCGATCTATGCAACAGGAAGCATTGAGGCAGGAAGGATCCAGGCTTTGTTCTACATGCAGGGAATGATTCTCCTTTCTTTGATAATAGGCTACATGTGCGGCTGGATACGCTATGTCATTAAACCTGCCAAGCTTATTGACGGAGATGTACTTGCTAAAAGAAAGCCAAAGGATTTTCTGGAGGACGCTTATCTTGGACAGCATGCCACCAGAGTGGTCTTTGCGGTTTCAGCAGCCTTTATCGCAGGCTCACTTCTGGCAGTAAAGCCTGAGCCTGACCTGTATACAGGTACTGCAGCGCTTGAGGATATTTTCAGTGGTGATGCTTATTGCTATATGAAGGAATTTGATGAAAGACTTAAGGTTCTTAAGGATGATAATGTAAAAGAAGCAGAATTTAGTGCTTTTTCTGTGCATCCGCAACTTTTGTTCTTTTCAGATATCACAAAGGATGAAGGGGACTGGCTTAACAAAGCCATGGCTGAATATTATCATAAGGACAAAGTGGTTTTACAGAATGACTAAATCAAAAAGGTGGGGACTTTCTTGGGAAGAGATAGTAAAAACAACAAAAATACAGAGGCTGTTGGCGGAGTAACGGGATTTGACAGAGCTCTTACAGGCTTCGTAAATTCCAATATTGATAAGATCGCGCTGGCTGCTTTGGTGCTTATAGGAGTTCTGGTGCGTATTTTTCTTATTCCGGAAACAGAGCTGTCACCTGACTATAACAGCTATTATCTGCCCTGGACCCTTGCTTATAGGGACTATGGCTTCTTAGGCGGACTTTCCAAGGATATTGGAGATTATTATGTTCCCTACAATGTGATGTATGCTATTTGCTCGCTGTTTCCCTGCGAGCCCTACATACCTATTGCTTTGTTTTCCATGGCAGCTGAGTTTGTGAGCGCATGGTTTGTAAGAAAGATTCTTCTGCTCCTTTTAAATGAAAAGGGTGTTGATGAGAAGAGGGCTGGTCTTATCGCTTCCTTTGCCGCTGCTATCACATTACTTTTGCCCTTTGTTATCTGGAATGGAGCACTTTGGAAGCAGTGTGATGCCATTTATGTTGTATTTCTTGTGATTTCTGTTTATTACCTTTTAAAGGACAATTACAGGGCAGCATTTATTTTCCTTGCTGTTTCCTTTAGCTTTAAGCTTCAGGCGATTTTCTTTGTGCCGCTTTTCCTGGTACTTTATTTTGCAAGAAAGAAATACAGTATACTGGAGTTTTTATGGATTCCTGCTATGTATCTTATAATGGGACTCCCCTGTGTGCTATGCAGACGAGGACTTCGCGCAACCTATCTTGCGTACTTCCTGCAGACCCAGGAGGTGTCCACGGAAGGCTATGGAATGGTATCCTATTATCCCAATTTCTATAACTTTGGTCTGGATAACTATGATGAGATACTCACGAAGCCTGCTATTTTACTTGCTGCAGCGGTTTTGGGCGTGTTTGCGGTTTATGTGATCTATCACAGACAATTTCTTGAAAACAAAGAGAATACTCTTTACTTTGGGCTTTTTATGGCATGGACCTGCTGTATGTTCCTGCCTGGAATGCACGAAAGATATGACTATGCAATAGTTCTTCTGATGACTGCATATTGTCTTGCTATACGCAGAGACAAGCTGTGGGTGGCAGCACTTATGAATGTTAATTCAATGCTTGTGTATATCGCTGTTCTATTCAAGGAGATGGTGGTTCCGATCACAGTGATATCAGCGATACAGATAGCCATCTACGCGTTTGTCGCATTTGATCTTGTAAAGAGGATTGGAGGAGAACGTGCATAAAATTCTTCAAAAGCTTTCAATGATCTTTTTTATACCGTTTACTGTATTAAGCTTGCTGATTCTTGGAGCAAGCTTTTTTACAACTATATACTACGACATAGATCAGGGAGCGGATCTTCCAAGATTCGGGTCGGAAAAATATCTGCTCCTTTTGGTAGGAGTCTTATTGTTCCTACTGGCTGCATATTTTGTAGGCAGAGTTAAGCCCGGGAAGGTTCTTCCTGTAGCGCTTTTACTTGAAGCAGTAGTCTGTCTTTTTATTATTTTTACGTCAAAAGCGGTGGCGGTTACTGACGGACTTACCCTGGATGAGATTATAAATGCATTTAACGCAGGTGATTACAGCAGTTTGGATAAAGGTGGTTACATGTTCGTATATCCTTTTCAGATTGGATATGTGGCTATAGGTCAGATAATCGGCAGAGTGTTTGGACCAAGCAATTATCCGGTTTTCCAGGGGATAAACCTTGCTGCTATTTTAATCTCCTTTGTGTATTTGAATAGGACCACAAAAGAGCTCTTTGAAAATGAAAAAGTATGCAGCATATTCGCACTTTTGTCATTTATGATGTTCTTTTTGTTTGCGTATGTGACCTATGTTTATAACGATGTATGGTCAGTTGCTCCCGGAATCATGGCAATCTGCTATGAAATCTGCTACCTCAAAAGGCATAAGATAAAGGATGAGCTTCTGGCGGCACTATTTCTGGGTGTAGGGTGCCTTTTAAAAACAAATCTCTACATAGCACTTATAGCTATGGCAATATTGCTGGCTGTTGACTGCATTGACGGAGTGTTATTAAAGTCTGACGAAGCAGGAAAAAAGAGCGTAATAAATATTGCCTTTGTGATTCTTTTAGCTGTCTGTGCTCTTTGCCCCTTGAAAATTCTTGGTGCAGGCTATGCCAAGGCAGCAGGCCTTAGCGAATACCCGGCCGGTGTTCCAAGCTCAACCTATTTTGCCATGGCGATGCAGGAGGGCGAAGGAGAATGGGGATGGTATAACGGATTTAACAGGAATACCTTTGATGAAAATGATTACGACAGAAATATGACGGATAAGGCAGCTAAGGAAGCGATTTCGGCAAGGCTTTCCGAGTTTAAGGACAGGCCCCTTCATGCAGTTAGATTTTATGTGAGAAAGTTTCTTACTCAGTGGGCTGATCCAACATTTGTATCCATGAGGAATTATGAGCTATCCATGCGACATTCTGATTCTCAGTCAGGCTTTGCCAGGTCGCTTGTGAGTGGCTTCTGGTCCAATGTTTTTCAGGGAATAATGGATATAGCACATTTCCTTGTTTATCTTGGAGTTTTCATCTACTGCGTGGTTACCATAAAGAAAAAGAGCCTTGATCTTACTCAGGCTCTTCCGATACTCTTTGTGTTTGGCGGTATGCTGTTTCATGAAATCTGGGAGGGCTCTTCCAGATATATAATCAGATATTATCTGATGCTGCTTCCCTTTGCAGCCTATGGAATAAATACTGCAGTTGATTTTGTTTCTTCAAAGCTTTTCAGGAAGAGTTAAGACCCGTTCCCTGAAATAACAACGAAGTTCCCGAAGGTTCTGACATTCATAAGCTCGGAAGCATCTTCCTTATCAGCGCCTACAAGGCCAAGCTGTGAGACGTGGAGTATGAAAATATCTCCAGCCCCAAGATGCTCACCTGCACTGTCTCCTATATCTTCGGGAAGACCAAATTTAAAATGCGTAAAGGAATCAGCGATGCGAAACTCAGCATCCGGATCCTTATAATGAACCGTCTGAAGGAAATCTTTGGGCGGTGTTTTTGTGTAATAAAGCGCGATCATAAAAGGTGCAGAGACATGCTCATAGGTGGAGTATATCGTAGAGCTGTCACCAGCGAGCTTGTCAGCATAGGCGCAGGCTTCTCCGTAACCAGGCATATAGCTCTCTGCGCTCAGGCTGTTGAACTCAGTAATGTATGTATTTGAAAATAATATAGATGCTACTACAAAAAGAAGTGGTACTACTGCCTTTGCAAGTATGGCAGCGTATTTCTTTACAGCTGAGGCGGAATTCTTTTCAATTGTGACAAATTCGCCAACTACAAATATGAAGCCCCTTGCAAGATAGTAAATCACAGGGATGAATATCAGCACCATTCTTGTGATATCCTCTTCCACAAAAAGTCCGAAAATCAGAGAGGGGAAGAAGAGTGTATGAATAACAAGGTCAATCAGTTCACCTCTCCTTGAGCGGATAATACTTATTACGATTCCCAGTAATGACATAGGGAAGGTAAAGGCATAAAATGGCGGAAAGCCAGGTATGTAATTTAGTATCTGCTCGGATGAGTCGCCAAGTGTCAGGTTTTTGATTATAGTAAAGAGGTTTTTGCCTACAGAAAGAAGAATGCCTGAACCTGAAGCGAATACGGACCTTTTGGCAGTAAACTTCGTTATTGTGAAAAACGGAGTAACTATTGCGGGAAGGTCTAAGGCATTGATTATATAAAAAGTAAAGAGCGGTGCTGTAAATAAGGCAAATACCAGCACTCCGACTATTATCTGAAAGGTTGTCATCCGCTTGTTTTTCTTAAATATTATGCACATCAGAATGAGATGTGCCGGTATTACGAAGGTGGATGCGCCGTAGCTGTAAAGCGAAATCGCATACAGAAATGCGGAAAGTGCGTAGAGCAGTGTGGCAGCAGTATTGGATGCGCTAAGAGATCTGCTCTTTTTTCTATCTCTGTATTTAAATAAAATACCGATATTCTCGAAGGCTGAGGAATCCTTCTGCTTTGTGGATGCGATGACAAATACCAGAAGGGCTGTAAGAACCCAGAAGGGGGTGGTGTTACTGTCAAGACTCCATCTTGAGAGCATGATGTGCCAGGGGCAAAGAGCGATGACACAAAGGCTTACAAGTGGTATCCACAAATATTCTCCCGTGACATACTGAAGGGATGTTGCACTCTCGCTTTCCAGTACGGATTCCAGACTGAGTTTTTTTATCAGAAGAAATGCTATTACAAGTGTAAGACATCCAAGAAAAGCCGGAAGAGCACGCAGAGTTAATGCGTTACTTCCAAAAAGAAAGGTAGTAACAGCGTTAAGGTATATCATCAGAGGGCTTCCGCCGCCTGAACCATAGGTGATTGGATAAACAGGGTATCTGTTGCCGTCACGGTCTATTCCAAAGACTGAGAGAATATATGCCTCATATCCAATAGAAGCTTCATCCTGATGGAGTCCCTCCGGGATTTTTGCAAGCCTATATAATCTAAGAGCGGTACCAATCACTATGATTGCCACCGGTAGAATGATCGTATATATCTTATTGTAGGTAATGCCTGACAGATTTATCTGTGAAAAGGATGACTTATCTCTTTTTGAGTAGAGAAAAAGCGAAATTATGATAATGCCCAAATAGCTGATAAGGAATACCGGGTTAATAGTCTGCATAACTTTCTCCATGGTAAAACATGCGTTATATAGCGGTAGTTCTTTAATTATAGGTAACTGTGAGGTGGCAGTCAAACGCTAAGTTGAAAAAATAATTACCTATGATATAATAAGCGCTGTTATAGATATTTATTTGGAGGAAATAAAATGCCAATCAAGGTAAACAGCTTTTTGGGTAAATTTGGATGGTTCGCTAGGAAGCATTTTCCTATGCTTGCAAGTGAGGCATATCTTAAGCTTCAGTTTGCTACCCGTCATAAGCAGCAACAGGATTATATAGATTATTTCATGAATGCTAAGGAAGTTCCGATGCCAAACGTGGTAAACATCGAGACTATAAACAGATGTAATTCCACCTGCGCATTCTGTACAGCTAATGTACATGCTGAGAAGAGACCTCTTTGCAAAATTGATGATGATCTTTATAAGAGCATTATCGACCAGCTTGCAGACTGGGGATATAAGGGACACCTTACACTCTATGGAAATAATGAGCCCTGGCTTGATACCAAGATTGTTGAGCGTCATAAGTACGCAAGGGAGAAGCTTCCGGACAGTTTTATTTTCATGAGTACTAACGGACTTATTCTTGATATCGATAAGGTTAAGCAGATTAAGCCCTATATCAATCAGCTTATTATTAATAACTACAGCATGGAGTTTAAGCTTCATAAAAACATCCAGGAAATTTATGAGTATGTTAAGGCTAATCCCGATGAGTTCAAGGATCTGGATATCGAGATTCAGATGAGATATCTCCAGGAGGTTCTTACTAACAGAGCGGGATCAGCACCTAATAAGCAGGCTACAGAGAAGGTAATAAAGGAGACCTGTCTTCTTCCCTTCACAGATATGTGGATCATGCCTAACGGAAAGCTTGGATTGTGCTGCTGTGATAACTTTGAGGTTACTAATTATGCAGACCTTGCTACCACAAGTCTTAAGGACGGATGGGCATCAGAGGAGTTCATGGCTGTTAGAAGGAAAATCGCATCTGGCAGACAGAATGAACCCTTCTGCAAGCACTGTGATTTCATAGATGCAGGCTTCCGTATGACAATAGTTAAGGCTATTCTTGAAGGAAGAGATCCCAATAAGCTTGGTGGTCACGAGAGAATGGGACTGTTTAAGAAGGAAGACTGATAGGCAATCGGAGGGATTGTGAAAACAATAGCAGGAAGAATCGCAACGAGATGGCACTACATCCTCGTAGGAATGTTTATTATAGCTGCTTCTTTGATGTATCTGATAGTCGGTGAAAACAGCTATATTGCAATACCCGATAATCTGGACCTCTTTGTGGCCCAGTATAAAATGATGAAAAACACAGGGACATTCTGGGCACATGCCGTGGATGTCCCGTTTCTTAATGGAATCAGCAGGGACAACCTCCCGGGTGAATTCTATTTATACAGCATACTTTACATGATATTCCCTACATATATAGCGTATATTGCGGGGTATATCCTGAAAATAATAATAGCGCTGGTTTCATGCCTCCTTCTTTGCAGGGATTTCCTTCCTGATGAGAAGCCCGGAGATATTGCATGGATCTGTGCGTTTGCCTATGGAATCCTCAACCTGTTTCCGGCATTTGGAATATGCTTTGCATCTATTCCGCTGGTAATTTACTTTTTGAGGAAAATCTACAGACTGGGATTTTCAAAGCCTGCCATAAAGTACTATGTTTTATTGTTCCTTTACCCGGTAGTTTCCTATTTTTCTTATTTTGGAATGTTTATTCTGGGATATCTGGTACTGGCTATAATATGGAGACTTATAGCGGATAAAAAGCTTTCACTTCCGCTTTGCGTTGCACTTGTAATTCTCTCAGCGGGTTTTGTGATCTTTGAATACAGACTCTTTGGAGCGATGCTTTTTTCTGATGAGGTGACAATAAGAAGCACCATGAAGGATGCATCCATGAGCTTCTCAGAGATTTTTGCACAGTGCGCTGATGTATTTAAAAATGGAATGATGCACGCTGATGATGCTCATTCATATTTTGTTTTGCCTGTATGCACCTTTTACTTTTTCTTCCTTAATATCCGCTATATCATCAGGAAAGATTTTAAGGGAATGGTGCATGATATATATAATTTGTTTGCTGTTCTTCTCGTATTTAACAGCTTTGTCTATGGTATATACTACAGCGAAGGAATGAGAGATTTTGTAGCGCTTGTTCTTCCGCCGCTTACCGGATGGCAGTTTAACAGGACTATATTTTTTAGTCCGTTCCTATGGTATGCTTCGCTTTTCATAATATGTATCAGAATGGCGAAGAGGGAAAATGTAATTCTGAGGCTCCTTGCGAGGATGCTTCCCGTGGCAGCAGTTTTTGTAATTCTGCTTGGATCAAAGCATTACAATGACCTCTACGACACGGCTTATGGAACTCTTTACAAAATACGAACCGGACATGAAGTGGACAGACTTAATTATTCGGAGTTTTATTCTTCGGAGCTATTTGATACAATAAAGAACGATGTCGGCTATAATGAGTCCGACTGGGCCGTTGCATACGGAATGCATCCGGCAGTGCTGGAGTACAACGGCATTTCAACCCTTGATGGGTATCTTGGATTTTATTCTCAGGAGTACAAGGAGAAGTTCAGGAGGGTCATTGCCCCCGCTCTTGAGAGAAAAGAGAACACCAGAATCTATTTTGATGACTGGGGTGCAAGGTGTTACCTTTATTCCGGAACAGATGATTCCATTGTTATGGCAACAAGGAGTATGACCGGGGTAACGGATAACAACATTTATATTGAGGATAAAGCTCTTTCTGATCTTGGATGCAGATACATCTTTTCCAGAATTGAGCTTGAAAATGCGGATGAGAAGAATCTGACTCTCAGGGGAGAATATGAGGATAGCTCATCGCCGTATAAAATATATGTTTATGAACTAAAAAAATTTAAAACGAGAGGTTAGAGATGGATAAGATAGCAGTTCTTGTTCCCTGCTACAATGAAGAGCAGACAATTGAAAAGGTTATTAAGGATTCAAGGGAGGCTCTTCCTGATGCGGTGATTTATGTATATGATAATAATTCGTCAGACCGCACAGCAGAGATCGCTGAAGCTAATGGCGCAGTTGTTCGTCATGAGTACATGCAGGGAAAAGGAAATGTTATTAGGAGGATGTTCAGAGAGATAGACGCTGAATGCTACATCATGGTTGACGGCGACGATACATATCCTATGGATTCTGCTCCCGGAATGTGTGAACTGGTTCTTGAGAAAAATGCAGATATGGTTGTAGGTGACAGACTTTCATCTACATATTTTACGGAGAATAAGAGACCTTTTCACAATTTTGGAAACAGCCTTGTAAGAGGAAGTATCAATCATCTTTTTGACTGCGATATCAGAGATGTCATGACAGGATTCCGCGCTTTCAGCTTTGAATTTGCCAAGACATTCCCTGTTTTGTCTACCGGATTTGAGATTGAGACCGAGATGACTATTCATGCAGTCAACAACCATATGCAGATTGAGAATTATATCATCGAATTCCGTGACAGACCTGCCGGATCTGAATCAAAGCTCAACACATATTCGGATGGCATGAGAGTGCTCATGACAATTGCCAGACTTTACAGAGACTACAAGCCAATGGGATTTTTCTCTATTGTTGCTCTGATTTTGGCACTTATTTCCGTGGGGTTCTTTGTTCCGATCTTTGCGGCATATCTTGAGACGGGATTGGTTGCGAGGTTCCCTACTCTCATCGTATGCGGATTTGTAATGCTTGCTGCGATTTTGTCATTGTTTGCAGGTATGATATTGCACAACATGACAATTAACCACAGGCGTGAATTCGAAATGCGACTTATCAGTCTCCATTCCGAGAAGAAAAGGCTATTGTAATCCGGCCTTTTGCGTTAGGAGGTAATCTATGAAAAAAAGATTTGCTACAAGTATTTTAGCTATAGTAATGGCAGCTACAGTTTTTGGATGCGGAGATCCTTCAAAGCTCACATCCAAAAAGAATGACACTACAGTTAGTCAGGAGCAGGAAAGCGTTGCTGATTCCAGTAATGCGGCAAGCGCAGCAGACGCTGCATCATCTGAAGAGATAACTCAGGAGCAGAATACTGAGAATCAAAATGGTGACAGCGCAGTTACTGATGGTGATACTGCTTCAGCAAGTGCAGATATTTCTGTTACAGAGGAAGAGATCGTTGTACCTGAGGTTCCCACAGAAGAGGTTCAGCAGCCTGTTGAGACTACAGAAGTAGAAGAGACCAAGGAAGATGAAGAAGATAAATACTATGATATAGTTTTTATCGGAGATAGTCAGTTTGATAATGCAAGAGGAACAGGTTCTGATATTCCCGCATATACCTGCTCACTTCTTGGTAAAAAGGTGAAATTTTACAACCTGGCGATTGGCGGAACGGCAGCATCTCTTGGAAGGGAGATGTCCACAGATTTAGAGACCTTTGATGATTCAAGCTTCATTGGAATCTGCTATGCACTTGCAGGTAAGATTAAAACAGATTTCCTTGATCAGTATCCTGCAGGAAATGAGCTTAAGAAGGTTAAGCCTAAGAATGTTGATCTTTACATCATAGAATATGGTGCAAATGACTATATAAACGGAAAAGATCTGTACAACTCATCAGCAGGACTTGATCCTCATACATATAGTGGAGCCCTTTCAGCAGGTATTGGTGAGTTACAGGCTATAAGCCCTGATGCAGATTTTATTCTTTGCGGACCCTCCTATGGTTATTGGTATAATGGCGAAGGCGTATTTATCGGTGACAGCTTTTCTGTAAGTAAAGGAATTGGTACCCTTTCAGAATACGCCAATACTGCCAGTAATCTGGCAAGCTCTATGGGAATCACATACTTTGATTCCATGTATGCTTCCCAGTTTGACTTAAAGAATGAGACAGCAGAGGATTATCTTGCCGACGGTCTGCACTACAATGAAAAAGGACGACAGATCTACGCAGCTGTTCTTGCACACACGATTCAGAAGCTTAGAGGTAAGGACGACAGCGAGATGCCTTATCTGGAGATCAATAGCTTTGACTTCTGGGCATATAAAGATAGCCTGAAAAAATAATGATATTTTAAGAAGTGTCGGTTTATAAAGCCGACACTTCTTTTATTTACATAATTTTGGTATACTGTTATGTAATTTAGGCGGAATTATATCCGCACATTTTTATACTATGAGGTCGAACAATGCAGTTGATTTCTTTCGAGTTTTTAATCTTTTTGCCGGCTATGGCGCTCATCTATTTTTTGATTCCCGCTAAGTTTCGACATATCTGGCTTTTTTTGATTAGCTGGGGATTTTATCTTTCACTGGATTTACGAGGATTTCCGATTCTTTTATTTACATCGCTTTCTGTATACTTTGGCGCAAGGATCATGGAAAAGTTTGAAGATGCAAAGCGGAAGGCTGTTCTTGCTGTTGTGATCATTTCAAACCTGATAATACTTGGTCTTTCCAAATATAGTGGACTGACCTTCCTCTCAGCTGTGGGAATGTCATTCTTCATGTTCATGGCCATAGGCTATATGGTTGATGTTTACAGGGGAGACCTTTACGCAGAGAAGAATTTCTTTATTCTGGCGCTGTTTATTTCCTTCTTCCCTCAGATTACATCAGGTCCCATAGAGCGTGCAGGACACATGCTCAGACAGTTCAGGGAGCCTAACGACTTTTCATATGAGAGAATGAGAGACGGCCTGCTTCAGATGATGTGGGGCTATTTCATGAAAATGGTGATAGCAGACAGATGCGCTATTATCGTTGGAACAATATATGGTGATCCTGTTAAATATGCAGGAACGGCCACACTTATTGCTTCAATTCTCTATACCTTTGAAATTTACTGTGACTTTGGCGGATACAGTAATATTGCCATTGGATGTGCCAAGGTTCTGGGCTTTGATCTTATGAAGAACTTTAATGCTCCTTATCTTTCGGCCAACGTGCAGGAATTCTGGAGAAGATGGCATATCTCCCTCTCATCATGGTTTAAAGATTACGTATATATTCCTCTTGGGGGAAACAGGAAGGGTAAAACAAGAAAATATATCAACATTTTGATAGTGTTTATATTGAGTGGAATCTGGCATGGCGCTAATTATACCTTTGCAATATGGGGACTTCTTCACGGAGTTTACCAGGTTGCAGGTCATATGCTTGCACCGGCAAGAGAGAAGCTTTGTGAAGTATTCAAGGTACAAAAGAACAGCTTTTCACACAGGCTTATAAAGATTATCATCACCTTCATGCTGGTAAATATTGCATGGATATTCTTCAGGGTTCAGGATATCAAGGCTGCTGTGTACATGGTTCTTAATATCTGGAAGCCTGCACCGTGGTTTATCTCAAAGGGCACAATTTATGAGCTTGGCCTGGACAGACCTAACGTGCTTCTACTTATGGCATCCATTGGGCTTCTTATAGGTGTGGATATAGCCAATAAATATGGAATTAGCATAGCAGAGAAGATCAAAAACCAGGGCATATGGCTCAGGTGGCTTATATATATTGCAGCTGTGGTTCTTATCGTAACCTGTGGAATATGGGGACCCGGATATGATGCTGCCGGCTTTATTTATCAGAACTTTTAAGGAATTACGTCATGAAGAGAAAACTGATTCTTATTATAAAAACATTTATATTTCTTGTGCTGCTTGCAGGCGTACTTGTAACGGTAATGCTTGTGACTGAGCGCAAGACCAGTTACATGAAAAACAAGGACTTCTTTGAAGAAGCAAAACAAGACCATCTTGATGTACTTTTCATCGGATCGTCGCATGTTATAAACGGTATAAATCCGCTGGATCTTTATGAGGAATATGGAATAACATCCTACAATCTTGGAGGTCACGGAAGCCTGCTAAAGGAGAGCTACTGGCAGCTTATAAGAGCGCTTGACTACTGCAAACCCGATTATGTGGTTGTTGACTGCTTTATGATGGACAGAAACTATGAGTACATTGATGAGATGTACGAGGAGACTCCCGAGGAATTCAGACAGGCAGCCATAAGTCAGCTCCACCTCAATATGGACGCATATCCGCTTAGTAAGCTCAAAATGGCAGCAGTTAAGGATCTTGTACATGATCCGGAGATACAGAAGCAGTATCTGTTTGATTTTATCGTGTATCACAACAGATGGAATGAACTGGAGCAGAAGGATTTCCAGAAGCTTACAGGAAAATCCGAGTACAACATGCTCATGGGTGCTGAGATGAAGCACGAGCTTGAGGATGATATTACCTACGACTACGAATATGATAATGAGGCAAGACTCCCGGAGCACACCGTGTGCGAGGAGTACCTTATGAAGATCATAGATGAGTGCCAGAGAGACGGCATAGGAATTGTTTTAACTTTCCTTCCCTTTGCCGGAGAGCCTCAGGATTTTCAGTCCGCCAATTCAGCAGCAGACATAGCGGAGGCCTATGGAGTGCCTTATATCAACATGCTTCAGATGGGAGACATAATCGATCCCAAGGTTGATCTGAGCGACCCCGGTCATCTGTCAACTACAGGAGCTAAGAAGGTTACTGATTATATCGGGGCATGGCTTTCTGAGAATGCCGATCTTCCTGATCACAGAGGAGATGCAGAGTATTCAAAGTGGGATCAGCTCCTTGCGGATTATAATGACGAGCTTAAGGATAAGTCAGTAAGATACAGACAGCTTTCCACACAGCTCAACATGCTTTCGCTTAACAAGGCCAGTGCTATCCTGTATCTTACAGAGGATTCACCTGCATTACAGGATCCGTGGTTTAGACATATTGTTTCAAATTTGTCGGGAACGGATAAAATAGAACAGGCTGCCAATAATCATCAGCAGTATTTCCTGCTTGTAGACAGGGCTTCAGGCAATATTTATGAGGCTGTGGACTATGAGTCAATCGAAAATATGACCACCTCAATGGGAGAAATGACATATATTCCTATTGAGAAAAGATTCCGTTTGTTGTATCTTACATCAGATGAGAACAATAATTTCTTATATGATGATGATCATTTAAGTGAGGATG
Organism: Butyrivibrio sp. FC2001; assembly: GCF_000424125.1. Lineage (NCBI taxonomy): Bacteria > Bacillati > Bacillota > Clostridia > Lachnospirales > Lachnospiraceae > Butyrivibrio > Butyrivibrio sp. FC2001. Next base: position 408,092 of record NZ_AUJH01000003.1, read on the forward strand.
TTCAACTTATAACTTATGATAATGAAAGCGGTGAAGTGCTCTCTCATATATACTGTGAGTCTTCTCACAACTATGAGATAGAGGAATGATCCGTGAAAGAGAGAGGTTTTATGAATAAAATTTGTATCGTAGGAATAGCTGGAGGTTCTGCTTCCGGAAAGACCACCATCGTAAACAGAATCAGAGAACAGTTTGGTGATGATATCGTGGTAATAAGCCATGACTCATACTATAAGGCTCACAACGATCTTTCTTATGATGAGAGATCAAGACTTAACTACGATCATCCGTCATCTTTTGATACAGAGCTTCTGATTCGTGATGTAATGAAGCTGAAAAATGGCGAGGAAGTTGATATCCCGGTTTATGATTACGCTATTCACAACAGATCCGAGCAGACCGTACATGTAATTCCCAAGCCGGTTATACTTCTTGAGGGTATTCTTATTCTTGAAAATAAGCAGTTAAGAGATCTTATGGATGTAAAGGTATTCGTTGACACTGATGCAGACGAGAGACTTATGCGCCGTATCAGAAGAGATACCATAGAGCGTGCAAGAAGCGTGGCTTCAGTTCTGACTCAGTATTCAGAAACAGTTAAGCCTATGCATGAGCAGTTTGTAGAGCCCAGTAAAAAGTACGCAGATCTTATTATTCCCAGAGGTGGAGAGAACCTCACAGGTATCAATATCTTTACAGAGCACTTGAAGGCAATGTTGCGCGAGGAGGTCAACTGAGTATGGTGGTATTATCCGCTCTTGCTCTAATATTATGGCTTTTTATAGTTCCGATGGGGATGGGACTTTTAATTCAGAAAATATTGCCCACCACCAAAAAGACCATCGGGATAAATTTTTTATGCGGATATCTTTTGTCCTTTGCTGTATTCGAGGTCATCGCCATCTGGTGCATGATCAGGATACAATATGGGGCTTTTCATAAGTGCACCATCGTGTTTGCAAGTATAGAGGGTATTCTTGCGATAGCAGGCTACGCCTCTAAGATTTGGGAAATCCAGAGAGAATATGATAAAAACAGCAATCTGTTCTATCTGTTTTTTCCGGGAGATGAGAGATCAAAGCCCGAAGCCCTCATGAGTCCAAGGACTGACGTAAGGGTTATGAAGTTTCAGTACACAAGAGAAAGCCTGTTGTATTGGGGGATATTTTTCCTAATAGTACTTTTCCAGCTGTATAAGGCAGTGACAATGGCACCCTTTGATGGAGACGATTCCTACTATGTTGTGGAATCACTTCTGGCTCAGCAGGCGGATGTTATGAACACCATTCTTCCCTATACAGGAAGCTCCACCGCGCTTGATATCAGACATGCCATGGCGGTATTTCCTATTTGGATAGCCTTTATAGCTAAAATGAGTGGAATTCATGCGACTATAGTATCTCATACTATTATGCCACTTCTCATAATTCCCATGGTTTATCTGATCTATCTTGAGATGGGACGCATCCTGCTCGGTGTCAGACAGGACATGATTCCTGTATACATGATCTTTATCTCGATGTTTACAATGTTTGGAAATACTTCAATCTATACACCTGAGACATTCCTCATGATGAGAACCTGGCAGGGAAAGGCCATGGTTGCGAACTTTGTCATTCCTTTTGTTATCTGGCTCTTTTTGTGGATGTTTGACGACTGCAGAAAGCCCGGATTTTTGTGGAAGGAAGAGACAGCGGGAGGACTTAGAATTGTAAGAAACAGCACCTGGCTGCTACTGTTTTTCCTTAACATGGCAGCAGGAATAATGAGCTCCATGGGAATCATATTTGGAACAGCTCTGGCAGGACTGTTTTCATTTTTGCTTCTCATTTACACCAGAGACTTTAGGATTATTCCCAAAGCTTTGCTGTCAGTAATTCCGACGGGAGTATATCTGCTAATTTATACTTCTCTTTAAAAATATCCAGGGGAGACATTTTATGTACGGAATTTTTATGGAGTGCTGGGATATCTTTAAACAATACGGTGGTAATGGGTATCTTCTGGCACTTTTTGTTGCATCATTGATCTATCTTCTGATCGCTGAAAAGGATAATAGGAAAAGACTTGTTATAGCCGTTGCTCCGCTTATGGTGCTTGTGGGATTTTTTATTCCGCTCACCAGAAAGGTGTACGTGAGGGTTTTGAGCGATGGCGGGGACACCTACTACAGACTTATGTGGCTGATTCCCATCGGGGCATGTATAGCGTATGCCGGCTGCAAGCTTTTCATGAATCATAAACGCATTGGACTTGTTGCTGTCAGTGCGGCGATTATTCTGTGCGGAAGTCTTGTTTATAAAAATGAGAATATGTTCAAGGCAGAAAATGCCTATCATATTCCGCAGCTTGTTGTGAAAATATGTGATGTGATAAGACCTGAGGAGACAGAACCCAGGGTCAGAGCGGTTTTCCCTTCAGAGCTTTTACAGTATGTAAGACAGTATGATACAAATATTCTCATGCCCTATGGCCGTGATATTATTCACTGGAACTATTACAATGCGGTTCATGAGGCCTTTGAAAACACTGAGGTCATAAATGCCGAGGAGCTTCTTGAGGCAACAAGGCAGGCGCAATGCAGATATATAGTTATGCATGAGAGTAAGGAAATAGATGTATCCCTTGAGGAAATGGGACTTACACTTGTTGATAATGTTGAGGGCTATAACATTTACGAGGATGCGGAGTACGTTCAGTAATGAGTGCCCGTGGTAGCAGGTAAATATGACATTTAATTCATATTCTTTTATCTTCATATTTTTGCCGGTGTTTTTGGCCGGAGTATGGGTGATTCAGAGCTTTTATCCTGAGAATGGTTTTAAGGAGAAGCTTATGAAAATTTGGCTGATAGCGATGTCAGCCTTTTTTTTCGTGGGGTACGGACAGTTTAGCGTGCTGATTTTCGGCAGCAGTATACTTGGTAACTTTCTGTTTTTATTCAGAATTTCCAGGAGACTTAAAAAATGCAACGGAAACACAGATGACTGGCTCATAAGACTCTATAAGATTTCTGCAATTATCTTAAATGTTATCCTACTTTGTTTCTTTAAATACTTTGGAACAGGAGCTATGCCTGTAGCCATAAGCTTTTATACCTTCTCACAGATAATGTATGTGGCTGACCTGGGAAAAGAGGATAGCTTTGATGCATTGGATTACCTTAGCTATATCACCTTCTTCCCCAAAATCCTTCAGGGACCTATCGCGGACCATAAGAGCATAAAGGAGGGGCTTGAAAAGTTACCTTCCGGAAGAATTAATTCGGATGATATATCAGCAGGAATCATGCTCTTTACGCTGGGACTTTTCAAAAAGGTAATCCTGGCGCAGGTCCTTGGTGAGGCTGTGGATTATGGCTACGCAGGTCTTGCAGGTATGACCGCCCTTGATGCAGTTATTCTTGCGGTTTCTTATTCCTTCCAGCTTTACTTTGATTTTAGCGGCTATTGTGATATGGCGGAGGGAATATGCAGAATGCTTGGAATGGAGCTTCAGATGAACTTCGATGCTCCCTATACCTCCGGAAATATCGCAGAATTCTGGGACAGATGGCATATTTCGCTTACTAAGTTTTTTACAAGATATATCTATATCCCCCTTGGCGGAAGCAGGAAGGGAGTAGTCAGAACCTATTTAAATATTCTGATAGTGTTCTTTATAAGCGGTATCTGGCACGGAACAGGGCTGACCTTTATTGTATGGGGAATGATGCACGGTGTTCTGATGGTCCTTACAAGAATTTGTGGAAAAAAAGCAGGCAGTGGGAGGAAAAATCCTTTGAAGGTGCTCCTTACCTTTATGTATGTGACGGCTGCGTGGGTGTTCTTCAGAGCACCTTCACTTTCAGATGCCATGACACTTCTTTGCAAAATAGTTAACCCTGATGCCTGGAGCGGGCTCCATATATCCATTAAATTTGCTGAATGCTTCATGGTGGATGAGATATGGTATGTCTTTAAGGTTACGCCCATTCCTAACTGGAACAAGAGTAATTACATCTGCATGTGGATAATTCTCTGTGTGTCTGCGCTTTTAGTGTTCTGGGGCAAAACTGCGAAGAAGATTGCTGCAGGAAGCGCGAATGTAATAACCTCTGAAGATGATAAAAACAAGATGAAAAAGTGGGCAGTATCCGTAGCGTACGGTATACTGTTTGTCTGGTGCGTGCTCAGTCTTGGCGGAGTAAGTACCTTCCTTTATGTGAATTTTTAATTTGGTGATCATATATGAGCTTAAAAAGCAAAGGTGGAAAAAACTTTATAAGACGTTTTATATGTGTGGTGCTGTTGATTTTAATAATGGTTTCGGCTCTTGTTATTTATATAGATCCGTTTTTCCATTATCATGCACCTCTCCCGGGATTTCCGTATATTGTTGATAACCAGCTCTCTCAGAATCCCGGGATGGCAGAGTGGATGGATTATGACAGCTGTATCATAGGGTCATCCATGACAGTTAATTTTCATACAGATGATTTTAATGAGCTTATGGGGCTTAATACGCTTAAGCTTTCCTATAGCGGTGCTTATCCGAGGGATGATTACAATATTCTCAGCATTGTATTTGATGAGAAGACTCCTGCCAGGAAGAATAATAAGGTTAAGGCGGTTTTCCTGGGGCTGGATATTCCTACTCTCACAGCAGAGGTGGATGAGATCAAGTATGAGCTTCCCATGTACCTCTACGATAAGAATCCAATAAACGATGTTAAGTACCTGTGGAATAAGGATGTTTTGCTTGAATATATTTTGAAGCCGATCATCCAGAAGAAGGGCACGAACTTATCGGAGGTCTATGCCAGCTGGTGGACAGAGGATTACTACAATATCCAGTATGTAATGCATGGCTATGAGGCTCCTGAGCCTGTGAGTGAGGAGATGGATCCGGAACTTTTACTTCCAAAGACGAAGGAGAATCTCGATGTGAATATTCTCCCCTTCATAAGAGATAATCCGGATACTGATTTTTATATCTTTTTCCCGCCCTATAGCATTCTTTACTGGAATAATGTACTTACGGAAAACCATATGGAAGCCACAGTGAATCAGTACAAATTTGCGGCAAATGAGCTTTTGCAGTATGATAATGTGCATCTGTTCTATTTTCAGAATATGGAAGAAGTAGTGACAGACTTAAACAATTATGCGGATTATACGCACTATAATCCAAGGATCAACCGATATATGACTGAATGCTTCGCAGATGGAACGCATGAGGTTAAGAATATCGAGGAATTTGAAAATGAGCTTAATGAAATGAGACGCATTGTGGAGGAGTTTGATTTTGAGGCGCTCTTTTCGGAGGAGTATTAAAGAGAGGTTTTTATGGCGGATTTCAGATCAGATAAGAGAAGGAAAAAAGAGAACAGTGAAGGCGGAATACCCGGATGGGTCCACCTTGTTGTACTGGGACTTATAGTCGCACTTATTGCTTTTGGAGCGATCAAGCTGGTTAAGTGGAACAAGGGAAGAGAGCTGGAGCAGGTTGAGGTAGATGCTTCCGAGTATGAGGTTGAGCGTCTCGATCAGATCTTTTTACTTCCTTCTGAAAAAAGGGAAGGCCACGAGGATGATGGCAAGGAGACAATCCTTGTGCTCGGTAATGATGCGATTACCTATGACATGTCAGAGGACGGTGTCTGTGCTCAGATAGCTGATAAGACAGGTGCTGAGGTTATAAATGCCGGTTTTTCAGGCAGTACCATGGCTCTTGCAAGCCCTGAGGGCGAGGGAGATTACTATGATGGCCTCAGCTTTTACAGTATTGCCAAGGGACTTACGGAGGGTAATGTACAGAGCATCGTCGACTCCACATGGGGACTTGGTGATAATACCATGCAGGAACAAGCCGAGAAGCTTGCCACTCTGGATATGAATACTGTGGATACGCTTGTAATCTACTACGATGCAACTGATTATATAAAGCTTCGCCCCGGAATGAATCCCGGTAATCCGATGGATCCCATGACATATATGGGCGCCCTTGATTCAGGAATAAAAATGATTCAGGAAAAATATCCTTTTATCAGAATCGTATGCATGTCCTTTACCTTCTGCTATGCCTATGACTCAGACGGAGTTCTGAAAAATGGCGACAGAGTAGACTTTGGTAACGGTAAGCTTACAACATATCTTCAGCATATGATAGATACCTGCGGTGAGACCGGTGTTTCCTTTGTGGATAACTACTATGGAACAATTGATGAGGGTAACAGTGCGGATTATCTTCTAGATAACATTCATGTAAACAAGGATGCCAATAAGGTTATCGCCACTCATTTTGCAGAGGTGATCTACGGATAATTATGAAAAAGAACGGACTTACTGCAATTCTGGTACTTCAGGGAGCTGTACTGATATATTCACTTACTACTGTTATCAGTAAGCTTGTATCGAATTACAGAATTTTATCAAAAGAATTTATACTGCTTTATCTGTTGGATTTTGCGGTGCTTGGAATTTATGCCGTTATGTGGCAGCAGCTTTTAAAGCGTTTCGAGCTTTCAATAGCCTATGCCAATAAGGCGATGACCCTTCTGTGGTCACTTCTTTGGAGTGTATGGCTATTTCATGAAAAGGTGACTGTGCCTAAGATAGTAGGCGTGGCACTGGTTATAGCAGGAACTATTATTCTTAACAGACCTTCGGAAGAAGCTGATGCTAGCGAAGAGATGAAGGGAGGAGCAAAATGATTCCTTTCATAATACTTGCGCTGTTTGGGCAGCTCCTTGCATCTGTTTCCCAGATACTACTTAAGAAAAGCTCAGGGAAGGAATACCCTAATTTTATAAGGCAGTACCTTAACGTCCTTGTTATAGGCGGCTATGGACTTCTGGTCATTTCCATGCTTGTGGCAATTATCTGCTACGGACACATGCCATATATGTATGTGGTGATCATTGAGCCCGTGGGATACATACTTGTTATGTTTCTTAGCAGATTTTTGTTTAAGGAAAAGATCACGAAATCCAAGCTTGCAGGAATGGTGCTGATTTTAAGCGGAATTCTGATTTTTTACCTGATGTAACATCATGATTTAAAGGATTTGCATTTATTTCTTTAAACAGTTAGAATACATTAGAGATTTTTCATCGTATATAATTACGGAGGGTTTATGAGAACATATCTTGTAACAGGCGGTGCCGGATTTATCGGTTCCAATTACATTCATTACATGTTTAAAAAGTATGACAATGAGATTCGCATTATCAATGTGGATGTCCTTACCTATGCAGGTAACCTTGAGAACCTCAAGGACGTAGAGGGCAGAGATAACTATACATTTGTTAAGGCTAATATCTGCGACAGAGAGGCTATTAACAAGATTTTTGAGGAGAACGACATCGACCGCGTTGTACATTTCGCGGCTGAGAGCCATGTTGACAGATCAATCGTTAATCCCGAGATTTTCGTTGAGACTAACGTTCTTGGTACAGCTACAATGCTGAATGCAGCTAAGAAGGCATGGGAGCTTCCCGATGGCTCATATAAGGAAGGTAAGAAATTCCTTCATGTAAGTACAGATGAGGTTTATGGTTCACTTCCTGAGGATCCTGACGCATATTTTTATGAGACAACACCTTACGATCCCCACAGCCCGTACTCAGCTAGTAAGGCAAGCTCAGACATGCTTGTTAAGGCTTATATGGATACATATAAGTTCCCTGCAAATATTACTAACTGCTCCAATAACTACGGACCATTCCAGTTCCCGGAGAAGCTTATACCTCTTATGATCCACAATGCACTTGAGGGCAAGGCACTTCCCGTTTACGGTGATGGTAAAAACGTTCGTGACTGGCTCTATGTTGAGGATCACGCTAAGGCGATCGACATGGTTCAGGAAAAGGGCAGACTTTTTGAGACCTATAACATCGGCGGACACAATGAGAAGCAGAACATTGAGATCGTTCAGACAATCATCGACGTGCTTCGTGAGTCCCTTGATGATTCTGATCCCAGAAAAGAGAAGCTTACTTATGACCTTATAACTTATGTTGAGGATAGAAAGGGACATGATCGTCGTTATGCTATCGCTCCTGATAAGATTAAGGCTGAGATTGGATGGGAGCCTGAGACAATGTTCAAGGAAGGCATCAGAAAGACAATCAAGTGGTTCTTTGCTCATGAGGACTGGATGGAGCATGTGACAAGCGGAGACTATCAGAAGTACTACGATGACATGTACAGCAGTAAGTTTTGATAATTTAATTGGTTAGGCAGTAATATAGATATAACAGGAGAGCTTTGGTAAGGCTATTTTACCGGGCTCTCTATTGTTGCGTTATAGAGCCCTCATCGGGCATGGAGAAAAAATGAGTAAAATATCAATAGTTGTTCCGGTGTATTACAATTCAGATACACTCGAGATGCTCTACGAGGATATGAAGGAAAAAATTCTCGGGAAGCTTGGAGATTATGAGATAGTTTTTGTTGATGATGGATCAGGGGATAACTCCTGGGAGATCATGAACAAAATAGCTGCGCAGGATAAGAATGTGGTTTGCACAAGGCTCTCAAGAAACTTTGGTGAGCATGCTGCAATCCTTGCAGGTCTTTCTGTGTGCACCGGTGACTGTGCAGTTACCAAGCAGGCAGATCTTCAGGAGGATTCCACACTTATTCTGGATCTCTACGAGAAATGGAAGGAAGGCAATAAGGTTGTTCTTGCGATAAGAGCTGACAGAGACGAGGGTGCTGTAAAGAAGTTCTTTGCAGGTATGTACTACTGGCTTGTAAGAAAGACTATAAATAAAGATATGCCCCAGGGTGGCTGTGACTGCTATCTCCTGGACAGACAGGCAATCAAGGTCATCCAGCTTATGGATGAGAAAAATTCATCCCTTACACTTCAGGTTATGTGGATTGGCTTTAAATCTGCCAAGGTTTATTTCCACAGAAAGGACAGGACAGTAGGTAAATCCCGCTGGACCTTTGCCAAAAAGTATAAACTTGTGGTGGATTCCATGATGAGCTTTTCCTACTTTCCCATCAGGGCTATAAGCATGATAGGTACTCTTGTAGCGTTGGCTGCCTTTGTGGGAATAATTGGCGCAATATACGAGAAGCTTACTGTAGGAACTCCGATAGCCGGATATGCATCACTTATGTGCGTAGTCCTCTTTGCAACGGGACTTATTATGTTGACTTTGGGAATCCTTGGTGAATATGTGTGGCGCGCGCTTGATGCATCCAGATCCCGTCCGCCATTCATCATAGATGAAGTTCGTAAAAGCGAGTAAGAATTTAAGCACAAACAAATGATAGATAACGCCGTTTATGTTATAGTATAAGATGGTGTAAGTTTATCAATGATATAGATAAATTGAATTAATATTGTTGATTTTGGAGGTATTATCCATGAAGGGAATTATACTTGCCGGAGGTTCCGGAACAAGACTTTATCCGCTTACAAGAGCGATTTCAAAACAGATCATGCCTGTATATGACAAGCCTATGATCTATTATCCTCTTTCAACCCTGATGCTTGCAGGGATCAGAGAGGTACTTATAATCTCTACCCCCAGAGATCTTCCTATATTCGAGGATCTTTTCGGAACCGGTGAGCAGCTTGGAATGTCATTTTCATATGCAATCCAGGAGGAGCCCAGAGGACTTGCTGATGCATTTATTATCGGTGCTGACTTTATCGGTAATGACAGCGTGGCACTTGTTCTTGGTGACAATATCTTCTATGGCCAGAGCTTTAGTAAGCTCCTTAAGGAGGTTGCTTCCAGAGATAAGGGTGCAACAATCTTTGGATACTATGTTCGTGATCCCAGAGAGTACGGTGTTGTAGAGTTTGACGAAAATGGTAAGGCTATTTCCATCGAGGAGAAGCCTGAGCATCCCAAGAGCAATTATGCGGTTCCCGGATTATATTTCTACGACAACGATGTTATTGATATAGCTAAAAACGTAAAGCCCTCAGCCAGAGGCGAGATCGAGATAACAAGTGTTAATAATGAGTATCTTCGCAGAGGTGAGCTCCGTGTTGAGACCATGGGCCGAGGCTTTGCATGGCTTGATACAGGAAATCATGATTCTCTTCTTGATGCTGCTGATTTCGTCTGCGCATTCCAGAAGAGACAGGGACTTTATGTTTCATGTATTGAGGAGATTGCTTACAAGAGAGGATTTATCAGCAAGGAGCAGCTTCTTAAGCTTGCTGAGCCTCTTATGAAGACCGACTACGGCAAATATCTTGTTGAGGTAGCAAATGGACTCTAAGACATTCAGATTGTCTATATTGGCTGTAATTACCACTATGGTTCTTATTGCAGTGGTAGTTTATGCTGCAAACAGAGATAAGATTAATTCCATGATAGGCAGTGGAAAGGCTCCTGAGACCGAGGTTGCTGTTTCCGAGGGTGATACTATGGAAACAGCCTATGGAGAGCAGATCGGAGATAATCTCAAGGGATTTCTTACCGCCAGTGATTTTTTTGATAAGAGCGAGCAGAGACCGTCAGTTGTCGTGGTAGTGGATAATGTTCCGGTACCTGCAAATGCGGATGAGCCTGTGGAAAAGAACAGGCCTACTGAAGGTGGCATATCTTCAGGTAATGCTGAGCTCGTACCTGATGAGCACGGAATGCTTCATGAAGCTCCGGGCGTATTAGAAGGAAATGCTAATTGATTTTGGAGGAATATATTTAAAATGGGTCAGTTAAATGTTGAGACATGCGAGATTGAAGGACTTAAGGTAATAACACCTCAGGTCTTTGGAGATGAGAGAGGTTATTTCATGGAGACCTACTCAAAGAGAGATTTTGAGAAGATAGGTATCGACATGGAATTTGTTCAGGATAATCAGTCCGCATCCAAAAAGGGAGTATTAAGAGGACTTCATTTCCAGAAAAACTTCCCTCAGGATAAGCTTGTAAGAGCTATCAAGGGTGAGGTTTTTGATGTTGCAGTAGATCTTCGCGAGGGCTCAGCTACTTTCGGTAAGTGGTTCGGCGTTGTCCTTTCAGCAGAGAATAAGAAGCAGTTTTTCATTCCTAAGGGATTTGCACATGGCTTCCTTGTTCTTTCCGATTATGCTGAATTTGCTTATAAGTGTACTGATTTTTATCATCCAGATGATGAAGGCGGAATCCTCTTTAAGGATCCCGAGATCGGTGTTGAATGGCCTTATGAGAACGAGGCAGATCTTACTCTTTCAGAGAAGGATACAAAGTGGGGAACACTTTCTGATTATAAAAAGGATCGTGGAGTTAAGTAATGGCTAAAGGAAAAGCTGAGAAACTGCCAATCATAAGTGAGCTTCCCAAGCAGGTTGGACTTGGCATATTCTATGCTCTTGCACTTGTTCTTATGCTGATAATCGTTCTGCATTCCAATCCTCTTGCAGACCAGCATACAGAGATGCTGAAGAAGATATGCGCATGTATACTCATCGTAATGTCGATGATACTGTTTACTGCCTGGTATGATAAGCTCATGGTTCTTCCGGTGGAGCTTTTTAATTCAAGAAAGCTCATCAAAAGATTGGCGATAAACGATTTTAAAAAGAGATATGCCGGCTCTTATATGGGCGTTGTGTGGGCACTGGCTCAGCCAGTGGTCACTGTTTTGATGTATTGGTTTGTTTTTAGTGTGTTTTTACCTCAGAAGGGTCAGCTTGCCGGTGGCGGCACGGAAGTTCCTTTTGTTCTGTTTTTGACAACAGGTCTTGTGCCCTGGTTTTTCTTTACTGAAGCATGGATGAATGGTACTACTTCTCTTCTTGAGTACAATTATCTTGTTAAAAAGGTGCTCTTTAAGATAAGCATCCTTCCGTTGATAAAGATTATTGCAGCACTTTTTATTCATGTATTTTTTGCAGGAGTAATGCTTATAGTAGCCTGCATGTATGGTTATTATCCGACAATTTATTCTATTCAGATTTTCTATTATGCTATTTGTGAGTTTATTCTGGTATTATCACTAAGCTATACAACCTGCGCAGTTGTGGTGTTTTTCAGAGATCTTACCCAGATTCTTGCTATCGTTCTTCAGGTAGGGCAGTGGGCTACTCCTGTATTGTGGAATATAAATGCTGAGAGATTTGATAAGTATAAGTGGATTATTAAGCTTAATCCAATGACCTATATTGTTGAAGGCTACAGGAATGCTGTTTATGGCGATGAGTGGTTCTTTGAGCATTTCTATTCAAGTACTTATTTCTGGATAGTGGTTGTAGCTTTGTTCTGCATAGGCTCTGTAATTTTCAAAAAGACAAAACCGCAATTTGCAGATGTACTTTGATAATTTCTGGCACGGAAAGACTACTTTATGGATAAAGATATAGCGATTCAGGTCTCTGACCTGACTAAAATGTATAAACTTTATAACAAGAATTCCGACAGGTTAAAGGATGCCCTTGGTCTCCTTAAGGGAAATGGCTACACAGAGCACCTTGCACTAAACCACGTCAATCTCACTATTAAAAAAGGTGAGACCATTGGAATTATCGGAACTAACGGTTCAGGAAAATCAACAATTCTTAAGATTATTACCGGTGTATTGTCACCGACCTCCGGATCTGTTGAGGTTGATGGACATATTTCAGCACTTCTTGAGCTGGGTGCCGGCTTTAATATGGAGTACAATGGAATTGATAACATTTTCTTAAATGGTATGATGATCGGCTTCTCAGAGGAAGAGATCAAAGCCAGAATGGATTCAATCCTTGAATTTGCTGATATAGGAGACTATGTTTATCAGCCTGTTAAGACCTATTCAAGCGGTATGTTTGTGCGACTGGCCTTTGCGGTTGCAATAAACATTGATCCTGAGATACTTATTGTAGACGAGGCGCTTTCAGTAGGAGACGTATTCTTCCAGGCTAAGTGCTATCACAAGTTTGAGGAGTTTAAGAAGCAGGGTAAGACGATACTTTTCGTATCCCACGATCTTTCTACGATAAGCAGATACTGTGACAGGGCAGTTCTTCTCAATCAGGGTGTTATCCTTGGCGAGGGAACTCCTAAGAAGATGATCGACATCTATAAACAGGTTCTTGTCGGTCAGTACCCGCTTCCGGAGAATGACTTTAAGTCGTTGCTTGAGGATGAGGATATCAGAGAGGCTGCCGGTAAAAAGGCAGATGGTAATAAAGAAGCCACAGCTGAGAAAAAAGAGCAGGAGGCTGCAAACACCACTGAGAATTCGGATCTTCTTGAATATGGTAATAATGCGGCGAAGATTACGGAATTCTATGCCACAGATTCCAAGGGACTTAAGACTAATTCGGTTATTAAGGGAACAGAGTTCACTATTCACATGAAGGTGAAGTTCCTTAAAGATATAAATGCTCCGATTTTTGCTTTTACAATTAAAAATGTAATGGGAATAGAGATTACAGGAACCAATTCTATGGTTGAAAAAGCGTTCCTGGAGCCTGTACATGCGGGGGATGAGAAGGATATTACATTCACGCAGAGGATGCTTTTGCAGGGAGGCGAATATCTTGTTTCCTTTGGTGTAACAGGATTTGAACAGGACGACTTTGTTGTATATCACCGTCTTTATGATGCACTGAATATTACGGTGGTTTCTGATAAGAACACCGTTGGATATGTCGATATGGAATCGACAGTTAACGTAAGTGATGCTAAAAAGGATTAAGACATGCAGGAAGAAGTATTTATTGGGAATGTAAAACTGAATTTCAAGCACTATGCAGGACTTGACCTGTACAGTGATGGTCCTGTTGAGCAGGAAATATTCGACATTGTTAGAAAGCATAAGAAGGAAGAGTATCCTGAGATTATCGAGAAGAAGGCAAGCTGGCCGATTCTTTATCATCTTTCAGAGCTCAGAAGTAACATTGTCGAGTGGATACCCATGACCGGCAAGGAGAAGGTTCTTGAGGTTGGTGCCGGCTGCGGTGCTATCACAGGTATGCTCTCTGAAAAGGCAGGCGAGGTAATTGCCTGTGATCTTTCAAGACGCAGAAGTGAGATAAATGCCACAAGAAATTCAGATTGTGACAATGTAACCATTCATGTTGGTAATTTCAGGGATATCGAGCCTGATCTTCCGACTGATTTTGATTTCATTTTCCTTATCGGTGTATTTGAGTATGGACAGGGATATATCGGAACAGAGAATCCCTATGAGAATTTCCTTATCATGCTTAAGAAGCACCTGAAGAAGGACGGACGAATCGTTATCGCCATTGAGAACAGGATCGGACTTAAATACTTCGCCGGTGCTGCTGAAGATCATCTTGGTGGTTATTTTGATGGAATAGAGGGCTATTCCAAGGATTCAGTTGCAAGAACCTTCACAAGAAGCGGTCTTATCAGGATATTTAAGAAGTGTGGTATGAATGATTATCATTTTTACTACCCTTATCCTGACTACAAGCTTATGACTGCGCTTCACTCAGATAAATATCTTCCGGCATACGGAGAGTTGCAGGATAATGTACGTAATTACGACAGAGACAGACTTCTTCTTTTTAATGAGAAAAGGGCATACGAATGTCTTATAAACGATGGAATGTATGCAGATTTTGCCAATTCCTTTGAGGTCATTATTGGACCTGGGTTTGACACTGTTTACTGCAAATATTCAAACGACCGCGCGGATGAGTTCAAGATAAGAACAGATATCGTGGTCGATAAGCTTGGAAGAAAGCTGATCAAGAAGTATCCTCTTACCGAGGCTGCTGAGGATCACATTTTCAGTATGCAGGACGCTTACTACGCACTGCGCGAGAGATACAGAGGCGGAGACCTTGAGGTCAATGATTGTCAGCTTGATGAGAAATCAAGATGTGCGATGTTCTCATTTGTAAATGGTATACCGCTTACAGCTCTTTTTGATGCGTGCCTTGAATCTGATGATATGGATTCCTTCAACGCTCTTTTCAGAGAGTACATGCGAAGGATGGGATACAGACCGGATTATCCTGTGACGGATTATGATCTTATTTTCCCTAATATTCTGGTTAATGGTCCTATATGGACAATCATTGATTACGAGTGGACCTACGGAAAATGCATACCGCCGAAGGAGATAGCGTTCAGAGCTCTTTACAGCTACATGTTGGAGGACAGAAGCAGAGACAAGCTTGATGTCAAAGCACTCTATGAGCAGATCGGTATCTCAGATGATGATATCAAGTCACTTCTCAGTGAGGAAGCTGACTTCCAGAAGTACGTTACAGGTAGAAGAAAATCCTTCGTCGAGCTCTGGAAGATGATAGGAAGAACGGCAATTGTTCCTAAGGAGCTTGCCGGCTCAACCGAGACTGCAAGAAGCGCTGAAGAGATTCAGATATATGTTGATGAGGGCGATGGATACAGTGAAGATGATTCCATTTTCCCTGATGATACATACGATGATCATAATATGGTTACTTTGGATGTAGAGTGCAATGACAGCGTGCAGAATATCCGTATTGATCCTGCATTTGCTACATGTATAGTAACTATCAAGCAGGTAATCTGGAATGATGTGTCCGTAGAGGATGGTGAGACTTATATTTCAATACACCCCAACGGATCCTGGATTTCAGAGGATAGTATTGTATTCGGTACAGACGATCCCAATATTGAATTTGGTTTCGCTGATGACAGAATAGAGAAAAAGCGCGAAAATCATCTTAAAATAACAATGATGACAACGCTTATTCCGAAAGAAACTGCCACAACACTTGAGGATTCACTCAGAGTAGGGCAGGAAGAGACTACGGAGGAGAAGGGAGAGTTCCTTCGCAAGATAAAGAGGAAACTGCTTCCAGGCTAAGGGCAGTGAAAAATGTTAAAAGAAGTCGCTAAGAATATTCTTATTAACAACAGAAAAAGGGGCTACCAGAAAAAGGTTAAGGAATGTAAGAATGCCTATAACATCTGGGAGCACAGACAGGAAAAGCACCCCATAATGGTATCAGGCGGGGCTGCTTCCAAAGTCACGGGGAGACTTCAGCTTTACACAGAGGTTGTATCCTACACCAAGGTGTGGATGGATGCGGATCCTACTGCTACAGCTGAGAAGATCCTGATTTTTGTGAGCCCTAAGGGAAGACTTGCCGGACATGCGGTCGAGAATATCAGAAGATATTTTGAAGCTCATCCGGAGATAAATGTCGTTTACGGTGATGAGGATGAGATGATCGGCAGAGGAAAGTACGGACATCCGTATTTTAAGCCTGACTGGTCACCGGATACTTATCTGAATGCTTTTTATATTGGCAGCGTATTTGCATGCAGGGCTAATACCTACGAGGCAGCAGCTGCTGAATACGATAATGCTCTCAAGATGCTGGGGGGAACTACAGGAGTTAAGAAGAATTCCCCTGAGGCTGTTGGCCGTGAAGCAAGCATGCTCTCAGCTGACGTTTTGTTCTGTATGCTCGCAATCGAGGAGAGAGCCTTTGCAAAAAGAGCGGATATGGAGTTTCCTATTGGACATATAGGTGAGATCCTGTTCCACAGAGATCCTGAGACAGATGTGTTTTATGGAAGAGGTTTTCATAATTCAAGACATATGCTTATGAAGCCTGCGACCCTTAGCATAATCATCCCTACCAAGGATCATCCGGATATCCTTTTCCAGTGCCTAAAATCTATAGTTAATACTACTCACGAAAAGAATATAAAATATGAGATTGTTGTTGTGGATAACGGCAGCAGTGCTTATAACAGAGTAAGATATGGCTCTTATATAAATCAGATAGATAAGACAGGCGGACTTACCAATATATCTTATCTGTACAAGGTGGAAGAGTTCAATTTTTCACACATGTGTAACCGCGGTGCTACTCGTTCGGGCGGTGAGTATCTGCTGTTTTTAAATGATGATATAGAAGCTACGCAGGATGGCTGGCTCAGAGAGATGCTCTCACAGGCGCAGCTCAGGCACGTTGGTGTGGTTGGTGCTAAGCTCCTTTACCCGGATTCTGACCTTATACAGCATGCTGGAATCACTAACGTGAGACTTGGTCCTGTGCACAAGCTTCAGAGAATGCATGACCAGAAGTCACATTATTTTGGATATAACAGAGGAATACATAATCTCATAGGCGCTACAGGTGCATGCCTGATGCTCAGCCGCGAGAAATTTAATGAGGTTGGCGGCTTCCCTGAGGAGCTTCCGGTTGCATTTAATGATGTTGACCTGTGTTACAGCGTGTATCAGAAGGGCTATTACAATGTCTGCTGTAACCATATCAGCCTTTATCATCACGAATCACTCAGCAGAGGACTTGATACTCTTGATATGAAGAAGATGGAGCGCCTTGCCAGTGAGTACGAGGTTTTGATGAAGAGACATCCGGGATTCTATAACAAGGATCCTTTCTATAGTAAGTACCTTACAGATGATGAGACCATAAGTGCTATCATTCCCTGTGAAGACTTCACTCCGGTGCTTGATATTCCTTATCACAGCATTAAGGTACATGAGGACGGCTTTGCTGAAGCAAGGGAAGATGCATGTCTTAGAATCGGTGTCGAGTATGCGGGTACCATGGAAAACTGGATGTATGGCGTCCGTGACGGAGATGTGGTTGATGGCTACTTTGTAAAGGGCTACAGCTTTGTTATAGGTTCAGACAATGCATTTTTTGAGAGACGACTGGTCCTTCGACAGGTTGAACGCTCAGATGATGGATCAAGACCCGCTTCTTCGGTGGTATACAGTATGCCGGTTTATACATGGTACAGACCGGACATAAAGTTAAGGCTTCAGGACCAGATAGATGTTGACCTTACCGGATATAAGGTAAGGATTGCTGCAGGGAAGCTGGCACCCGGATATTATCAGGTGGGAATGGCGGCGCTCGATCAGACGGGCAGCCTCAAACTGATAAACTGGGTAGCAAATTTACTTAAGGTGAAATAAGTTAATGACTGATAATACAGAATTTGATTATAAAACAGCATATGAAAAAGAGAAGCTTAAGAGTGCTGATCTGGCACAGAGAATAGCTGATCTTGAGGATAAGAACCAGGAACTGGAATTTAAGCTTAACCGCATAAAAAATAACCCGATCTGGAAAGCAAGCACACCTGCAAGAAATGCAATGCATTTTGTGATCCGTCAGAAAGATCGTGTGAAGAATGCAGGTTCAGTAAGCGGCGTTATTGCTAAGCTTAAATACAAGCAGATAGAGAGAAGAGCCAAGGTTCATTATGGCACAGAGAGTTTTCCTTCAGAGGAGACTATTGCAGCTGAGAGAGCTGAGCACTTTGAAAAGATGCCTCTTATCAGTATTCTGGTGCCACTTTACAATACTCCCGAGAATTTCCTGAGGGATATGATAGAGTCTGTTCTTGATCAGACTTATACAAACTGGCAGCTTTGCCTGGCTGATGGTTCTGATGCAGAGCATGATTATGTGGAGAGCATCGTTAAGGAGTATCAGAAGGATGCGAGAGCAGGAGGTGGTAAATCCGACAAATCCGGAATTCTCTATCACAGACTGGAGAAAAATACCGGTATCTCAGGTAATACCAACGAGTGTTTAAAGCTTGCTTCGGGTGAGTATATAGGACTCCTTGATCATGATGATATTCTTCATCCGGAGGTTCTTTACTATTACGTAAAGGCCATTAATGAAGAAAATGCAGACTACCTCTACTGCGATGAGGCTACCTTCTCCGGTAAGAGTATTGATCATATGATAACGATGCATTTTAAGCCTGATTATGCGCCGGATAACCTTAGAGCTAACAACTATATCTGCCATTTTAGTGTATTCAAGAGGACACTTCTTGACGGTACAGAGCTGTTCAGGTCCAAGTTTGACGGAAGTCAGGATCACGATATGATCTTGAGACTTACTGACGCGGCAGAGCAAATAGTTCATATTCCCAGACTTTTATATTACTGGAGATCCCATGCAGGAAGCGTTGCATCTGACATAAGTGCCAAGAGCTATGCAATAGATGCTGCAAGGGGAGCTGTAGCCGATCACCTCAGAAGACATGGCTACGATCATTTTAAGATAACAAGTACCAGAGCATTTGAGACTATTTTCAAGATCGCTTATGAAGTTGAGGGATTACCCAAGATTTCAATAATAATTCCCACATGTGAGCATCTGGAGGACTTAAAGCGCTGCCTTACTTCTATATATCAGAAGTCAACCTATGATAATTATGAGATTATTGTTGTTGAAAATGGCAGTACTTCTAAAGAAATAAGAGCTTATTATGATGAGCTCAGAAACGGAGCTATGAGCTGTGTCCTTAAGATAGTTGATTTTTATGAGGATAAGAGCAATCTCAATCCTGATGGATCAAAGCCTGCCTTTAACTTTTCTGCAGTAGTTAATTACGGTGTAAAGCATTCAACAGGAGATTATATTCTTCTTCTTAACAATGATACTGAGGTTATTACTGTAAACTGGCTGGAAGAGCTGCTCATGTATGCTCAGAGAAGTGATGTCGGTGCTGTTGGCGGAAAGCTCTATTTCCCCAATCGTAAGATTCAGCATGCAGGCGTTGTTTTAAGACTTGGAGCCCACAGAACAGCAGGGCATTGTCATTACGGACAGGAGGGTATGAACCTGGGATATATGGGAAGACTTTGCTATGCACAGAACATGTCTGCAGTGACAGGGGCATGTCTGATGGTATCAAGAGCCAAGTATGATGAGGTTGGCGGATTTGATGAGGGCTTCCGGGTTTCACTCAATGATGTTGATTTTTGTTTGAAATTACGTGAAAAAGGATACCTGAACATTTTCACTCCTTTTGCTGAGATGTATCATTATGAGTCAGCATCCAGAGGACTTGACCTCGAGGGTGAGAATGCTAAAAGATATGATGAGGAGTCAGAGCACTTTAAGAATAAGTGGAAGGAAGTACTGGATAAGGGGGATCCGTACTATAATCCGAATTTCTCACTTGATAGAAGTGACTTTTCACTCAATATCGAAGGGTACAGTAGTTTGCGCAATTCATGAGCAGTTCTTTGGCAAAGCATGAATTGACTTTTAACAGTAGTAATGATTTACTAGATATAATTGAGGATAAACCTCACTTATAAGGAGGAAGATGATGAGTGACGCAATGAAACAGCTTGAGTATTGGTTAAATGATCCATATTTTGATGAGGATACAAAGAAAGAGCTGACAGCTATTCGTAATAATGGGGATGAGGTTCAGGACAGATTCTACCAGGAGCTTGAATTTGGTACAGGCGGACTGCGTGGTGTTATCGGTGCCGGAACCAACAGAATGAATAAGTATGTTGTACGTAAGGCAACACAGGGTCTTGCTAATTACATCAAGAAAAATGGTGGAGCAGACGGTGCAAAGAGAGGGGTAGCTATTTCTTATGACTGCCGTAGATTCTCACCTGAGTTTGCAGACGAGACAGCAAGATGCCTTGCGGCTAACGGAATCAAGGCTTATGTCTTTGATGAACTCAGACCTACTCCTGAGCTTTCATTTGCTTTAAGAAAGCTTGGATGTATTGCCGGAGTTATGATCACAGCCAGCCACAATCCGCCGGAATATAACGGATACAAGGCTTATTGGGAGGATGGCGCTCAGGTTACACCGCCTCACGATACAGGTATCATAACAGAAGTTAAGGCTATCACAGATTACAACGATGTTAAGACAATGTCTAAGGAAGATGCCATGAAGGCTGGTCTCTATGAGATCATTGGCAAAGACATTGATGACGCATACATGGTTGAGCTCAAGAAGCAGATCATCCATCTTGATGTTATCAAGGAAATGGCTGAGAAGCTTACAGTTGTTTATACTCCTTTCCACGGAACAGGTCTTGTTCCTGTAAAGAGAGTTCTTGCAGAGCTTGGATTTAAGAATGTATATATTGTTCCTGAGCAGGAGCTTCCGGATCCTGAGTTTACAACTCTTGATTATCCTAATCCCGAGGATCCTAAGGCGTTCAAGCTTGCTCTTGAGCTTGCAAAGGAAAAGGACGCAGATATCGTTCTTGCTACAGATCCCGATGCTGACCGTCTTGGTGTATATGCTAAGGATACTAAGACTGGCGAGTATGTACCTTTCACAGGAAACATGTCAGGAATGCTTATCGGCGAGTACATTCTTCGTGAGAGAAAGGCTACAGGCACAATGCCTGAGAGACCTGCGTTCGTAACTACTATTGTTACAACAAACATGGCTAGAAGAGTTGCTGAGAAATATGGTCTTCACTATATCGAAGTTCTTACAGGCTTTAAGTATATCGGTGAGCAGATCAGACTTTTCGAAGAGAACAATCAGGAATACAATTATGTATTCGGTCTTGAGGAGAGTTATGGATGCCTTGCAGGTACACATGCCCGTGATAAAGATGCGATCGTAGCTGTTATGATGCTTTGCGAAGTAGCTGCATACTGCAAGAAGAACAACATGACACTTTGGGATGCTATGGTTGATATGTATGAAGACTATGGCTACTATAAGGAAGGTCAGTACTCCATCACTATGAAGGGTATGGAGGGTGCAAAGGAAATCGCTGCACTTATGGATAAGCTCAGAAACAATCCGCCTAAGACATTTGGTCAGTGGACTGTAGAAGAGTTCCGCGATTATAAGACAGGCGAGACCATCAATCCTCAGACAGGTGAGAAGGGTAAGACAGGACTTCCGGAGTCAAATGTTCTTTACTTTGCTCTTGATAATGATTCATGGTGCTGTGCACGTCCTTCAGGAACCGAGCCCAAGATCAAGTTCTACATGGGTGTAAAGGGTACAAGCCTTGAGGATGCTGCTAAGAAGCAGGATGAACTTACTGCTGCTGTTAAAGCTCTTATAGAATAATAATAAAGATCCTTTTAGCAGGGCTGTCGGTTTGCCTGACAGCCCTCTTTTTATAAATATGATTAATAGTATTAAAAAGACAATTGCATACGCCAGAAGAAACGGCATAGGTAACACAGCGGTTGCTGTTATGGAGAGGCTGCGGGATCAGAGAAGCGATAACTATACTTATGTACCTCCTACTGAAGAAGAACTTGAAAAGCAGAGGAAGTGGTATAGGTCGCTCCTTAATAATGCAGATAAATCCAAGATGCTTCCACTGATCAGTATCCTTGTGCCCTGCTACAATACTGACAGAGAATTTCTAAAGATGATGATAGAATCTGTCCAGAATCAGACTTATGGTAAATGGGAGCTCATTTTGGCTGAGGCTCCGATAGTATCAAAGGGCAGAGCTATCTATCCTCTGACAGAGATAATAAAAGGGTATTCTGCAGCGGACGGAAGGATAAGGCACATTCGTCTTAAAAACAATGCCGGTATTTCTGAAAATACAAATGCTGCACTTGATGCATCCCGTGGTGATTACATGGCGCTTCTTGATCACGATGACGTCCTCACACCTGATGCACTGTGTGAGGTTGCTATCGCTGCAATCAAGAATTATCCGAGACTAATCTATTCTGACGAGGATAAGTGCGATGCAGAAGGTGACAGGTTCTTTGAGTACCACAGGAAAAAGAAGTTTAATCCCGATCTTTTCTTGTCGAATAATTACATCTGTCATTTTACTACAATAAGATCGGATGTTATTCATACCTGCAGGTTCAGGGGTGAGTATGATGGCGCTCAGGATTATGATCTTTTTCTAAGGGCTGTTGGAAGAATTATGTGGACAACAGACTATGAGAAGCAGATCATCCATATTCCAAAAGTGCTGTACCATTGGCGTAGTCATGACAGCTCAACCTCTGCTAATCCCAGAAGTAAGATGTATGCTTATGATGCTGGCAAACGTGCGGTACAGGATTTTTTGAAAGCAAATGGTATCAATGCTTCTGTAAGTCATTTGAAGCATGTGGGATTTTATCGTGTTGACTATACTGATAATATCTTTACGGCTAGAAAGGATATTGGCGTGGTCGGTGGCAAGATCGTAGATAAAAACGGAACTATGATTGGCGGCAATTACCGAGCTGATGGCAAGGTGAGATTTGATGGACTTCCCAAGGGCTTTAGTGGCGGTTTTCAGCATCTTGCAGTTCTTGAGCAGAATACAGACGCTGTAGATATAAGGTGTATGAAAATCAGACAGGAGCTGACAGATCTCTACAAGGAGATATTCGGCGTTTCATATAAGGATACAACTGAGGGAAAGAGCATCAAAGCTGAATCGATAGGTACTGATGCCGAGATCAGGGAGAAAAGTATACGATTCGGACAGGCTGTCAGACAGCTGGGATACAAGGTGTTATGGGATCCCAGATATGAGACAATGATTTGATAAAGAGGGTTATTTATTGTGAGTGATAAAGTAACAATAGTTATCCCTAATTATAACGGAGCGAAGTTTCTTGATGAGTGTCTAAGAAGTCTTAGGAAGCAGAGTGTAAGTTCAGAAGTTATAATTATAGATAATGGATCAACTGACAGCGGAATAGAGACTTTGAGAAACAATCTTGCCAAACATGAAGATCGTTATCCCAAGGTACTTATCCATGAGCTTACAAGTAATACTGGATTTGCCAATGCCGTAAATGTTGGTATAAATCTCGCTAAAACCGAGTATGTTCTGCTCTTAAATAACGACACTGTCTCAGATGAGAAAATGACAGAAAATCTGCTTAAGGCCATAGATGGAAAACGAAATGTGTTTTCTGTCGGAGCCAAGATGCTCCAGATGAAGGAGCCTCATAACATTGATGATTCCGGCGATTTATACTGCGCTCTTGGCTGGGCATTTTCACCGGGAAGAGATAAGGACAACAAGAACTATGATAAGAAGGCATCCATAACATCTGCCTGTGCCGGAGCTGCCATATATAAAAAGGATGCTCTGGTCCAGATCGGTGGCTTTGATGAGGCGCACTTTTGCTACTTAGAGGACGTGGATGTGGGCTACAGAGCCAGGATTTACGGATACAAAAATCTCTATGAGCCTTCTGCAGTTGTTTATCACGCAGGAAGCGGCACAAGCGGATCAAGATATAACGTTTTTAAGGAAGAACTGACGGCTGGTAACAACTTATATCTGATATATAAGAACATGCCATTTTTACAGATTTTGATAAACCTTCCCCTTATAATTCTGGGGATTGTAATAAAGCAAATATACTTTATAAAAAAAGGACTTGGCATTGCTTATCTCCACGGGCTTGCAGTAGGGGTGAAGAAGATCATTAAGAACAGTGACAAGAAGGTTCCTTATAAAAAGGGACACCTGAAAAACTACCTCTGCATTGAGCTGGAGCTACTTGTTAACTGTGTTCGCAGGCTTGTTGGATAAAATAAAATGTTATAGAATGAAATAGATATGATTAAGGATAATCAGAAAAACCTGAACATGCTGCACGTCGCTGGGGACGGCATAATTGTGGCCTGTTCCTATATGCTGGCTTTTTATCTGAAATTTGAATCACCTTTTTCAGGGCCGGAGGGAGGCTACCTTTCAATGGGGACATATTTTACTGCCCTCTATTTTTTGGTGCCCGCATATATGGTTCTTTACAATATGCTCAATCTCTACACACCCAGGCGTGCCACGAGGATGAGATATGAACTGTATAATATCCTTCGTGCGAATGTAATAGGACTTATAGGATTCTTCGTTGCATTGTACATGATCAAGCAGATTGACTTCTCACGTACGATGATAATCATGTTTGCTGTTATCAATGTGATCCTGATGAGCTTATCCAGGATATTACTCAGAAGGTTCCTTAGATATATCAGACGTAAGGGCTATAACCTGAAGCACATACTTCTTGTAGGTTATTCCAGAAGTGCGGAAGGATACATCAGCAGAATTAACAACAATCCTCAGTGGGGATATGTGGTTAGCGGAATACTTGATGATACAGTTCCGCTTGGAACTACTTATCATGGAGTTAAGGTAATATCTACTATAAATAAGCTCCCTGAACTTCTTGAGAGCAACGAATATGATGAGATTACCATCACACTGCCTCTGGATAGATACGACAGACTTGAGGAACTGGTAGATGACTGTGAAAAGTCAGGAATACATACGAAGTTCATTCCGGATTACACCAGCCTTTTCCCGAGTAATCCTTATACCGAGGAGATATTGGGACTTCCTGTTATTAATATAAGATATGTTCCGTTGACTAATGGCTTTAACGTATTGCTTAAGCGTATAGTTGACATTATCGGATCAATTATTGGAATAATTATTTCTTCGCCTATAATGCTGATAGCTGCAATAGCGGTTAAACTGTCCAGTCCCGGCCCTATTATTTTCAAACAGGAGAGGGTTGGTCTTCATGGTCAGAGCTTTATGATGTACAAATTCCGTACCATGCAGCTCCAGTCTGAAAAGGCTGAGAAAAAGGGCTGGACCACAAAGGATGATCCGCGAGTAACAGGTGTAGGAAGATTTTTGAGATCCCATAGTATTGATGAGCTTCCGCAATTGTTCAACATCCTTATTGGAGATATGTCCCTTGTAGGGCCGAGACCTGAAAGGCCTCAGTTTGTAGAGAAGTTCAGACAGGAAATACCGAGATACATGGTTAAGCATCAGGTAAGACCCGGTCTTACCGGTTGGGCTCAGATAAATGGCTACAGAGGTGATACTTCCATAAGGAAGAGAATTGAATTTGATATTTATTATATTGAAAACTGGTCTATGGAATTTGACATCAGAATTATGATTGGAACTATATTCCATGGCATTATCAACAAAAACGCCTATTAATGACTTTTGCTTGTATAATTATTATTTTTGTGGCAAAATAGGGCAGTGAAGACTAAAAATTCAAAGGAGATTTATGATATGTCGAATCGCAGGAGTGGAAACTCAGGCAGAAGAGGCAGAAAGAAGAACACAAAGAGAGCACTTATAATATTCGGTGTTGAGATTGTTGTTCTCCTTATACTTCTTTTTATAGTATGGACTTTATTTGGAAGAATTAAGGTTGATAAGGTTGGCAAGGTTAACCTTGATGAGAAAAAGATTGCAGAGAGTGTTAACACAGGTGTCGAAGAAAATGAGCAGATGACAGGATATACTAACATTGCTCTCTTCGGTGTAGACTCCCGAGAAGGTGATCTTGATAAGAACACCAGAAGTGATACCATAATGATTGCTTCAATTAATAATGCAACAGGCGATATCAAGCTTGTATCTGTATATCGTGATACATATCTTAATCTTAGTAACGATACATATACAAAATGTAATGCAGCTTACAAGGCTGGCGGACCCCAGCAGGCTATATCCATGCTGAACATGAACCTTGATATGGATATCACTGATTTTGTAACCATTGGCTTTGGCGGTCTTACAGATGTAGTAAACGAACTCGGCGGAGTTGATATCAATATTGAAGAGAATGAGATCACTCATTTGAACAATTATCAGTCAACAATGGCTGAGGAGCTGGGAATGAAGTATACTCCTGTAACTCAGACAGGTATGCAGACACTTGACGGACTTCAGGCTACAGCTTACTGCCGTATCAGATACACAGCCGGAGATGATTTCAAGAGAGCAGAGAGACAGAGAACTGTCCTTATGGCTATTTTGGAAAAGGCAAAGACTGTTAATATTTCTGAGCTTGAGAATGTAGCAAATAAGGTGTTCGGAGAGACTTATACATCTCTTGGACTTGAAGATATTATTAAGCTTTTAGGCAATATAACAAATTATAATGTAGTGGCAAATGATGGCTTCCCGCATGCGGATATGAGAGCTACCGGAACAGTTGGTAAGAAAGGAAGTTGCGTAATTCCTGTTGATCTTGCTTCCAATGTTAAGTGGCTCCACGAGTTCCTCTTTGAGGACACGGAATATCAGGTATCTTCCAGTGTAGAAAAGTATAGTCAGAAGATTGCTGCTGATACGGATGAGTATATTGACAGGTAATAAAGTTTGACACTTGGCCCCGGTATCAGCCGGGGCTTTTTTCAACCTTATAGTGAAATTCTATTTGGAATCCAACATAGAGGATAACTATGTATACAGTAGATGTAATAATACCAACATATAAGCCGGGTTCAGAGCTTTCAATGCTCATCGATGAACTCGAGAAGCAGGCATACAGACCTGAAAAAATAATAATAGTTAATACAGAGAAGCGCTATCTGGTTGAGAAAAAGGATGCGATGGACGCTATAAATAAGTATGACAACATAGTAGTTCATCACATTTCCAAGAAGGAATTTGATCATGGCGAGACAAGGAATCTTGGAGTAAGTCTGTCTAACGCAGATTTCTTTTTGATGATCACTCAGGATGCCGTTCCGAGGGATTACCAGTTGATATCCAATCTGGTTAAGGCTGTTGAGGATCCGCAGGTTGCGGCAGCTTACGCAAGACAGTATCCCAAGTCAGACTGTAATCTGGCTGAGAGATATTCCAGAAAGTTCAATTATCCTACTGAGCCCATGAGGAAGACTATCAAAGACCTTCCCAAGCTTGGTATAAAGACCTTCTTCTGCTCTAACGTCTGTGCCATGTATAGAAGGGATGTATTCGATAAGATTGGCGGCTTTTTGCACAGAGCTATTTTTAACGAGGACATGGTCTATGCAGGTAATGCTATGTATAAAGGCTATGCTATCTGCTATGTGCCGGATGCGGGAGTGATTCATTCCCACAATTATTCCTGTGCACAGCAGTTCCACAGGAATTTTGACCTTGGAGTATCACAGACTGATCATCCTGAGATCTTTTCCGGAATCAAGTCAGAATCTGAAGGAAAGAAAATGGTCAGGGATACTATCGAGCACTTCAGACATATTGGTAAAGCATATCTTATTCCGCACTATATAATTATGTGCACCTTTAGATTTGCAGGCTATAGAATGGGAAGAAGGTATAAAAGACTTCCTAAGGGACTTGTGAAGGCCTGCTCTCTAAACAAAGCGTATTGGGAACATTAAACAAAGTTTATTGGGGGAATCATTATGGAATCCAGATTTTCAGATGGAGATATAAAAAGCTGGGAAGAAGTCAGTCTATTATATAATTCTGCTTTGAAGCAGATTAACACAAAAATAGAGATACTGAATGATGAATTTCAGGAAGTACACAGATATAATCCTATAGAGCACATAAAATCAAGAATAAAGACTCCGGAGAGTATCGTTAAGAAGCTTAGACGCCATGGCTATGAGTCTACGCTTGAAAATATGATGAAATACATTAATGATATCGCCGGAATAAGGATTATCTGTTCCTTTACATCAGATATATACAGAATAGCTGATATGATAAGCAATCAGAAGGATATCAAGGTCCTTACCATAAAGGACTATATCATGAATCCCAAGACCAGCGGATACCGCAGCTACCATATGATAGTGGCAGTTCCTGTATATTTATCAGACCATACAGCGGAGGTTAAGGTTGAGGTTCAGATCCGTACAGTAGCCATGGATTTCTGGGCAAGCCTTGAGCATAAAATACAGTACAAATTCGAAACAAAAGCGCCTGCCAATATAAAAGCGCAGCTTTTTGAATGTGCAAGAATGGTAGCGGAGCTTGATGACAGAATGTTGTCGCTTAATGAAGAAATACAGGCAATTACACCTCAGGATGAGTAAAATCATCCTGTGATTTGCCTATTAATGAGGAGTGCCCAGGCACCTCTCGGCACCCGGGCTATTATGAAAAAATTTATCTATCTTTCGGAGCTACTGTTAGAGCTTCGCAAATGAACCTTGTTTTCCTTGGTTCTGTCTAATTATAACAATGAATTATGAACAAAATATTAACAAAGTTTAAACTAGAGGTTAATATAAACAAAAGAAGTACCAATTCAAATGTTTTATTGTACGAAATGCATAAATGATGTAATCTAGTATTTGACTGTAAAATGAAAAAGCACTAACTATGTGTATACTCATGTTTATAGAGGAGGAGCCATGGAAAACATAATGGGTAAAATTGCAGGAAAGATCAGTGCACAGGAAATGATCAAGGCTAATACAGCTGCTGAGGCTGCTCACAGAGAGCAGATTGAGAATCAGAACAAGCAGTATGAAGAAGAGATGGGTGTTCTTCGTCAAAATGCCAAAAACATGGAAGACAGACTGAATGCCATAGAAGATGTGCTCAAAGATCTAAAGGCTGAGAAGGCTGAGTCAGAGGTAAGTGCCCAGGAGTTGGACAATGCAATAAAGGAGCTTAAGGAGAACTTAAGCGATCGTCTTAATAAAAGTGACGAAGCAACCCATGATGTTGGTGTGCGCATTTACAGAAATGTACAGGCTTCTGTTATTGATGAACAGAAGAAGCAGCTTGATTCGATAAAAGAAGATCTTAATAAGCAGATGGAGGCTATCAGAAGCGAGTTCACAGTGCTCGTAAGACAGCTTGATTCCATGCAAAGAGCAAACAGAGCTAAGAATCGTGGAATTATGCCCCTGACGGTTTTGATATTCCTGGTAGCTGCTGCTGATCTTGTACTGATGATTTTAAGAATTATAGGTTTGGTTTAAGAATGAGTTTTTTACGACATAAAAAAGTTAGAATCGGCTTGATAAAAGGCGCTGCAGCGGCTATTGCCACATGGATAATATTGATATTACCCGTATTTTCACCGGTAAAAAACACTGGGGATAATATCTTCACAGTATCCCTGAACGGAGTTGAGGTAGGAACACTCGCATCAAGACAGGCGGCTGAGAAATGCCTCAGGGACGCCAGAAGAAAGCTTGCAGAGGGAAGCGAGGAATTGGTTCTTGCAAAGGCAGATTTAAGCCTTGAGGGCAGGGAAGTATTATTTGGACAGGTAGATTCTAAGAAGGCAGTTAGAGAAAAGATGCTCGAGGTGTTGCAGAATAACATTTCGTCGACACTGGAGCGTTCATATACAGTAAAGATAAAGAAGTATTCAGTGAATTTGTCCAGTAAGGATGATGTTTTTACACTCCTTGATGAAGCGCTGAACAGATATGATACTGAGCACAAATACAAGGTTGATCTGGTGACTGACCCTACCCGAGAGGTCAATGTTCTGACATCTCAGGTCCTGTCAGTGGAGGAAGCTACCAAGGATGAGGAGATCAAGCTTCCTGAAGCTGGATTGGACCAGGCTATTTCTGATGTATTTAGTCAGATCAAGCCTCTAATCGAGGAAAAGGATTTTGATGATTACGAGCTGGGCCTTTTATCCATTGATTTTGGAGACAAGGTCGAGGTAGTTGAAAGCTATCTTCCTGCATCTGAGATTACTGATATAGCTACAGCTATAGATGAGGTAACAAAGGATCAGGAGACAAATCAGATTTACGAAATTAAGTCAGGTGATACGCTTGGAACTATAGCGGAAGACTATGGAATTCCGCTGGATCAGCTTATTGCCATGAATGAGACCATAGAGAATGAGAATTCCACAATCAGAGTAGGAGACGAGATCATAGTAACAGTTCCCGAACCGGAGCTTTCAGTGGTCTACACTACCCAGCAGTACTACGAAGAGGACTATGAGGCTGATATAATTTATAAGGATAATGATTCCTGGTATACGACAAGACAGGAAGTTGTACAGGAGCCTTCAGCAGGTCATAGAAAGGTAGTAGCTAAGCTTTCTTATGTAAATAACAGTGAGATAGGCCGCGATATTCAGAAGGAAGAGGTGACCTATGAGGCAGTTCCAAAAATCATTGAGAGAGGAACTATAGTGCCTCCTACATATATCAAGCCTATTTCCGGAGGAAGACAGTCATCAGGATTTGGAAGAAGAAGTGCGCCTACCAAGGGAGCAAGCACATTCCACAAGGGTATAGACTGGGCTACACCTGTAGGTACAGCGGTTATGGCATCCAATGCGGGCGTTGTTACAAGAGCCGGTTGGGGTAGAGGATATGGATATGTTGTCTATATCAGCCATTCTGATGGAAGAGAGACCAGATACGGACATCTGTCCAAGATTCTTGTTAAGCCCGGACAGTCAGTATCTCAGGGCCAGAAGATAGCACTTAGTGGTAACACTGGTGTCAGTACCGGAGCGCATCTCCACTTCGAGATATTGATAAATGGCTCGCAGGTTAATCCGCTTAATTACCTGAATTAACCCTTCCGATTTTACAAATGCGTTTATTTGTGGTATAACATAAGCCGTTAATAAAAATAGGGGAGAAAGTTTATCAACTAGTAAATTCACAAAGGCGTGAATATTAGGAAATTATGGAAAAATACGTTATTAAAGGTGGAACACCACTTGTAGGAGAGGTCGAGATTGGTGGTGCGAAGAATGCTGCACTTGCTATTCTGGCAGCAGCTTCCATGACTGATGAGACTGTATATATTGATAATATGCCTGATGAAGCAGACACTAATGTAATGCTTCAGGCCATGGAGAGCATTGGAGTCCTTATTAAGAGAACAGGGCGTCATTCTGTTATAATCAATGCATCTCAGGTTAGTTCTTTTAGAATTGAAAATGAATTCATTAAGAAAATAAGGGCATCATACTATATGCTTGGAGCATTTCTTGGAAAATACAAGAATGCTCAGGTTGTGTTGCCTGGTGGCTGTAATATAGGTCTTAGACCTATCGATCAGCATATCAAGGGCTTCACTGCACTTGGAGCTAACGTAGCTATCGAGCACGGCATGATAAATGCGCATGCTGATAAGCTTGTAGCTAATCATATTTATCTTGATATAGCCAGTGTTGGTGCGACTATCAATATTATGATGGCTGCATCAATGGCAGAAGGTAAGACTATTATCGAGAATGCCGCTAAGGAGCCTCATGTAGTTGATCTTGCCAACTTCCTTAACAGTATGGGTGCTGATATCAAGGGTGCCGGTACTGATATTATCAGAATTAAGGGTGTTGAGAAGCTTCATGGTACAGAGTACACAATTATCCCTGACCAGATTGAGGCCGGAACATTCATGATGGCTGCAGCAGCTACTAAGGGTGATGTTACAATCAAGAATGTCATCCCTAAGCACTTAGAGTCTATTAGTGCTAAGCTTATCGAGATGGGATGTCAGGTTCTTGAATCTGATGATGCGGTAAGAGTAGTAGCTACCAAGCGTACTAAGAGTGTTCACGTTAAGACACTGCCATATCCCGGATATCCTACGGATATGCAGCCTCAGATTACAGTTGTTCTGGGACTTGCAAGTGGAATCAGTCTTGTTACAGAGTCTCTTTTCGAGAATCGTTTTAAATACGTTGATGAGCTTACCAGAATGGGAGCCAATATCAAGGTTGAAGGAAGTACAGCTATTATTGAAGGCGTTGATCAGTATACTGGAGCAGAGGTTGCTGCACCTGATCTTCGTGCCGGAGCTGCACTTGTTATTGCCGGACTTACAGCTGAGGGCTTTACTACTGTAGAGGACATCAGATACATCGAGAGAGGTTACGAGGACCTCGATATGAAGCTTCGTGAGCTTGGTGCTCAGATCCAGAAGGTTGATACAGATAAAGAGCTTCAGAAGTTCAAGCTTAGATTTGCATAATTAAAACGCCGCAGAGTTGCGGCGTTTTTTCTATACTATAATACTATTTTTATTACAAAATTTCCTCGATATACAGATTCGAGTGCTGAGACAGATCCAGATAATCGTTGTCGATCTTAATCGTAGGTTTGGACAGATGATCCCTGTTTATGAAAATAATCTCGCCTTCCCTGCCGTCATTTAATCTTACCCTGTTGAGCAGATACGTATTAACAATATTCTGAAGGAAGGTCATGATGGCATTTGTGTCGTACTTCTGCAATCCCTCAGATTCAAACATCTCAATTGCAATAAACGGACAAAGAGGATCTCTGTACACTCTTGCTGAGGTCATGGCATCATATACATCCGCAATAGATACGCACTTTGCAAAGAAATCTATCTGAGGGCCTTTCAGGTGTGCGGGATATCCAGTACCATCGCAGCGCTCGTGGTGCATAAGCGCAGCGTTTTTTACGTGATCACTAAGATCAAGGTCTGTAAGGATCATATACCCCTGAGCGGGATGAGTCTGAACTACTGAGTATTCATCGGAACTAAGCCCTGACGGTTTTGTAATGATCTCATTTGGAATAAGCAGTTTTCCGATATCGTGAAGGAGACCTGCCTCTGTGAGAATCATAATATCATCGTCACTCATTTTTAGCCACTGGCCCAGAATATTGCATATCATGGCAACGCTTATACAATGAACATAGGTGGCGTCATCATAAGTTCTCAGGCTGTGGAGCATATCAAACAGATTGGATGAACTGTTCCCCTTGCGAACCAGATCATAAATAGGAGATATGATAGAATCGATATCAAAATGCTCCTTGTCGTTTATGAGATC
Organism: Butyrivibrio sp. FC2001; assembly: GCF_000424125.1. NCBI lineage: Bacteria > Bacillati > Bacillota > Clostridia > Lachnospirales > Lachnospiraceae > Butyrivibrio > Butyrivibrio sp. FC2001. Next base: position 441,278 of record NZ_AUJH01000003.1, read on the forward strand.
TCCGATACCTGCCTTGAATTTTGAGGCGCAGTCTTCGAAGTCTTTTTTAAATTCTTTGAATTCTTGGGTTTGACGCAGTCTTGCTGCATAAGAACGGCTGTTGTCCTGTGGGGAGACCATCTCTTCCGGAGGGTCTTCAACAAGAACATTCAATACGGAATAAAAAGATAATTTAGTAATGGCCTGGTTATCCAGCACGCAACCCTTGGGCAATATAAGCTGATTATTATCATGCGCATACACATTGTCCGACAAGATCATGCCAGGAACCAGTTTTTTAGTAATCAATCTTTTCATAAAGAAGGCGCCTCTTTGACAGTCATCAGTGAATATAGATACAAATTAATCTTATGGTTCACTAATGTAAAAGTCAAGAAAGGCGCCATTTTCATGCTATAAAAAAACGATAAACAAATTATAAACGGCTATATAATCATGCTTCAGATTCAGTCTCTGCTTTTCTGGTTGATACGATTGTTGTGTTTTTAAGAATAGGACTGATCTTTTTGTATACGAGAATTGTGATAGTACTTAATACGCCGCCCTTTAAGAGGTTTATGGGAGCAACTGCGAAAAGAACAAATGTAAACATGTTGCTGATTGCAGGATTGATAGCTGTTCCCATACCAATCAAAGCATCAAGTGGCATGCCATAGAGCTTTGCAAATGCAGGAAGAAGATAGAATGCATTAAGTGAGCTTCCTACGATTGTGATTATCATTGTTGCTGTAAGACATGAAATAAATGCTGTCTGGCGGTTCTTTTTGAAGATATAAATGATTGAAGCGGGAAGTACATAGCTGCAGCCTACTACAAAGTTTGCAAGCTCTCCGATAAATGCTGTCTGTGTTCCGTTAATGATAAGGTTTAAAAGGATTTTGATAAACTCGATCATAACGCCTGTCATAGGGCCGAATGCGAAACCACCGATCACTGCAGGGAGATCTGAGAGGTCAAGCTTGTAAAAGCTTGGAGCAAAGGGCATCGGAATTTCAAAGAGCATCAGCACTGCAGATATAGCAGAGAAGATACCGATGATAACCATTTTTCTGGTGCTCAATCCTGGATTTTCCTCACCGGTCTTTTTGGCAACATAGTTCTCTGCCAGTCTTGCTGCTACGAACATAGTGACAATTAACAGAATGAAAATCGATACGAGAACGGTATTTTCTGCAATTGAAGCTAATAAATTGTTTTTCATGGTGTTTTCCTCCTGATTATGTCGGGGAGGATAATGACTAGACTACGCGCGCTCTATCTTGAAATAAAAAACGAACCAACATAGATGCTGATTCGGGAATAGAAATAAAACGCATCTTCTATCATCCAGACTATACTGTCGGTTTTGGAATTTCACCAAATCGGCCGCCGAAGCGGTTCGCGGACTTCTGATAACAGTCACCGCCGGTAGGGAATTACACCCTGCCCCGAAGATTATTTTTACTAGTCCCATTATATAACAGATGTAGTCGGCGTCAATACCTTTTCCTGTCCGACTTGCTTTTTTTCAGACGCTGGAATATTCTGATTATATGAGTACAATATTAGAAACAAATTCATCGGAGGAAACCTTCGAGTTCGGAAAAAGAATAGGAGAGACCGCTGCGCCCGGATCAGTTTATACACTGATAGGAGATCTTGGCGTGGGCAAAACCGTCCTGACACAGGGAGTAGCTGCAGGACTTGGAATAGAGGGACCTGTCAACAGCCCTACCTTTACAATACTTCAGGTTTATGATGAGGGACGAATCCCTTTTTATCACTTTGACGTTTACAGAATTGGTGATGTCAGTGAGATGGATGAAATAGGATATGAGGACTATTTCTATGGACAGGGACTGTGCTTTATTGAATGGGCCAATCTTATAGAAGATATTCTCCCTGAAAAATACACGGAGATATGCATTGAGAAAGATCTGAAGAAAGGAACAGACTATCGCCGCATCACACTTGAGACGATAGATAATAGATAAAATATGAAAATTCTTGCACTTGATACATCCGGTCTTGTATGCAGCGTCGCCGTTATGGAGGACGACAGACTTCTCTCCGAGTTTTCAATCCAGCACAAGATTACACATTCAGAGCTTCTTCTTCCTATGATGGAGGAGATTAAGAAGAGAATAGCACTTGACCTTAACACAATAGATGCTGTTGCTGTTTCAGCAGGCCCGGGTTCTTTCACAGGCCTTCGCATAGGCTGTGCAACTGCCAAGGGACTCTGTCTTGCAATGGACAAGCCTCTTGTAGCGGTGCCGACTCTTGATGCCATGGCGTATCAGTTTTATGGAAGTGAAAATGTGATATGCCCCATGATGGACGCCAGAAGAAGCCAGGTTTATACAGGAATCTACACCTTTGTTCCGGAAAAGGAAGATGAGAAACATTTTGAAACATACTTTTCAATGAAGACAATCAAGGCTCAGGCAGCGATGGCTGTAGAGGATATTGCAGAGGAGCTCAATAATATAGGAAAAACGGTTGTCCTTCTTGGCGATGGAATACCGGTATACAGAGATAAGCTTGAGAAGCTTTTGAAGGTGAACTATATAGTAGCGCCTGCTCACATGAACAGGCAAAGGGCTTCAGCACTTGCTGCTCTTGCACAGATATATTTACGTGACGGAAAAACTGTGGATGCAGACAGCTTTTCACCCGAATACTTAAGGGCATCACAGGCAGAGCGAGAGGCCGCTGAGAAGAAGGCCGGCGGGGATGCGCAGAAGGCATCTGAGAATAAGACAGATAAGAAAAATAAAAAAGGAAATGATTCTATTTATATAAGAGACCTCAAGGCTGAGGATATAACTGCAGCTGCACAGCTTGAAGCAGTCAGTCTTGGAAGCGAGGCCTGGAGCGAGAAACAGCTCCTTGAAGCCAGCGTTCTTGACGATACTGTTTATCTTGTTGCGGAAAAAGCAGGAAATGTAGTAGGATTATGCGGTGTTCGCAATATTTCAGGAGAAGGCGAAATTACCAATGTATCCGTAGCTTCAGAGTGCAGAGGAAGAGGCATAGCCTACGATATGCTTGAAAAGCTCCTTCTTAGAGGAAGGGCAATCGGATGCGGCGATTTCACGCTCGAAGTAAGAGCCGGAAATGTTGCAGCAAGAGGATTATATGAGAAACTTGGATTTGTAAATGAGGGTGCAAGACCCGGATTTTACGATGGTCCAAAGGAAGATGCAATAATATATTGGAAGAGAAATAGTACGAATGATTGATGTATGTCTACTTGGAACGGGTGGCATGATGCCGCTTCCGAACAGATATCTTACGGCACTTATGGTGCGTTATAACGGTAAAAGCATGCTTATAGATTGTGGTGAGGGCACGCAGATCGCCATGAAAAAAAGGGGATGGAGTCCCAAGCCCATCGACATGATATGCTTTACCCACTACCATGCGGATCATATTTCAGGACTTCCCGGAATGCTTTTGACCATGGGAAATGCTGAGAGAACAGAGCCGCTTTTAATGGTAGGCCCCAAAGGACTTGAGAGGGTAGTGAAGGCACTCCGGACCATTGCGCCAGAGCTTCCTTTTCAGATCGAGTTCCACGAGATTTCCGGAGATGAGGACGAACTCACACTGCCGGGAATGCCTGAGTTTAAGATCAAAGCCTTTAAGGTAAATCACAATATCACATGCTACGGCTATTCAATGCAGCTTGCAAGAACAGGTAAATTCAATGTTGAAGCTGCAAGAGCCAATGGAATAGAACAGAAATACTGGAATCCGCTCCAGAAGGGGGAGATCATCCATACTGATGACGGAAGAACCTTCACCCCTGACATGGTATTGGGTGAAGACAGAAAAGGACTGCATCTTACATATGTTACAGATTCAAGACCTACAGACGGAATTATAAAAAATGCTGAAGGGTCAGATCTTTTCATATGTGAAGGAATGTACGGCGAGCCTGAAAAATTGCAGAAGGCTAAAGAAAACAGGCATATGACAATATATGAGGCAGCGGAACTTGCGAAGAAAGCAGGGGTAAAGGAAATGTGGCTTACACATTACAGCCCGTCCCTTGTTAATCCCAAGGAATATCTGCCTGAGGCAAAAAAGATTTTTAGTAATACAGTTGCAGCAAAAGATGGCAAGGCTGTGACGTTAAGGTTTGAGGAAGATTCATAAATTATTGTACTTTTTTATGAGGAGGCACAATGAACGAGTCTACGAAGGGCGGTATTATTAGATCTGTCATACTGATGGTTCTGGCTGCAGTTGTTGTACTAGGCGTCTTTTTGATATTTACAAGGAGAGGCAGTAATACCAATACAACTACAGAAGAAACAGAGCTTACAGAGGTTCAGAAAATTACCACAATAGACCTTACAAAGAATTACCCCAAGACACCTCCGACAGTGGTGGATCTTTATGCTCGTACCATGAAGGTTATGTACAAGCAGCAATACAGTGATGAGGAATTCGATAAAATGGCGTCGGTATTGGCGGGTATTTTTGATTCGGAATTTCTTGCAGCACAAAATAACTGGCCCACCGGGCTTAAGGATGAGGTTAATCAGAAAAAGAAAGAAGATTACTCCATCACCAAATATGAAGTGCTTACTTCTGACCTACAGGAGAAACGCGACAATGGTGAGGAAATAGCTAACGTTGTCGCTAAGATCAATTTAAGACATGGTACACACACTGTATCTTATAATTACTTATTCGTACTTCGTAAAGACACAGAGGGTCTTTGGAAAATAATGGGATGGACAGTAACAGAAGCAACAGGCACGGAAGAATAAAACTATGAATGAAAAGAATGCTGAAAAGATTGAGCGCCGTACCGAAGAGGACGGCGTAATCTTTATGTCGATTAAAAATGAAGAAGAAAAGGAAAGCGTTTCTACTGACAAGGATATTACAATCCTTGCAATAGAAAGCAGCTGTGATGAGACGGCTGCCGCAGTTGTGCGAAACGGAAGAGAGGTATTATCTAATATAATATCCTCTCAGATTGCGCTTCACACAATATACGGAGGAGTCGTTCCTGAAATTGCATCAAGAAAGCATGTTGAAAAAATCAATGGGTGCGTCAGAGCTGCACTTTCAGAGGCTGGTCTAAAGCTTGAGGACATAGATGCAATAGCTGTAACCTATGGCCCCGGCCTGGTGGGAGCACTTCTTGTCGGCGTTTCCGAGGCGAAGGCTCTTAGCTTTGTAACAGGAAAGCCACTGGTAGGGGTGCATCATATTGAAGGCCACATCTGTGCTAATTTCATAGAAGATAAAAGTCTTGAACCGCCTTTCATGTGTCTTGTCGCATCGGGCGGACATTCTCACCTTGTATATGTTAAGGATTACGGTGAATACGATATTATCGGACAGACTCGTGACGATGCAGCGGGAGAAGCCTTTGATAAAGTGGCAAGAGCTATAGGTCTTGGTTATCCCGGCGGGCCCAAGGTAGACGCTGCCGCAAGAGAAGGTAATCCTGACGCCATTAATTTTCCCAGGGCTAAGACCACGGAGAAATCCTATGACTTCAGTTTTAGTGGCTTGAAATCGGCAGTCCTTAACTACCTGAACCAGGCAGAGATGAAGGGCGAAGAGGTAAATAAAAATGATGTTGCGGCATCCTTCCAGAAAGCAGTAGTAGATGTGCTTACAGAGCACACCATGGAGGCAGCTGCAGAGTATGGATGTAAGAAGATAGCTATAGCTGGCGGCGTGGCTTCAAACACAGCGCTCAGGGAAAGACTTGAACAGGAATGTAACAATAGAGGTTATACATTCTATAGACCTTCACCTGTATTATGTACAGATAATGCAGCAATGATAGGTGCTGCTGGTTATTATGAATATCTAAAGGGTTCCCGCAGCGGAATGGATTTGAATGCAGTACCCAATTTGCCACTTGGTAACAGGGAAAGAAGATACCATGGAAGATCATAATATGAAGACAACAGCGATAATATTGGCAGCCGGAAGCGGCAGCAGAATGCAGAGCAGCGTAAAAAAGCAATACATGGAGATAAAGGGACGTCCCCTTCTTCTCTATGCAATTGATGCTTTTGAAAACAGCTTTATTGACGATATAGTAATTGTACTTCCTTCGGAAGATATAGATTATGTAACTGATAACATCATCAATCCGGAGAATTATAAAAAGATAAAAGCTATCGTACCGGGTGGCAGTACCAGATATCACAGCGTAAGACTTGGCATTGAGGCAGCTTCCGCAGATACGGAGGCTGTTTTTATTCACGACGGTGCCAGACCCTTTGTCGATGACTCAATGCTGAAAAGAGCATATGACGCGGTAAAGGAGTATGGAGCATGCGTGGTTGGCATGCCTGTAAAGGACACTATCAAAATATCCGACGAAGATGGCTTTGCAAAGATGACACCTGACAGAGATAAGACCTGGCTCATACAGACTCCACAGGTGTTCCTGTATCCTGAAATTCTTGATCTGTATGAAGAGCTTGCAAGAAAAGAGCAGGAGTTACTCGATAATAATGTAAATATTACTGACGATGCCATGGTGATGGAAACCCTCGGAAAGCGCAGAGTTAAGCTTGTTGAAGGCTCCTATGACAATATCAAAATCACCACTCCGGAAGACATTACATTAGCTGAATCTATACTGCTCAGAAAAAAATAAAAAAAATAATAAAATTAATATTGACATTATATATTCCTATGGATATAATAAATTTCGCTGCTGAGGAAAACACCTCACAGCAGCGACAATAAGAAATATGGAGCGATATCGAAGCGGTCATAACGAGGCGGTCTTGAAAACCGTTTGGCGGCAACGCCACGAGGGTTCGAATCCCTCTCGCTCCGCTCAAAATTGAAGAGTGAAGAGATAAGTCAACACTTTTGCAGAAGTACTCAAGAGGTTGAAGAGACACCCCTGGAAAGGGTGCAGGTCGTTAACAGCGGCGCGAGGGTTCAAATCCCTCCTTCTGCGTTCCTCATCAGTAACATCGATGAGATGCACTTTGACAATAAAATAGTAATGCAACCCTGAAAATTCCAAAAAGAAATTTCAGAGAACAAAACAACCTAACTAAAGGTAAAACGGACAGAACAAAAGCCAAGCTTAAGTTCTGGTCAGACGAACGATCAAGTCACTTCGGTGATGAGATACATTTAAACGTGAGAGTTCGATCCTGGCTCAGGATGAACGCTGGCGGCGTGCCTAACACATGCAAGTCGAACGGAGATTTAACGCTGATGAGGCTTCGGCGGAATCTTGTTAAATCTTAGTGGCGGACGGGTGAGTAACGCGTGGGCAACCTGCCTCGTACTGGGGGATAACAGTTGGAAACGACTGTTAATACCGCATAAGCGCAC